>JAJRSD010000062.1 GCA_024278975.1 Bacteroidota bacterium
TCTTTTGTTGACACTCCTGTTGATTTACGTGGACGTTATCAGTATTTTACTGAAGCCAAAATACAAAAACTTCGCGATATTGGTTACACCAAACAGTTTATCGAACTCGAAGAAGGGGTTGATAAATACGTTAGTAAGTATGTGGCGGTCGAAGCCTGTTATTGATTATCTTAACTTTTTTTAATCCCTCTCAGTTTGTTTTTTGAATTCATTCGAATAATTCTAATTTTATAGAAAATATTCAAAATGAAAAAATCTCTTTTCCATCTTTTATTCCTGATAATAGTTGTTGGCGATCTTGTTGGCGAGTTGTTGCAAATTAAATGGATAGATTATTCTTTTAAACCATTTATTCTAATTTGGATTGGCGGATATTTTTTGATGCACGCAAAAAATATTGATACTAAGGTAGTGCGGTTGGCAATGTTTGCGTTTATTTTTTCGTGGTTTGGCGACATGCTTTTAATGTTTAGCGAAATAGATTTTATCTATTTTATGGTGGGATTGGTGTCGTTTCTAATAGCACAAATTTTTTATATTTTTCTTTTTCTGCGCACCATTAATATTTCGGGGAAAATGCCATTTCTGAAAAAGAAACCATTTTGGTTAATCGCATACATTGCGTTCGGATTAATTGTTTACACAATTTTATATGACCATTTAGATGCAGTTCTGAAGATCGCAGTTTTTGTTTATATGACGGCTTTATTAAGTATGTCGGCAATGGCACTTAACCGATTTGGAAATGGGCATCCAATAAGTTTTAGCTTGGTTTTTATCGGCTCGCTACTATTTGTTTTATCCGATACAATGATTGCTCTAAATAAGTTTCTGGCACCAATTCCGTACGAAGGGATTTTTATTATGACATCATATATTAGTGCCCAGTATTTTATTATGCGAGGTTTACTAAAACAGTATGAATAATTTTTTATTCTGAATAAAACCGAATTACTTTTCTGATTGCCTCCTCGCAAACCGGGCAAAATTTGCTGGTGTTATTGCTTTTCATTCTACAGTCGATAAACGGGCTGTAAATTCCTTTACTCGTGTATCCGCCGCCTTCATAAACTCCAACTGTATTTTTATATTTCCCTTGTCGTGGAGTTGGAATCGAAACCGAATCTGCAACCATCTCTTTCCATTTAGAATCAAAATTTACCAGAGTAGTTAAATTGGGTTCCCATGGTTCTGTTTTCAGGTTGTAAAAATCTTCGTAGGCAACCGACGAATTGTAATATTCATCACCCAATCCTGCAAAACCGTGCCCAAATTCGTGAACAAAAACTTTGTCCGTAAGTTTATTGTCGGCGGTGCAAACCGATACGAAATTATAAAAGCCACCACCTCCGTAACGTTCTGTGTTTACCAAAACATAAATATGGTCGTACGGAACAACGGCAGCAGCATCGTAAATAGTTTTCATGTCGCTGGTTGTTAAATACCGTGCAATATCGAATGTGTAAAACGATGAATTGAAATGGGTGTTTTTATAAATATTTTCACCCGGAATATCTGTTCCCGATTCAATGGAAGGAGTGAGGACTGCAGTAACATTAAAATTTTCTTTCTCCGATTTAAAAGGCTCTGCTTCAAATAAATACTGTGTTACACGTTTGGCATCTTCTACAAATTTATACAATTCGAAACTAGTATAACCTTCAGCTAAAAATACCAGATCAACCTTGTTTTCGGGGTTGCCATTTTTAATAATCTCGATAGATTTATGCTGAGTTGTTGTTTCGTTTAAAATAAAATAATCTTTTGGATCTATTTCAGTTTGATAAATAGTTTTGAAATTTCCTTCCCATTGTCGTGCTTCAATTTCGAGCCTGATCTCTTTTTTGGGAAAGGGGAAAATTGCTGCCTGATAAAAAGTCTTGTTAATTTCTTTTGCTTCGGCAGTAGTTTGCCACTCCTGAAAAAGTGTGCTAAAACCTTTCGAAAAAATTAAACTGTCCGAATTCAAATCGAAAACCCTGAATCTATATGAGCCATAATTAAACTGGTCTGATAAGTTTTTTTTTGATCCAGCCCAGTATGGTTCTTGCTTTATCTGTTGCGGATAAACAGTTACCTCTTTATTGTTGCCTCCCAATAAAAAGTCAACTCGCATCGATTTATTTTCGAAATACTTTTCGAAATCTATTTGAGCAAAAGTACAAACAGGAATAAATAAAAGAATTGACAGAATCTTCAGTTTCATTTTATACGCTTAAAAAATTATTTTTCAAAAGTAACATGCTTAATTTGCATTTTAAACATTTCCTTTTGTGGAAATTTTACATGCTTGTTTCATTTGTTTTTTTATTTTTGGTGAAATTAATAATAATCAGATATCTAATTATGAGAAATGTCTATATTTTTTTACTGAACTATTTGCGCGATTTGCCCGGCACAGAATTTATGGCAAAACCATTAGCCGCATTTGTTTCTATCCTGTTAATTATTTTTGTTGCTTGGGTTGCACACTTTTTAACGCGACAAATTGTCGTACGTATTGTTCACCGTGTTGCGAAACGAACTAAAACTGACTGGGACGATATTCTTGTGAAAAATAAAGTTTTCAGGGGATTAGCACATTTGGTTCCTGCATTTATTTTATTTTTTACAGCAGATTTTTCTTATCCCGATCTACATCAGAATTTGAGCGAGTTGGATACTGCAACTTTTGAAGCATTATCGGTTGATTACTACTTTTCGTTGACCGGATTTATTGCAAGTATAGCACGAATATATTTCATCTTTATTATTGTTTTTGTTGCTAATTCAGTTTTAAATTCAGCAATGGAGATTTATAATACAACAGAATATTCACACCATCGCCCCATAAAAGGGTATGTTCAGTTAGTGAAAATACTGGTTTATTTTATGGCTGGAATTATGATTATTTCAGCTCTTTTAGGCAAAGACCCGACAGTGCTTTTGGCAGGTTTGGGAGCACTGGCAGCCGTTCTTATTTTGGTTTTTAAAGACACAATTCTCGGATTTGTTGCATCCATTCAACTTTCGGCAAATAATATGGTAAGTATTGGAGACTGGATTGCAATGAAAAGTCATGGTGCCGACGGAACAGTTACCGATATTACTTTAAATACAGTTAAAGTTCAGAACTGGGACAAAACGATTTCTACCATTCCAACTTATGCGCTAGTTTCCGAGTCGTTTAATAATTGGAAAGGGATGGAGGAGTCTGATGGAAGAAGGATTAAACGTGCAATTTCGTTGGATATGAGTAGCATTAAATTTTGTGATTCTGCCATGTTAAATCGTTTCGAAAAATTTGAATTAATTCGCGATTATGTTATTCAAAAAGAGGATGAACTAAAAGGATATAATCAACAAAAAAATATTTCTGATGAAGATTTTATAAGTGGCCGGCATCAAACAAATGTTGGGATTTTTAGAAAATATCTTGAAGTATATTTACGCCAGCATCCAATGATAAATTTAGATATGACCTTTTTGGTTCGACAGTTGCACCCAACCGGAAAAGGATTGCCAATTGAAATTTATGTCTTTTCGAAGGATCAGGCATGGGCAAATTACGAATCTATTCAAGCTGATATTTTTGACCATATTTTTGCAGTTATTCCAGAGTTTGAATTGAAAGTTTTTCAGGAACCATCGGGTTCTGATATATCGAGAATTGGCAGTTCAAATTAGCTTGTATTTTCAATTTTACGAATTCAATAAAAACAGGTGTAAATTACAGATTGTAATAATTATCGTGTTTTTTCGGTGTTGTACTTTTATTTTGTAAATAATTTATACATTTGTTCGTTAAATTGAAACTTAAATACAGTCGCTCATATGGAAAAAAATGAATATTTGGAAAAGGCTGCCGACATTGATGGATTGGATGAAAAAATATTAAAACTCATTACAAAAAATGCAAGAATTCCATTTCTCGAAGTTGCACGAGAGTGTGGCGTTTCGGGTGCTGCAATCCATCAAAGGGTGCAGCGACTTTTAAATGTTGGTGTAGTAAAAGGTAGCGAATTTATTGTTAGTCCACAAAAATTGGGTTACAATACTTGTGCTTACATGGGTATTTATCTCGAGAAGGCTAATTATCATAATAAAGTTGTTGCTGCTTTAAGAAATATTCCGGAGGTTGTCGAGTGTCATTATACAACCGGGCAGTATGCAATTTTTGTAAAAATTCAAACTAAAACAAACAAACATTTAAAGCGGTTAATCGACAACGAACTTCAGGATGTTGAAGGAATTGCACGAACAGAAACATTTATTTCGCTCGAGATGGACTTTAAACGACAAGTTCCAATAAAATAAACAGAGGCTGGTAATTCCCCAACCTCTATTTATCCAAAAAATTAATATGTTATTTTGTGTGGCTTCTGAACGTAATCGTACGATTCGTCGTGTTGACTGATGTCGAGTCCTATTTTCTCTCCATGAGGCGAGATTCTTAGTGGAACTAACATATCAGTGATTTTATACATCAACAACGAACCTCCAAATGTAAATGCTCCAACAATTACCAGTGTAAGTAAATGATATAAAAAGGTTGTTATTTCGCCATGTATTAATCCAACATCTTTTGCGAAAACTGCTGTCAAAAGCATACCTACAATACCACCCATTCCGTGCGCCGGAAATACGTCAAGTGTATCATCTAATTTCGATTTTGTACGAAGTGTTATCGCATAATTACTAATTATTGCAGCACTTACTCCTATGAAAATACTTGCTCCAACACTAACAAAGCCTGCTGCCGGAGTAATTGCAACTAAACCCACAACCAACCCAATTGAAGCGCCAACTGCTGAAGGTTTTTTGCCTTTTGCCGCATCGTAAAAAATCCATGTTAACATTGCTGCCGCCGAAGCAGTGTTTGTATTAACTAAAGCCGAAGCTGCAATTCCGTTGGCTGCAAGTGCCGAACCGGCATTAAACCCAAACCACCCGAACCAAAGCATTCCGGCACCCAATAATATAAATGGGATATTTGCCGGTTTAAAATCTTTATTTGCATCCTTTCTTCGTCCCATAAATATTGCTCCTGCCAGAGCTGCAAAACCTGCCGACATGTGTACAACAGTTCCTCCTGCAAAATCCAGAACTCCCCAATTTCTTAAGAATCCATTTGGATGCCAGGTCCAGTGGGCGAGTGGTGCGTAAATAAATATTACAAATAAAACCATAAATAGCATGTACGCTCTAAATCTTACACGACCGGCAAAAGAGCCTGTAATTAAAGCCGGAGTGATAATTGCAAATTTTAACTGGAACATGGCAAATAACGCAAATGGGAATGTTGGGGCAAAATCGGGATTCGTTCCTCCGCCAACTCCACGAAACATGAAAAATGTTAAGGGATTTCCAAACAGGCCAGTTCCTTCACCTCCTATACTATCGCCAAATGCAATGCTAAACCCAACAACTACCCAAACAACGCTCACAATTCCCATTGCAATAAAACTTTGTAACATTGTCGAAATAATATTTCGCGACTGTGCCATTCCTCCATAAAAAAAAGCGAGGCCTGGAGTCATTAATAAAACCAAAGCAGTTGCGGTTAACATCCAGGCTGTGTCTCCCGAATCAATATTTGAATAATCCTGATTTTCTAGTCCAGTTGGGATAAATACACCCATAAAAGCAATTGCTACAAGTAAGGCCAATATTAGTTTCCAGCTAACTGATTTTTTCATTTTCTTATTCTTTATAATTTATATTATTTACATCTTTATGTTGTAAACATCCTGTTATTATCAGCAAAAATATTAAATAATAATTCACAATATAGAATAAAGATAGAAAATAGGGTGTTTAGTTAACGAATTGATAACGGTGATAATTTTAAATTTAATTTGAATGACTTTTTTGATATGCCCTTTACTTTGTTTCTTTTCAATTCTTGATAATTATAAACGTTGGAATTATGATAGTTTTTAATACTTTTATTGGAAATTTGTAAGATATGACACTGAGGAATAAATTGGATGATATTGATTTAAATATTTTGGATATAATAACCAAAAATGCCCGAATTCCGTTTAAAGATGTTGCTATTGAAGTTGGGATTTCGAGAGCTGCAGTTCATCAAAGGGTTAATCGGATGATTGATTTGAAGGTGATAGTTGGTTCAGGGTATCACATCGACCCTAAAAAGGTAGAATTCAGGACTTGTACTTATATCGGGATTTTCCTTGAAAAAGGAGGACTGTTTTCCGAAGTTGTTGAAGATTTAAAACAAATCCCGGAGATTGTTGAGTGCCATTATACAACCGGTCAGTACGCTATTTTTATAAAGGTTTATGCAAAAGACAACGAGCATTTGAAAACAATTTTAAGCGGGCAAATTCAAAAAATTTCGGGAGTTGCCAGCACCGAAACATTTATTTCGTTGGAGGAGTCGTTTAAAAGAGAGATTCAGGTAAATAGTTAATTTCGCTGGCGAACTGCTTCGTATATCATTAATGCAGCCGAAACCGAAACATTTAACGATTCAATTTTTCCGAGAATAGGAATTTTTAATTGCTCGTTGGCGATACTTAAAATCTGTTGCGAAATTCCATCATCTTCCGATCCCATTACAATTCCAACCGGACAATCAAAATCTGTGTCGGTGTATAATTTATCACCCTTTTCGGTTGCCGCAACAATACGAATTCCTGAATCTATGAGAAACTGAACTGTTTTATAAAGATTATTGACCTTGCAAATTGGTAGATTATGAAGTGCTCCAGCGGAGGTTTTAACAGCATCGGCACCAATTCGTGCCATTCCTTTTTCTGGAATAATTATGGCGTGAACACCTGCGCACTCTGCCGATCTCACGATTGCACCAAAATTACGGACATCGGTAATTTGGTCGAGAATTAGAAGTAACGGATCTTGTCCTACTTCGTAAATACCAGGTAAAATATTTTCAATATTATCGAAAACAATGGGCGAAATAAATGCCAAAACACCTTGATGATTTTTTCGTGTTACCCTATTAATTTTTTCAACCGGAACCGATTGAACCAAAATATTATTCTCTTTAATAAGTAACTGAAGTTCTTTAAATAACTCGTTATTTAATCCTTTTTTTACCAATATTTTATCAATGGTTTTGCCATTTTTAATTGCCTCGATTGCTGCTCGCGTTCCAAAAACAAAATCTTCTCTGTTCATTACCATATTTTTTTATTTGTCCAATCTTCCAATTCTTCGTGTTGCTTTTCCCATAACTCCATTGTTTGGCTGAGTTGAAGTTTTAGTTCATCATATTTCTGAAAAACTGAAGAGTCCTCTATTTTTTCTGGAGAAGCTAAAAGTTTATCCATCTTTTCAATATCATTTTCTATCGATGCAATTCCGTCTTCTGTTTTTATCACCAGTTTTTCAAGTCTCGAAATGTTCCTGCTTACTTTTTTCCTCTGCTCGAAACTCATTGCATTCGATCTGTTTTTGTTAATTTGTTTGGTTGCGCGATTGGAGCCATTTGTTTTTTTTATCTCAATCTCTTTTAACGATTCTATTTTTTTTCGCTGAAGAAAATCAAATATTCCACCCAAATGTTGTTTTGCTTTTTTGTTTCTGAATTCATAAACACAATCAACCAAACCATCTAAAAAATCGCGGTCGTGCGAAACTATAATTACTGTTCCGTCGAATTTAATCAGGGCATTTTTTAATATCTCTTTCGAACGCATATCGAGGTGATTTGTCGGTTCGTCAAGAATTAGAAAATTTACAGGTTCCAGCATCAACCGAATCATTGCAAGCCTCGATTTTTCACCACCACTCAATACTTTTACTTTCTTATCTATCTCTTCTCCCCTAAAAAGAAATGCTGCTAAAATATCTCTGATTTTAGTTCGTATTTCTCCCACGGCAATCTCATCAATTGTTTCAAAAATTGTTAGGTCTTCATTTAAAAGTTGAGCCTGATTTTGAGCAAAATAACCAATCTTAACATTATGACCAAGAGTAAGTTCTCCATCATATTTTAGCTCTTTCATTATAATTCTCGAAAGGGTAGTTTTGCCTTCACCATTTCGTCCTATAAATGCTACCTTCTCACCATTTTCAATAGTCAAATCAATATCATTTAATACAACATTTTTATCAAACGATTTGCAAATACCTTTTGCCGAAACTACAACTCTACCTGACCGGGGTGCTGGTGGAAAGTTTAATTTTAGTGCTGAATTATCTACTTCTTCAATTTCAATCCGGTCGAGCTTTGCCAGTTGTTTAACTCTCGATTGAACCTGAACGGCTTTGGTCGCCTGATATCTGAATCGTGCAATAAACCGTTCGGTATCTTCAATCATTTTTTGCTGATTACGATATGCAGCCAACTGCACTTCGCGTTGTTCTTCTTTCCAGGTAACAAACTTCGAATAGTTCATTTTTTGGTCGGTAATTTTACCCAGCGATATTTCGATAGTTCTGTTACAAACTGCATTTAAAAATGCTTTGTCGTGCGAAACTAAAACAACGGCACCATTATAATTCTTAAGAAAATCTTCAAGCCACTGTATCGATTCGATATCTAAATGATTTGTAGGCTCATCTAATAAAAAAACATCGGGTTTTTGTAAAAGTAGTTTGGCTAATTCAACTCGCATTCTCCAACCTCCACTAAATTCAGAAGTTTGTCTGTTAAAATCACTACGTTCAAACCCTAATCCTAAAAGTGTTTTTTCTAATTCGGCCTCGTAATTCTCGCCTCCTAACAAAGCGTATCTTTCGTTTAGCTCGGTTAAAAAATCCAGGTTATTTAAATATTTATCCGAATGATAATCTTCACTTTCGGTAATTTCTTTATTTATTTGAGTTATATTTTTTTCGAGCTGAATTAATTCTCCAAATGCCTGAACCGTTTCATCTTTTAGAGTTTTTGTATCAGTAATGTGCATTTGTTGCGGCAGGTAACCAATGGAAGTATCTTTGGGAATACCAACAACTCCGGAAGTTGGATTCTCCTCTTTAGTAATTATTTTTAGCAGTGTAGTTTTTCCGGCACCATTTTTCCCTATCAATCCAATTCTGTCTTTCGGATTAATTAGAAAACTTATCTCTTTGAAAAGTTCAAAACCACCAAAACTTAAATTTATCTTATCTAACGAAATCATATAAATATTTAAAAAATGCCAAAGATAACGATTTAAGATAAACGAAGATTGAAAATGTTTAGAGCAAAAAAAATACCCTCGCGGGTAAAAAAAGAAGGAAGGGGAAAGCCCTATGGACGCTTTTTGAAGATGATTGATGATTTACAAACCCCTAAACACAAAACCAATCATAAATACAGAAGTTGCTTTCCCCTTATAAGTTTTATTTTTGAAAATAAAACCAACCATTAAATCAAGGGCAAATATAGAGAACATCATTTTTACATAAAAATCATTTAGTCCTTAAAATGATGGTTTTGGCGAATAGTGGTCGGTTTTTCCCATTATGGGAAAATTGTGATTTTTTTGGGAATCGCTGAAAAAGAGAATAGGGATTTGTTTTCATTAAAAAGTTATATTTGTCGAAAAATTATTAGCGTGGGAAGAAAAAAGAAAAAGCCTTTGTATGAAGGTGTTACAATAGAAGATATAGGAGCCGAAGGTAAAGCTTTGGCTCGTGTTGGAGAGATGATTGTGTTTACAAAGTATGCAATACCCGGCGATGTGGTAGATTTGCAGGTTACAAAAAAACGTAAAAAATATCAAGAGGCATTTGTTACAAAGTTTCATGGATATTCGGAAAATAGAGTTGAGCCCTTTTGTGAGCATTTCGGGATTTGTGGTGGATGCAAGTGGCAACTACTTCCTTATGACAAGCAATTAATGTATAAACAAAATCAGGTTGAAAATCAATTAAAACGAATTGGTAAGATTGAGCTTCCTGAGATAGCTCCAATTTTAGGTTCTGAGAACGATACATTTTATAGAAATAAATTGGAGTTTACGTTTTCTAATAAACGATGGCTCTCTTTCGATGAGATTAAAAACAATACTGAAATTAAAGATTCCGATGCGCTTGGTTTTCATATTCCCGGGTTATTCGATAAAATTATTACAATAAATAAATGTTGGTTGCAGCCAGAGCCATCAAATAAAATAAGAAATTTTATTTTTAAATATGCTGTTGATAATAAGTTGGAATTCTTTGATATTCGTGAGCAGGTTGGCTTTTTACGGAATTTGATTATCAGAACAAGTTCAACCGGAGAATTGATGGTAATTATTTCGTTTTATAAAGAGGACGAAACTATCCGAATAAGTTTGTTGGATGCTGTAAAAAATAGTTTTCCTGAAATAACTTCATTATTATATGTTATCAATACAAAGGGAAACGATACTATAACCGACCAGAATATTGAACTTTTTTATGGCAAAGAGTTTATTTTGGAGGAGATGGAAGGTTTGAAATTTAAAATAGGACCCAAAAGTTTTTATCAAACCAACTCGGCGCAAGCTTATAATTTATATAAAGTAGCACGCGATTTTGCAGGATTATCGGGCTCCGAAATTGTTTACGATTTATATACCGGAACCGGAACAATAGCAAATTTTATTGCAAGCAAAGCAAAAAAGGTAATTGGCATCGAATATGTTCCTGAAGCAATTGAAGATGCAAAAGAGAATTCGTTACTTAATAATATCCAGAATACTTTATTTTTTGCCGGAGATTTGAAACTGGTGTTAGATAATAATTTTGTTCAACAAAATGGACAACCCGATGTTATTATTACAGACCCGCCAAGGGCAGGAATGCATGCCGATGTTATTCAGACTTTACTTAATATATCTCCAACTAAGATTGTTTATGTAAGCTGCAATCCGGCTACTCAGGCGCGCGATTTAGCACTCTTAGATGAAGTGTACAAAGTTAATAGAATTCAACCTGTTGATATGTTTCCACAAACACACCATGTTGAAAATGTGGTTCTTTTAACAAAAAAATAATTTTTTATGTGGTGGAAATAACCTAATTTAGTGAGCCTAATTGCAACGCATTTGTAAATTAGTTAAAAATTGTGGTTCTTATTGTCTTATTTTTAATCCTTATTTACTGTAATATTTTGCTGTAAATTTAAGTTGCTAGTGTTTTAAATCCTAAAAATCAAATAATTATGAAAAAGTTATTTTTATTGTTATTGGCGGTACTTCCAATAATTCTTGTTGCGCAAAACAATTGCAATTTCTTCGAAAATGTAAAAGTTAAAATAGATAAAACGGAGTTGAATACTTCTGAAAGTGATTTTGGACCTTCGTTTGTAAATGGAGAATTGTGGTATTCAGCATTCGATGCGGAGGAGATTGAAAAATTATCTCAAGGAAAATCGAAAGAAATATTTTATAATTTATTTCAATCAAAATTAGATGAAAATGGAAATATTACTGGAAGTGCAAAAATGGAGTTGGTTGATATAAGCGAGGGTTATCATGCCGGGCCGGTATCTTATTGTGCGAGAACCAAAGAACTTTTTGTAACACTTAGCAACTTTAAAGACCCTGACATTAGGAATAAAGTTTATCAAAAGGCAGATATTCGCCTTAAAATTATTATTGTAAAAAATATTAATGGTGAATGGGCATTAACAGGAGAATTACCATTTAATAATCCTACTTATTCTGTTGGGCATCCATCGGTTTCCATTACCGGAGATACTCTGTTTTTTACATCTAATATTCCTGACTTGGGGAAAGGAGCTACAGATATTTATATGACAGTTAGAAACAATGGTGTGTGGGGCGAAATGAAAAACTTAGGAAGCAATATCAATACTAATAAAAATGAGATGTTTCCCTTTTTGTTTAGAAATAATATGTTGATTTTTGCTTCAAATGGAAGGGAAAGTGGTAAGGACGATTTGGATTTATATTTTTCGTGTATCTCTAAAGATGGGTTTTCTACACCACAGAAATTAGATAGATTTAATACCGAAGCCGATGATTTTGGGTTAGTTATTCATAAGAATGAAGAAATTGGATATTTTACTTCTGGCAGAGTCGATGGTAAAGGAAGCGACGATATTTACAAAGTAGAATTTGATGGCATTTATAATTTGGAGTTAACCGTACTTGATAAAGCAACTATGAAAGAGATTCCAAATCCTAAGGTTAGTTTCGATGACAATGTTGTTGCTGTACTTGCAGGGTTGATACTTAAACGTGCATTAAAGAAAAATTCTACTTATGTTGCAACAACTCAAATTGATGGTTATATGAATTCATCGAAAACTATAACAACGGTTGGAAAACCTTTTGGACTTATTAAAGAAACAATAATTGTTGAGAAAGTTGTTGTGGCTCAAGTATTTGAGATGAAAAATATTTATTACGATTTCGATAAATGGGACATTTTACCGGAATCGGAAATTGAGCTCGACAAATTAGTAAAAGTATTGAAGGACAACCCAAGTTGGAAAGTTGAGCTGGGTTCTCACACCGATTGCAGAGGTGAAGATGCTTACAATGAAGTGCTTAGTCAGAAAAGATCTGACTCGGCAGTTGGATATGTTGTTAACGGAGGAATACAAAAAGATAGAATTATTGCAAAAGGTTATGGCGAAAGTCAATTGGTTAACGAGTGTGACGATGGTGTAAGTTGCACGGAAGCCCAGCATCGCAAAAATCGTAGGACAGAATTTAAAATATTAGAAATGGATGGGAAATAATAAATTCCTGTTTAATGCAAACGGAAAAGCTGCTTATTATTAAGCAGCTTTTTTTATATTGGGTAAAATTATTTTACAATGTCTCAAAAGATTAATAGTTTCAGTGGAGGTGGATACATTGAATTTGATACCGGCAATTTTGATGATTGGTGTGTATTTGTTACAAAACCTGATGGCGAACGTTTTGCTCCCACTGATGTGCACTATTTTTCGAGGATGCAGAAACTTGGTTCAAAATATGGTAGTCAAAAAATATACGACGATTTTGTTGTTATTTTCAATCGAACATCCAAAAATACAGACCCTCTTGTTTTCAAATTGATTTCTACTTTATGCGAATATTATAAAAATGACTCGCGGGAAATTGAAATTTGGTTTAACGTTTTATATGCCGGAATGATTGCTGAAGAAAATAAACAATTTGCAATTTTAAAAAAACGAATAAAGCGTTTGGGAATGCACCAGATATTAATAGATAATCTTGAGCCTGAATTTGCCGCTAATTTTAGTAAGGGTAAAAAGTGGAGAGACCTTGATAAATTAATGAAATCAAAGGGATTCTAAGAAAAATGTGGTGTTTCGCATTTCCAGTTTTGTCAGAAGAAACGACAATCAACAATGAACTCCCAACACAAAACCTCGTGTTTTTAAATCTTCAAGGAATTTGAATACTTCAGAACGAAGCATTTCGAGATCGTTAATTCCGAAGATATAAAGTATATCGTTAAAAATCTCTTCCAATGTTTTTTCAGCCAGAACGATATTTTCTATCAAAAAAGTAAAAAGTACCGACAGGTTTATAAACTGAACTTTCCCTGTCTCTTTTTCACGAAACAAAAGAAGAAAATAATCACCTTTTTTGTTTGCTGCTTCAAAAGGTTTTTCCAGATGAACAGGGTATTCCAATTTAATAATTTTATGTTCTGGGTTAACTGCAATTTTCTCTTTCAGCCAATCTTTTGTACTATTAACTTGTGGGTAAGTATCGTCTTCCATCATGTATAATTCAACCTCCAGCCACTCGAAATAGAGGAGGTCGTTTAGAAATGGAAGATTAAATTTAGTTGTGTAATTTTCAGCTTTACAAAAATCGACAAACTCTTTTGGCATTCTCCAAACTTGCGGGTCGTTGCATTTATGACTGCTGAAATAATTATAAACCATTTCGTCCCAAATTTCAGTATCAATATATTTGAATGAAATAGGAAAAGTAGTTTCCAGAGTATCTTTTATAATATTAAAAACTAATCTTCTGTAATGAGGAAGACGCTCCGGATTTGTTCCCAAAATTGCAACTTCTTTACCATCGCGGCAATATTGAACGAAGTTTGATTGCTGATTATATGTTTCTGTTTTCAATAACATTTTTTGCCTCCCATTTTTTTGTCATTATAGCTTCGAGGTTATTTAACTCGTTTTGCATCTCCTCCATTTCGGGGATATTAAAATCGCGTTCCAGTAAAACCGGAACCTGATTAACTCTTTCCAGAGTCCACTCAAAAAGTTCGTAAACAGGGTCGATAATTGCTTCGCCATGTGTGTCGATTATTAAACTGGGCGACACTTTTGTGTGTCCTGCCATGTGAATGTATTCAACGTGGTCGAGCGGTAAATTTTCAATAAAAGTTTTTGCATCGTAATTATGATTAAATGCGTTTACAAAAACATTATTTACATCAAGCAAAAGTTTGCAATCTGCCTCTTTCACAACATTTGTTATAAAAGTAGCTTCATCCATTTCTGCTGCCACGGGCGTGTAGTACGAAACATTTTCGATGGTAATTTGCCTGCCTAAATAATCTTGTACCTGTTTAATTCGTTGCGAAACATGTTTAACTGCATCCTCGCGAAAAGGAATTGGTAACAAATCGTATAAATGTGCATTGTCGCATTTCGAAAAGCTGAGGTGTTCAGAATATATTTCAATATTATACTCTTCTAAAAAGTGTTTTACATTTTTTAGAAAATCCATATCTAATTCATCCGGACTACCAATTGACAGTGAGAGTCCGTGCGCAGTAATCGGATACATTTCTGCTAACTGGTTGAGTTGCTTTTTCCAGTAACCCCCAATTTTCATCCAGTTTTCGGGAGCAAGTTCTAAAAATCCGGGCTTTAATACTGAACCCGAAAGGAACTCTTCCGCGAAATCTTTTCTGAATCCTATGCCTGCTTTAATGCTCATTTTGTTAAATATTAATATTGTAGAATTTTATAAAATAGTGAAAAATAAGAGAGAAGAAACTCTCCTCTCTCTTAGGGATTATGAAGAAATAACCTACCCGTTTTGACTCGTTCTTTTGCACGCTAACTTCGTTAAAAAGCCTCGCCGTATCTATGCTATGCCTGCGTTTTTTGCCTTGTTATCGCACAAAATAACTTTGTCAATTCCAGTCATGTTATTCTCTTCATAATCTTTTACTCTAATTTCAAGATTTACTTATCTTCACATTTTCCTTCCCCACATTTCATCTCTTTACTTTTCGACTCGGTAGCAGCAGCTTTTTTGCTGGCTTTTTTACTTGAGCTTTTGGCATCTGCTTTTTTTACATCGCCTTTTCCCTCGCCGCACTTTCCCTCACCGCATTTGCCTTCACCACATTTTGCTTCAGCTTTTTTACCCTCGGCTTTAGCTTTTTTTGCAGCTTTTTCACCACATTTTGCTTCGTAGTTATTAAACTGACTTGTTTCGCTGTTTAAAATTTCAGTACGAACTTCCGCTCCCGAACCAAGCGCATTATAATCGAATAATCTTGATGCGTTTGGTGTTGCACTTAATGCTGTCACGCTTAATAATGCTCCTGCTACTAATGTTCCTTTAATCAAATTTGCTTTTTTCATGATATTAAATTTTAAATGAATAATAATTTTTTAATTTTTATTAAGATTGATTACAAATAATAGGACGACACTATTACTAAATCCTGACAAAAAATATAAAAAAATATTCTTTTATCCTTTAATGTACTGATTTACAGTGATTTTAATTTGTGATTTTTTTTCTTCAGAAAGTGTTTCTTCAGAGTGAAGGTGTTTGCCTTTATAGAAATCAGTCATCGATTTGTCTATAATCTGGTTTTGATGGTCAAACTCGTGGCAACTTTTACACATCGATAAGTGAAGCTTTAATTGAATTCTATGTACAAGTTTCAGCTTTTTAAAACTCTTTACCGAGCTATAAAAAGTAGCCTGTTTACAGGTAAGCATTATTTTGTACATCAATTTTTTCATTCTAGTATCATTTATTTATTATGCCATCGTTTCTCCAAACAACCATGCAGTTGCAGTTTTGCCCTGTGTATAATTGTCCATAAGTTAGACGGTGTAATTTCTAATTCCTTACAGATTTCTTTTGTACTGTACTCATCAATGTTTTTCATACTAAAAACCTTTGCCCATTTTTCGGGAAGCAATGATAGACAAAGAATTAGAAACTGCATAAATTCTTCGCGTTCCATGAGTTTATCAGCCGAAATATCCCAGTTTTCTTGTGTAGCTTCGTTATTCCATTGTCCCTCCTTTTTAAAGAACTGACCATAAAAAGAGTCGTCGTCAGTTTCAACAACAGCACTACTTCTTTTAATCTCCTGATTAGTTTTTTTTCTGAAATAGTCGATTATTTTATTTCGAAGGATATTATATAACCACGATTTTTCCGGGCAGTCGCGCCTGAATTTGGCTAACGATTTTAATCCTGCCAAAAATGTTTCCTGCACCAAATCTTCTGCAATTTCGCGACTTTTTACACGGTATATTGCAAACCTGAAAAACTCATCAGAATATTCATCTACCCAAATATTGGGTTCGCATATAAATGTTTGTTTTTTAGCCACGATTTGAAGGTAGAGAGTTTTTGAGTGAAAAACAATAAAGTAGCGAAGTCTTTTAAATTCTTGTTTACAAGGGTTATTAAGATATTTATAAATTACAATAATTGGCACTTAACAATCGGGTTTAGTGCCAATTTGTCTTTTATATTTGCATGGCAAAATTATTGCTAACACAAGTATTCAAATTAAAAAAATCAATTTATCAAATAGCTTTAATTTGTTAGAATTTCAAATTGTATAGAAAATGGAAGGTAAAAAAATAGATATTGAAACGGAAGAAAATCGGGAAGAGGTAAAAATTGAGACTCCAAACACTGAGGAGACAAACAGTTCGGAAAAGGAGAAATCTTCGGAAGATAAATCAGGGAAAAAGAAAAAATCTAAAAAGGATAAAAGAGAAGCTAAAATTGAAGAGTTGAATGAAAAACTTCAGGAAATACAAGATAAACATTTACGTTTGCAGGCTGAATTCGACAACTTTCGTCGCCGGACAATTAAAGAAAAAGTTGATTTAATAAAATCGGGTGGCGAGTCAGTTTTGGTAAATATACTTCCGGTTATCGACGATTTTGAGAGAGCTTTAGATTCGTTAAAAAATGTTCCGGATGATGATGCCGGAAAACAAGGAACAACTCTTATTTACAATAAATTCGAAGAGTTTCTGAAACAGAATAGTGTAAAAGAGATTAACGCTTTGCATCAGGATTTTGATGTTGATTTGCACGAAGCATTAACAAAAATACCGGCTCCTAAAAAGAAGCTAAAAGGTAAAGTTGTTGATGTAATTCAAAAAGGATATTTGCTTAACGAAAAGGTAATCCGGTTTGCCAAAGTTGTAATCGGAGAATAAAGTTATTCAAAAAAATGTCGAAAAGAGATTATTACGAAATTTTGGAAGTTGGCAAAAGTGCCAGTCCCGAAGAGATAAAAAAGGCTTACCGTAAAAAAGCAATTAAATTTCACCCCGATAAAAATCCGGGAGATGCTGCTGCTGAAGATAAATTTAAAGAGGCAGCAGAAGCATACGAAGTTCTTAGCAACCAAGAGAAAAAACAGCGTTACGACCAATTTGGGCATGCCGGAATGAGTGGTGCTGCCGGAGGTGGTTATGGAGGTAGCGGATTCTCTGACATTGAAGACATTTTCTCGTCGTTTGGCGATATTTTTGGTGGGCACTTTGGTGGGTTCGGAGGATTTGGTGGAGCTGGTCGCAGCAGAGGAAGTCGTCGTGTTAGCCGTGGTTCCGATTTACGAGTAAAAGTAAAACTCAATCTCAGTGAAATTGTTAACGGTGTTGAGAAAAAAATCAAAGTAAAAAAATACGTTGCCTGCCAACATTGTAGCGGAACAGGAGCAAAAAATGGCTCGGCACATTCAACTTGCGGAACTTGTCGTGGCTCGGGGCAGGTAACACGAATTCAGAATACAATTCTCGGTCAAATGCAAACTGCATCGGTGTGTCCCACTTGTCATGGCGACGGTAAAATGATAACCGATAAATGTACATACTGCGCCGGCGAAGGTGTTTTGCGCGACGAAGAAGTTATAAGTATCAATATTCCGGCAGGAGTTGGCGATGGCATGCAACTTAATGTTTCGAATAAAGGAAATGCCGGACGACGTGGAGGAATAAACGGCGATTTGCTGGTAGTTATTACCGAAGAAGACCACCCCGAATTAGTTCGCGATGGCAACAATTTAATTTACGATCTTTTTCTTTCGTTCCCCGAAATAACATTGGGTAAAACTGCTGAAATACCAATAGTTGAAGGTAAAGTGAAAGTGAAAATAGATGCAGGAACTCAGCCCGAAAAAATATTTCGACTGCGCGGAAAAGGAATACCCGATGTTAATGGTTACGGAAAAGGCGATTTGCTGGTGCGTGTGCATGTCTGGATTCCAAAAAAACTAAATAACGAAGAAAAAAGAGCTTTAGAAAAACTTCAAAGTTCACCAGGTTTTCAAGGGGGGCCAACGGCGTCTGAAGAATCATTTTTTAAGAAAATGAGAGATATGTTTTAATTGATTGAAAGTTTGAATTTATTTGCAACTTTCTTTGAGAATATTTAATGCTAATGGAATGTCGGCAACAATTGAGCCTGCCGAAATTGTTGCACCCGAAAGAGCTGAAATTTCCTTCTTGTATCGTAATTCGCCCGATGAATAATTTTCGAATTGCTTTAACCACTTTTTTGAAGCAATCTCACCACCATGTTCCGAGCGGTATTTTATAACTCTAACCTTCTTAATTGAAAAATCCAAATTCACCACAATTAAATAATCAAACATATCGTACCGCCCTTTGGCTTGTGTGAAAATTGCGTATAAATCTTCACCAGCACCCCTGCTAAAACGATAAATAATTAAAGGTGTACTCTTCCCCCAAAAATCGTCGAAATCAATTTTTTCAACTAGTAACACATCTTTCTCTTTCAGCGTAGATTTTATTATTTTTAAAACTTGCTTTTCAGAGTAAAAATCAGCACCATAACTCTGAGAAGTATCAGCTAACAAAAAGACTACTGAGAATAAAATTAAAACCTTCATTCGTATCATATTTTAAAACCAAATACCAATTCCCATATTAAACATACCTGAAGAATATCCTGTGGCATCGCTAAAAAACTGATAGTCGGCCTTTAAAACAGCTCCGGAACTTAACCACCAACCAGCGCCAACAGTAATATCTGTACGATCGTATGCTCCGTTAATCTTTAATTTACCGTCTGTTTTTGCATGAGTATTATACATTTCGTATCGTACAAACGGAACTATTTTTTGTTCAGTTTCAGTAGAATGCAACAAATTGTAACCTACTTCGGCATACCATCCAAACAACTGGCTGCCCAAATCCTTTTCAGTAAAATTGTTATATTGATTTGTATTTTTAATATTTGCAAAATTTATTTGTCCGCGTGCTTCAAATCCACCAGAAATATATCTGACATCAAATCCAATCATCGAAATACCAACAACCGAAGAGTCGGCAACACTAATTGCTCCCGAATTATCTTTATCAATTCCGTTGAACATTGTAGATTGCGACTTTCCATTATATGTACTAAAACCAAGTTTTAATCCTAATATTCCGTAATAGTCAACCTTTGTTGCTAAAGTTGGCGAACTTATAAACGACTCGGCACCTTTTTGGCGGCCTTTGCGAAAAGCATCAGTTCCTCGAAATACGCCTGCACCATTGTAACCGTTAAAACCATTCATAATATACACCTGATATTTTACCGATGCATTATCTATTCTTCCTGTAAAACCGGCTCCTATTTCGCGCCAGGTTGTGGGAACTATTTTGGTATCCAGATTTGGACGTTCTACTCCATTAAATGTAGGAGGCTCGTGATATTCATTTATAATTCCCATTGGTACCAACATTAAACCTCCGCGAAAATCTAACCACGGTAGAATTTTATAACTTAAAAACGCCTGCTCTACAAAAACTTCTTTTACATGTTCAACTTCTATTTCAGTAATAAAATTGGTACGTTCGTTAAAACGGTATCCAAACAATAATATCATTCGATGAACATCTAACTTACCATTGCTGATTTTGCCATTGTTAATGGGTTGATTATAATCAATCTGTGCATAACCACCAATCTGAACTTTTGAATCTGAACCCGAGATTATTTTATCAGCCGTATTATGTGGAGCATCTTGTGCCTGCCCATAATTTATCGCTGCTAAAACAAAAATAATTGTTATTATTTTTTTCATTATACTATAAAACTATGATGAACAGCACAAAATTAATCTTTTTTATCTTAATTAAGTCTAAATTAAAATAAATCATTTTGTTATTTTGAGATAAAATGTTTATAATGCTGTTTATGAGGATATTATAATATAAATGCACGTGTTATTTAGAGAATCATTTGCAAGTTTCTTTTACATCATTAATTTTGTTTAATTAGGTTACAATAATTGTGAAAAATTTTAATATTAAATACAACTTTCTTGAAAAAGAACTTCAGGATGAGATTGCGTCTATTGGAGTAAAAAAAACTTTCGAAGCTAACGAAACAATAATTCGCGAGGGACAGTTTATCTCAAGTTTTCCGTTGGTAATAAAAGGTTTGGTACGAGTATCGAGAACCAACATCGACGGCAATGAATTGCTACTCTATTATTTAAGAGAAAATGAAGTTTGTGCAATGTCGTTAACTTGCTGTATGACACCCGTTACGAGTAATATAAATGCAGTTGCTGAGGAAAAATCGGAAGTGATTTTAATACCAGTAAAAATGCTGGATAATTGGATTTGCAAGTATCCAAGCTGGAAACAATTTGTAATGCAAACTTTTCATAACAGATTTCGTGAATTGATTGAAACAGTTGATTCGATTGCATTTATGAAACTCGATGAACGTCTGGTAAAATATTTTGCCGATAAATACAAAAATTCGGGTGTAACAACTTATACAGGCACTCATCAAAATTTAGCCTTAAAATTAAACTCATCGCGCGAAGTAATTTCACGTTTGTTAAAAAAACTGGAAAATGATGGTAAAGTTAAACTTTCGCGTAATTTTATTGATTATTATGAACTTATGTGACTTATGTTACAGACCAATTTTCTAACTCTTACTTAATTTGTACCAGACAAATCAGAATAAATAGTTGGTTGCTATTTATTGAAAATTTTGGGTTATAAAATCGGTTAGTAGTTGAAGGTTGTTAAGCCGGGTTCACAGGAATCCGGCTTTTCTTTTTTTTAAATTGCAGATAACAGTTCTAAAATATACATTTCGTACCAATTATATAAAAAGAAAAAATCGACTAAATCCTATTAATGTTAATTTCATATTGAAAACTAATGTAAAAAGTAACCTCATTTTTATAATAAAAATGGTGATATTTGTTAACGTTTATTAGTTCAAAATCAACCTTAAAAATAATCCAGATGTTTAAAATTCAAACTTTAAATGCCATAGATCCTGATGGGTTAAGCATTTTCCCACGAAATGATTATGAAATTGCCGATGATATTTCAGATCCTGATGCAATTATCTTGAGAAGTTTTAAAATGCACGACATGGAGCTACCATCGTCATTGAATGCAATTGCACGCGCAGGTGCCGGGGTAAATAATATTCCGCTCGAAAAATGTACCGATAACGGAATAGTCGTTTTTAATACTCCAGGCGCAAATGCAAATGGTGTAAAAGAGTTGGTTATTGCCGGATTGATGCTTGCTTCGCGCGACATTGTTGAATCTGTAGTTTGGGCGAAATCATTAATCGGACAAGGAGACCAGGTACCATCGCTTGTTGAAAAAGGCAAGAAAAACTTTGCCGGTCAGGAAATTCAAGGAAAAACTCTGGCGGTAATCGGGCTGGGTGCAATTGGCGTTTTGGTTGCCAACGCTGCTAAAGCATTAGGAATGAATGTAATTGGATACGATCCTTATATTTCAGTAAAACATGCTTTAGAATTAAGTCGTGAAGTTACCTGGATTGAAGGCATTGAACTGTTGCTTTCGCAAGCCGACTATGTGACAGTAAACATTCCATTAACTCCGGAAACCAAAGGTTACATCAACAAAGAAAAATTTGCTATGATGAAGGACGATGTTCGTATCCTTAATTTTGCCAGAGGTGGATTAATTGATGTTGCCGATTTAAAAGATGCAATCGCATCTGGTAAAGTTGCAAAATATATAACCGACTTCCCCAACGAAGAGGAGCTTAAAATGGATGGCGTTATTTCCATTCCACACCTCGGAGCTTCAACAAAAGAATCGGAAACTAACTGCGCAATTATGGCAGTAAACCAAGTTCAAGACTATCTTGAAAACGGTAACATTGTAAACTCTGTAAACTTTCCAGAGGCAAAAATGGAACTTCACAACGAAGCCCGAATTTTAATTGCTAACAGAAATGTTCCGAATATGGTTAGTCAGATTTCGACTGTTTTAGCAGCCGAAGGAATAAATATCGATAATATGCTGAACAAGAAACGAGACGAAATAGCGTACAATATAATTGATGTTGACAAGCAGTCGGTAGATGAGTCGATTAAAGAAAAATTATTGGCAATCGATGGTATTTTTATGGTAAGAATAATACAAGCATAAATAAAATAAAAAAATGAGTAAAAGTATTGAAACTAAAGCAGCCGACAACATTCGTATTCTCGCTGCAGCGATGGTAGAAAAAGCAAAATCTGGTCATCCCGGAGGAGCAATGGGTGGTGCCGATTTTATAAACATTTTATATACAGAGTTTCTAAACTACGATCCGTCTGACATGACATGGATTAACCGCGATAGGTTTTTTCTCGATCCTGGTCATATGTCGCCAATGTTATATGGCGTACTTTCATTGGCAGGAAAATACAGCATGGAAGACCTTGCCAATTTCCGTCAGTGGGGAAGTGTAACTCCCGGTCATCCTGAAGTTGATGTTGAGCGTGGTGTTGAAAATACATCTGGTCCGCTGGGACAAGGACATGCAATGGCAATTGGAGCAGCAGTAGCCGAACGTTTTTTAGTTGAACGTTTTGGAAATTGGATGGAACATAAAATTTACACTTTCATCTCTGATGGTGGTGTACAAGAAGAGATTTCGCAAGGTGCCGGACGTATTGCAGGTTTCCTAGGATTGAGCAACCTGATTATGTTTTACGATTCAAATGATATTCAGCTCTCAACTTCAACTGGTGATGTTACAAAGGAAGATACCGCAAAAAAATATGAAGCGTGGGGCTGGAAAGTTGTAACCATCGAAGGTAACAACTCAGATCAAATTAGGAAAGCTCTAATAAATGCAAAAGCCGAAACCGAAAAACCAACCCTGATTATTGGCAAAACAATTATGGGGAAAGGTGCAGTTACCGAAACTGGCGAAAGTTACGAAGGGAAGTGCGAAACTCATGGAATGCCATTAACAAATGCAGGTGCTTCGTTTGCAAATTCGATTGTAAATTTAGGTGGCGATGCAGAAAATCCTTTCCAGATTTTTACTGAAGTTAAAGATTTGTATGCAAAACGTGAAGCACAACTAACTGAAGCTGCCGCTGCTAAAAAAGCAGAACAGGCAAAATGGGAAGCTGCAAACCCTGAATTAGCGCAAAAACTAGAAAAGTTCTTCTCTAAAAATAGTCCTGAATTTGATTTTTCTTCAATTCAGCAAAAAGAAAATACTGCAACCCGTGGTGCTTCGGCAACCGTTTTGGGAGCATTCGCTGAGAGTGTTGAGAATATGATAGTCGCTTCTGCCGACCTTTCAAATTCGGATAAAACAGATGGATTCCTGAAAAAAACCACCGCGTTTAAGAAAGGTGATTTTAGCGGAGCATTTTTACAAGCCGGAGTTAGCGAACTTACAATGGCATGCATGGCAAACGGAATGGCACTGCACGGTGGAGTTATCCCGGCTTGTGCAACATTCTTTGTATTTTCGGATTATATGAAACCTGCAATGCGTATGTCGGCACTGATGGGATTGCCCGTTAAATATATCTGGACTCACGATGCTTTCCGCGTTGGAGAAGACGGACCAACACACCAGCCCGTTGAGCAGGAAGCTCAAATTCGTTTAATGGAGAAACTAAAAAACCACAAAGGCAAAAACAGCGCGTTGGTTGTTCGCCCGGCTGATGGTAACGAAACAACGGTTGCATGGAAAATGGCTTTGGAAAATACAACCACTCCATCGGCACTGATTTTATCGCGCCAGAACATCACAAACTTACCCGTTGAAGGCGATGTTTACGAGGCTGCTTTAAGAGCTGAAAAAGGTGCTTATATAGTTAAAGAATGCGAAGGCACTCCCGATATTGTATTATTAGCAAGTGGTTCGGAAGTTGCAACTTTAGTTGAAGGTGCTGCCCTTTTAGAGGAAAAAGACAATCTGAAAATTCAAATAGTTTCTGTTCCTTCTGAGGGAGTTTTCAGAAATCAAACTAATGAGTATCAGGCAAGTGTTCTTCCTGTTGGAGTTCCTCGTTTTGGAATGACTGCCGGATTACCTGTAAACCTTGAAGGACTGGTTGGCGAAAACGGAAAAGTCTGGGGAATGGAATCGTTTGGATACTCCGCTCCTTATACTGTTTTGGATGAAAAATTCGGATTCACAGCAGAAAATGTTTACAATCAGGTGAAAGAGATACTTGCATAAATTGCACTATAATATTTCTATTGAAAAGGTGTTTCGAGTTTCGGAACACCTTTTTATTTTGAAAATTTAACAAATTGACTAACAACTTATTTCAACATGAACCTATTTTCTATATATTTGCAATTCACTAAAAACATTTAAAAATATAAGTCATGACTAAATCCAACAGACGATCATTTCTAAAAACCGCAACAGCCGCCGGAGCAGCTGCATTTATTGCTCCACAAATCTCAAGTGCAACTCCCTCATCAGTAACAAAACAACCTAAAGACGAAGTTAGCATCGCATTTATCGGATGTGGTGGTAGAGGCAGAGGGCATCTGAAAAGAGCCGCGATGACAGAAGGTGTGAAAATTGTTGCTTTTTGCGATATCGATCCGGAAGCAATTCCCAAGGCTCAAAAAGTTTTAACAGACAATGGACACTCCGAAGCAGAAGTTTATTCTGACGGTGAATATGCCTATTTAGAAATGTTGAAACGCGACGATATTGATGGTGTTATAATTGCAACACCATGGTTGTGGCACACAAGAATGGCAGTGGCTGTAATGAAATCAGGGAAATATGCAGCCGTAGAAGTTTCGGCAGCAAACACAATGGAAGAGTGCTGGGATTTGGTAAACACCTCGGAAGAGACCGGAATGCCTTGTATGATTCTTGAGAACGTAAACTATCGCCGCGATGTTTTGGCAGTATTAAATATGGTAAAACAGGGTGTTTTTGGTGAAGTTGTTCATGCTCGCTGCGGATACCGCCACAGTTTACTAAATGTAAAATTCAACAAAGACCTTAAATTTGGAGAAGGCGCAAAAGGAGAAGCTCGCTGGAGAACACAACATTCGCTTAAGCAAAATGCCGATGTTTATCCTACTCACGGACTGGGTCCAATTGCTGCAATGTTAGATATTAACAGGGGAAACCGATTTTTATATTTAACCTCAACAGCATCGAAAGCAGTTGGTTTGAAAGATTATATACAGGAACAAGGAGGCGAAGATCATCCTGCTGCAAAACTACCATGGAAACAAGGTGACGTAATTACTTCGGTTATAAAAACCACAAATGGCGAAACAATAATTGTAACTCACGATACCAATTTACCACGTCCGTATTCGCTCGATTTTCATGTTGAAGGAACCGATGGGGTAACGAACTTTCATGGTGGCGGTAAAAATATTGCTGTTGAAGAAGAAGGTGGTCACAAATGGGACGATTTTCAAAAATGGCAAGATAAATACGACCACCCACTTTGGAAAAAATATGGCGAGAAAGCAATGGGATCAGGGCATGGCGGAATGGATTTCTTTGTAACAAGAGAATTTATCAATGCAGTAAAAGAACAACGGCAACCAGTTATGGATGTTTATGATGCAGCAGCATGGAGTGCTGTTACTCCACTATCGGAAGCGTCGATTGCACAAGGAAGCGCACCGCAATATTTCCCCGACTTTACCAGAGGGAACTGGATAAAAAGGAAACCGATAACATTTGAATAAAATATCGAAATTTAAAAAGGTGTTCGGAAATGGACACCTTTTTTATTTACAATAATCTTAAATTATATCTGATTTTTTATGTTGAAGAAGTTAAATATAACTGATTTTGTTATACTAATTTTCCTCGTTTTAAGTGGAATTCTGATAATGTTTGGGGCGAAAAAAACGGAGCACCTTTCAACATTAATCTTTGCCAGAATTGCTGCAATTTCTACTATTTTTATACTCATTCAGCTAAATACAACCTATAAAAATAAAATCACTTCGTTTTTACGATATTTCTACCCACTACTATTTACTGCCTATTTTTATGGCGAAACCGGTTATTACAACAACATATTTTTTGCCGATTTAGATGAGTTGTTTATCAAGTTGGATCATTTGTTATTTGGGTTTCAACCATCATTAATATTTAGTCAAAAATATGATAGTATTTGGTTTAGCGAGTTGATGTTTTTCTCATATTTTTCGTACTATTTAATTATAGTAGTTTTTCCGTTGATAGTTTATTTTACAAACAAAGAGGAATTTGAGAGAACCTTTTTTATTATAATATTCTCATTTTATGCATATTATTTGATTTTTGTGATTTTCCCGGTTGTTGGACCTCAATTTTATTTTGCGCCAGAACAGGCAGGAATAGCTCATAATGGTTTTTGGGGAAAACTGATAAAATTCCTTCAGGATTCGGGAGAAACTCCAACGGGTGCATTTCCAAGTTCTCATGTAGGGATAAGCTGGATTATTCTTTTTGCATCGGTAAAATCGTATAAAAAGCTCTCTTTAATAATACTGCCGCTGGCATTATTAATTTGCTTCTCAACCGTTTATATAAAAGCTCATTATGCTGTTGATGTTTTTGCCGGACTTATTTCGGCTGTACTTTTATATTTTGTCGGAAATATGATTTACGAAAAATATCTAATCAAGGGAAAAAAGTTGTAGCTGTTTTACTCAACTGTCCGTAGCCATGCCTCCGCCATTAATTGCGCACCTGGCATTGCAGGATGAACTCCATCGTGAGTCCAATAAGTTGCAGGCGCATGTTTTACAGCTTCTTCAAAAACTTTTTGAAATGGAACCCAGATTGTTCCAAACTCTTTGGCTATTTTATGTGCTGCTGTCTGAAACTCTTTCATCGGGGCAACCCAACTCTCATCAACAACACTTGTATTTAAAACATAATATGGTTCGCAGATTACCAAATTTACAGAGGGAAATTCTTTAATTGTTCGCTGAATTAACTTTCGTAAATCATTTTCGTAAATTTCAACCGTTCCATCGTAATGCCCATCTCGAAAGTGCCAGTAATCGTTTACTCCAATTAAAATACTTAGCAAATTGGGTTTTAAATCGAGGCAATCTTTTTGCCAGCGGTCGGCAAGCTGATAAACTTTATTACCGCTAATTCCACGATTATAAATAGTTAACTCCTTTTCGGGCAGAGAGTTTAACATTGATGAAGCTGCCAGAAATGCATATCCAGAACCAAACGAACCTGGATTATTTGAAAGTTCCTTCTCCCTTTCACGACCTGCATCTGTTATCGAATCACCTTGAAAAACAATAGTATCTCCTTTTGTTAAAATTGAATATTTATCTTTTGTCTCCTTAGAATTTGGAGAAACACACGATGAAACAATTGCCGGAATACTTCCAAGTGCTGTAACTCCGACTGCCGATTTTGTTAAAAATTTTCTACGAGATAGATTCATTTGGTTATCAGTTTTTAAATTAAAATCAAAAATAGAAAGAATAATAATAAAACAGCTTCTATTTCCAAATCTTATTCTTATTCAAAGCAGCCCGGTATTTTGCAGCATTTCTATTATGTTGCGATAGTGTTTTTGCGAAATTATGATACCCCGAAAAATCCTCTTTTGCACACATATACAAATATTTATGCTGCTCGTAATTTAATACTGCATCAATTGCTGAGGTTTCGGGAAACATAATGGGGCCGGGTGGCAAACCTGCATATTTATAAGTGTTGTATGGCGAGTCGATTTCGAGATGTTTATTTAAAACCCGTTTTAACGAGTAGTCGCCAACGGCATATTTTATGGTTGGGTCGGCCTGTAAAAGAATACCGCGTTTTAACCGGTTTATATAAAGTCCCGAAACACGTTTTAACTCGTCTTTTTTTACAGTCTCCGACTGTACTATCGACGCAAGAATAATTACCTCTTCGGGCGAAAGATTTAGCTTTTTAGCTTTAGCTTTTCTATCGGCATTCCAAAAATTGTCGTATTCGATTTTCATTCTGGCAGCAAATTCTTTGGCCGAAGTTGTCCAGTAAAATTCGTAAGTATTCGGAATAAACATCGTCCTGAAAGTTTCGGTGTTAAAGCCAAATTCGGTAATTAATTTTTTGTTTGAGAATAAATTCAGAATAGAAATTGAATCTGCCCAGAGGTATTTACTAACCTTTCCGGCCAGATCTTCCTTAAAACGAACATTGTTAAAAGTTACATCAACAGGTTCCTGAATTCCTGCCCGTAGCATATTTACAACCTGATTTGTATTCATCCCAATTTCAAAAAGATACCGCCCCGGTTTAATAGCAGCCCGATAACTTTTCTTTTTCGAAATCCACTTAAAAGCCTTCTCGTTTATCAATACATTATTTATATGCAGGCTATCAGAAATTTGTTGAAAGGTAGTACCATCCGAAATATACAAAATGTAGTTATTTTTAATGTTTTCCTGAAAAACGTATTGATAAAGTTGATATGCACGGGTTCCGATAACAACAAATGCAATGGCAACAAATATTATTATAAACTTCCCAATTTTGGGAAATAACATTACACGACTTTTTTGTTCGATTGACATGTTTTAATTTTTATCGCAAAAATAGTGGTTATTCATTAAAGTTTAGTATTTCGTTCTATGTAAAAATAGTTATTTTTGCACTCATTAAAATCAAATATAAAAACTATGCAACAGGTAAATCTTGCTGATGATATTTATTATCTTGGTGTCAACGACCGCCGGACACAATTGTTCGAGAATATTTGGCCAATTCCACACGGTATTTCATATAGCTCTTATTTAATAGTCGACGAAAAAATTGCACTTATCGATACCATCGAGCGTTCGTTTATCGACGAATATTTAGATAGAATTGAAGATATTATTGGCGATAGAAAAGTTGATTATCTGATAATTAACCACATGGAGCCCGACCACTCGGGTGCGTTAAAGGCGATCATTCAAAAATATCCGGATATAATTTTGGTGGGTAATAAAAAAACATTCGGTTTTGTTGAGGCGTATTATATGACTCCCAAAAATACTGTGATGGTACACGATAATCATACTTTAGATTTAGGGAAACACAAATTGCAGTTTCAAATGATTCCGATGGTTCACTGGCCCGAAACGATGGTTACTTTCGAAGAGATAAATAAAATACTCTTCTCGGGCGATGCGTTTGGAAGTTATGGAACACTTGACGGTGGTATTTTCGACGATGAGATAAATCTCGATTTTTACGAAATTGAAGTGATGAGATATTTTACCAATATTGTGGGTAAATATTGTCCGCACACACAGCGGGCAATAAAAAAACTGGCTCCGTTAGATATTAAAATGATTGCCGCCACACACGGTCCGATTTGGAGAACCGACCTTAACTGGATTCTTTCGCGCTACAACAAATGGAGTTCGTACGATTTAGACCGTGGAGTTGTAATTGTTTATGGCTCGATGTACGGAAATACAAAAAATATGGCTGAAGTAATTGCACGTCAGTTGGCAGTTCGCGGAATAAAAAATATTCGTGTTTACGATGCTTCAAAAACTCATTCGTCGTATATTATCAACGACATTTTTAAATATAAAGGTTTTATTGTGGGCAGCGCTGCATATAATAATTCGCTATTTCCAAATGTCGAAATTCTACTATCCACAATCGAACACATGGCACCGAAAAATCATCTGCTTGGTATTTTCGGTAACTATTCGTGGAATGGCGGCGGCGTTAAAAACCTTAAAACTTTTGCTGAAAAAATTAAGTGGGAAATGGTTTACGAGCCAATTGAAGAGAAAGGTGCACTTAAAACCAACACTCAGGATGAGCTTTTAAAACTTGCCGATGCAATGGCCGATAAATTATTGGAGACGACAGTACCGGAATAAAATATTTTAGTATTTTTTTATTTCTGACTCACATTAAAAACGCTAAAACTTTTTACCTGCGGAGTGGCAGTTGACTCTTCAATAATCAATCTGATTTTATTTGTAATTATCGGTTCAAACCGTTGAATCCGTTTGTGACCGATACAACTTCCATCGCCAATTGTTTTCCATTTTCCTTTAACAAAAGCCTCAATTTTATATTTACGAATTCGTTCTCCGTTTTTAATATTTTCCTGAATTATTACGTGGTTAACCTCCTGTTTTTTTTGAAGGTTTAACTCCAGTTTATCTCCTTCGCCCGAGGTTGTTGCAACCGGATCAGAGAATCTCCGTTTTATTTCATCTCCCCACTCTTTTAATCTTTTTACATCGGGTTCGGGCATTAATCCGTTTGGGTCGGGTGTTAATCCTAAAATTAATGTTGAGTTGTGTCCCACAGAATTAATGTACATATTCATCAAATTCTCAACCGGGAAAATATGTGCTTCATCGCCGGGTTCCCAAAACCATTCGTGCCGTCCGTTATATCCGCGCAATGGTGCATCGCTCATTGCCGGCATCCAGTATTTCCCATCGGGGTCGCCGTGTTTTAAAAGTTTCATTCGTTCTGCCTGCGTGTCGCCGCCATGAGAATATGGGTTTGGGAAAGTTGCCCAACACGGATATGGAACAGTTCCCGACTCGGAACCTCCCCAGCGAACTTCTGCCAGTTGCAGGTTATGATAAAAAATAGCATTTGGCTGATATTTTTGTACAATTGGCAAAACATCGGGTGCTCCGTTATCGGGGTGGTCTGCACCGCCATCAAACCAAATTTCGAACAAATCGCCATAATTTGTGCAGATTTCAGTTACCATTCCCTCACACATTTTTTTGTAATAATCCTGACGGTTCTTTTTGAAATCGCCCTCTCCATTTACCTGAAAATCGTGAACTCCAAAAAATGAATTCCAGCGGATACCAATATAAATACCCGGTTTAATGCCATATTTTCGGCACGACTCCACAAAATCTTTTACAACATCACCTTTTCCATCGCGCCAGTTTACTGCCTTTAAACAATAAGGATTTACCTCGCTTTGATAAAGTGCAAATCCGGTTTCGTGGGTTGCAGTTAAAATTGCAAATTTTGCTCCGGCTGCTTTCGCTGCACGAATCCACTGGTCGGTATCCAAATTTTTTGGGTTGAATATCTGATAATCGGGAAACGGGTCGATTCTGTTTTTGCCCTGTCCATATTTTTTACCATCGAAAACATGTAAATCGTAATGGAATACTACACCAATTTCAGCTTCCTGCCAGGCGAGTTGTTGTTTGTTTGGTGTGGGTGAATTGTAATTCTCGCTTTGCGAAAACACGTTTAAATATGTAAAAATAATTAAGCATAAAAGATAACTACTTTTCATGATGTAGGAATTTACTTAATATGATTGCGAAAAATATTCATTTGCTTAAAAACTAGTTGTTACATCAATTAATTCTTCAATTGCATTTACAAATTGATTAAAACTATCAGATTTGTTATTTGCAATATCTAAATGATTCGATATCTCTTGAGACGTCTTTCTTTTTGATACAATCCCTCCTGTATTTAATTCAGGAACAATTTAAAGAGTAATTTACTTGGACTTACAATGCTGTCAATAAACCTAAATCGAGACTTGTTATTGTACTTCTCTGGAACAAACCGAGGATAAGCACATTTTATAGCATCCATATCTCCAAGAAACCACGCCTCAAGCTCATTGCAAACAATTCTAATTTTAAATGGGCATAGACACAAAAGAGCCACTTCTCCTAAAATTTTATTTTTAAGTACTTTGCAATCGTCACTATCTTGATCTCTTAATATAATAATTCTTGAATTAGGGATACTACTAACACTTGGAATTGTTTTTTTTAGAGAGATATCTAAATCTTGCTTGCCCTGATGAACTAATATTTGAAAATAAACATCTGCTTTAATTTCTTTGATTATTCTATTGATAACGGGCTTAATTGATGGTTCTTCAACATAAAAATATAGGGTTAAAGGATTCATAAAATATCTAATTTCAAATTTGCACCCTTGATAAAATTATTACGCCACAGCCATCCAAGTTGATTTCCTTCATTAAAAAGTTTAGAGACTAATTCATTTTCTTTTGCTGACTTGATCTGCGAAAAACCTCCACTTTCCTTTTCAATAAAGAATAATTCATTTAGTTGAACTGCATTTACAAAATCAGGAGAATGAGTTGATACAAAAACCTGTCCTCCGCGAATTGAATAATCTCGAATTTCTTCTGCTAACTCAATTAATAAATCGGGGTGCAAATAATTTTCTGGTTCCTCGATGCAAAGTAGAGGATGTGGATCAGAATCGTACAGTAGCACCATGTATGCAAACATTTTCATTGTGCCATCAGAAACATATCTGGCTATAAAAGGGTCTTTAAAATTATTATCCTGAAACTTTAAAACAATTCGACCATCTTCTGTCTCTATTGCTTCAACTTTATTAATACCAGGAATTCGTTTTGGTAAATTACTTAAAATTTTGTCGAAAATAGCAGGATTATTTTCCGCAATATATTTTGTTACTTGGGCAAGATTGTCTCCTGAAGTGGATAAATGTTCCGAAACACCTATGTCTCCTATTCTCCTACTTTCATTAATTGTAAAATTTGATATATACCATTTCTCGAGAAGCGTTCTAAAACTACTAATTGCCCTAAATTGTTCAAACTGCCCCAATCCTTTAATTGCCAGAATATCAGGACTTGAGAGTTTTTGATATTCACGTTTTTCCACAACACCCTCATTGCCATACTGTTCCTCGTTTAGAATCGCATCGCCTTCACCTTCCTTGAAATCTAGAAAGTGCCAGGGTTTTCCCCAGCCTTTATTTCCTCGTCTATATTTTAATAATTCTCTTAAAACAATTGCTTTGTTCTTTTTAAACCCAATTTCAATTGAATACGTGATAAGAGGTGAAGCTCCCTTGAATTCATTGGGATTTCGAAACTTTATTTCGAAAAAAATCGTATCTTTTTCTTTATTGCATCCTCTTGACAATAATTCCGTTGCCCCCCCTCTTCTATTAACCGCAATTGTAACATTATTTTGTAGTGCATCACTAAGAAATCCAAATACATCGAACAGTGAGGTTTTTCCACTTCCATTTGTTCCCAAAAAAACGCACATAGTGGGAAGATTCTTAATTGTAGCATCTTTGTAAACTTTGAAATTTCTGATTTTAAGACTTTCAATTTTCATAAATAATTTTTAAAAGAATAAATATACTTTTTTATCTTCTATATGAAAGTTTAAATTCAAAAAATATTTTTAAACACTACTCCAACCGGATAATGGTCGGAAAGATACCAATTTGGTTCTTTATTATATACTTCGGCTGCAATACATTTTTTAGCCATTTCCGGCGAAACCATAATATAATCGATTCGCTCTAAACGGCTAACCAGCTCCTCATCGGTTTCATTATTAATTTCCCCCAACGAGCGTGCCGGGAAACTGCCCCTTTCTGTTATTCCGTTTGTAAATTTTTGACATACATCGATTAATGGAAAAGATAAAAAGCTGGATAATACGGCAAAATCAAATTCGTTATTAACTAAATTTCCGGTTTCAGGTTTGTCGGCATTCGACTTTCGCATACGTTTTAGCAATACCTCGTTTTTATACAAATCGGCATCGAATGGCGAGAGCGTATTAAAATCGCCCATTACTAAATATCGTGGATTGTTTTTTGCAACTTCTGTTAGTTTTTGAAGAATAATTTTAGCCTCTTCTCTGCGCTTTTTAAAACTCCCAGGCGATAGGTGAATAACAAAAACATCAATTCCCCCGGTTTTGCAATGCAACGCTCCGTGGTGCATTCCCTCAAATATTTTCTCTTTTATTTCAATGGGAAATACCGATGTTATACCAACAGAATATCCACTCTCTTTTAACAGAACAGAGTATTTGTGCCCCCAGTTTTTTGCATCTTCCCGTAGCTTTTCGGGAGTATATTTACATAGCTCCTGCAACCCTACAACCGATGGATTTTGTTCTTTTATCCATTCAACTAAATTTGCCCTTCTAACTTCATCGTTTCCCCAGTCGTAACCATTCCAGATATTGTAGGTGATAACTTTAAGTTTCTCCTCTTTGACCTGACTAATTCCCTTAAAACTAAACAGGATTAGTAAGATAATAAAATATGAATTTCGTTTTTTCATTTAGAATATTTTTAATGATTTTGCTAATTTAATAAGTAAATTTATGCCATTGATTTATAGACTATTCTTTTTCTAAATCAGTGAATCAGTGGCTTTTAATTTTGAGATGGCTGCCTGTGAACTCTTTTTAAAACATAACTAACCGTTGTTTCACCACCATAAATATTATATCCCGATGGTGCGTATAAATAGGCAGGATTTCCGTTCAGCATTAAAACCTGTGGTCGTTCAAGTTTAATCATCGAGCCGTAAATGCGTCTTGCTTTTTTCGTATCAATATCCGGAATGTATTTTTTGAGAGGGAAATATCCCTGCTCTTTTTCATCGAAATGAATTCCATCGTCCGACTTCCAAAGAATACCGCCTCCCTTTTCAATTAGTCCATGATTATCTGTTGTGAGCAGACATATTTTACCGTCCATTACAAATGCATATCCATCTTCAACAGCCTGGTTATTTCGGGTTACCGGAAACGGAAGCTGAACATACGGACCTTCGGGATTTTCGGCAATGGCAACTCCCATTTTACCCTGCTGCGATTTAAAATAGAGAAAATAACCACCATCGGGATGTTGTAAAAAAGCGGGATTATTTACTCCGTTAGAAGATTTATAATTCCAATAATCGGGATTTTGTGGAGGTGATAAAATCAATCCATCTTTGCCCACCCTTTTCCATGGTCCGTTTAAACTTCCCGAAACAGCCAGCCCGATACATTGATTTGGTCCATGAGCAGGAGGTTTGGGATTATTATTTCCGATATAAAAGAGATAATATTTGTTCCCCACTTTATGAATTGCCGGATTGTGTGCCCCGAATTTATCCCAGGTCTCTTTTCCAGTTCCGGTTAAAGCCACATCAGAAAAAGTAAACGGACCTTCAGGTCTGTCGGCAACGTAATGTGCAATTTCGCTGTGCGAGCGCCAGCCTGGTTCAACTTTTAACTCACCCGGCCAGCGAGCCACAAAAAGATGTACTTTGCCTTCATTATCCATAATTGGCGAACTCCCCCAAATTGTATAACCGGGCTCTTCAACTGCAATTCCAATGTATTCCCAGCTTTTGGCAAAATCTGTTTTTATCGACTGACCATTTGTGGTTGCGATGAGCAAAAACAGAATAATTGTAGTTTGAAAATATTTCATATAAATGGTTTTTTAATATTTTGCATCCATATTATTACGCAGACAAGAATTTTTGATACGACCATATTTTAATATTTTTTGTGTAAGGCATCTCATCTCCCTGATACAATAAATAGCCTGTATCGTTTTTCTGAAAAATTTTCTCAATTGGTTTTATCATTGAAGGTTTAAAAGTGCTCGTGCTTTTAATCTCAATTAAATCTTTAGATAAACCTTTATCAATTAATAAATCAATTTCAAGAGAATTATTCGCCCTGTAAAAATAGAGGTCATAAAAACTCCCTGAATGTTTTAGCTGCTTTTTGATTTCAGAAACAACGTAATTCTCGAAAATTGGTCCTGCAAGTGGCCCGTCTTCATAAATCAATTGCGAATGTACTCCGGTTAAAAAAGATACCAGTCCTGTATCGTAAAAATACAGCTTATTCGATTTTGTGATTCGTTTATTATAATTTTTATAATAGGGAGGCAATAAAAATATAATATAAGATGCTTCCAATATTGAAACCCACCGTTTTACTGTGGGAACTGAAATGCCCAGTGCATTTGAATAATGGCTGTAATTAAGAAGTTGCGCACAGTTTGATGCTAGCATTTTAAGCAATCGTCTAAAGTCAGTCAAGTCGCCAATATTTGAAATAGCCCGGACATCTTTTACCAAATAAGTTTCTAAATATGAATCGTACCAACTCCTGCTTTCGGCGTAATTATTTATAACTACACTGGGGTAACAACCTTGAAATTGTGATGGAGTTATATCCGAATTAATAATCTCCTGATATTGAAAAGGCAGCAATGACAATAGTCCAATTCTTCCTGCAAGGCTTTCGGTAATAAAAGTCAACATCGAAAACTGAGCAGACCCTGTTAATATAAAACGTCCGTTTCTTCTATCTTTATCAACCAACCTTTTTATGTAACTAAATATATTTGGCACATTCTGAACTTCATCGAAAATTACTTTATCATTATAAATTGACATAAATTTTTCCGGATCATCGTTAAATTGGCTTATATACCTGTAATCATCAAATGTTACATATCGGAAATTATTATGAAACATACTTTTCAACATCGTTGATTTCCCGGATTGACGGGGACCAGTTATACCAACAACCGGAAAAACCTCCAAATAATCCATCATCTTTTTCTCCAGTATGCGTGGAATATATTTATTCATTTAGTGTTATTTTAATATCAAATGTTAAAATTACAATATATTTAAGTTAAATACAAATCATGTATTTAGTTTTTTGGAATTGGTGAGTTTAGAGTTTTATTGAAAGTCGGAGTTTCCAACCATATTATACTCATTTTAGTGTTATTTTAATACCAAATGTTAAAATTACAATATATTTTAGTTAAATAGAAATTGAGTGTTTTCTGGCAAGCACCCCACTCCCCTTGTTTGTAACGAGGGGGAGAGAGAGTTTCCTAAAGATAGTAGTGCGACTATAAGTCGCAACTTTTTATTTCAAAGCCAATCCTCCATCCAAAATTTTAGTTTCCCCGGCACCTAATTCAATCACGGAAACCAAATTTCCGTATATAATTTTACAAGGATTTCCGTTCAGCGACTTAATTTTCAAATCGACTAATTTGCCACTTTTCCATTCAATATCTACTTCGAAACCACCGCGTGTACGTAATCCTTTTACACTTCCATTTCCCCATGCGTTAGGCAGTGCAGGTAGAATTTGTAAAACTCCGTTATGACTTTGTAGCAACATTTCGGCAATTCCGGCAGTTGCTCCAAAATTCCCGTCAATCTGAAATGGAGGGTGGTTGTCGAACATATTGGGGTGTGTAGATTTACGGTAAAGAGCCTGAATATTTTCGTATGCTTTTTCGCCATCTTTTAGGCGAGCATAAAAGTTAATAATCCACGCACGACTCCAACCGGTGTGGCCGCCGCCGTGCTCCAGTCTTCCGGCGAGTGATTTTTTTGCTGCCTCCATCCATTTTGTATCATCTGGATTTGTAAACTCCTCGCCCGGGTAAAGTGCGTAAAGATGCGACATGTGGCGGTGTCCGGGTTCAACCTCCTTAAACTCTTCCGACCACTCCAGAATTCGCCCATCGGAACCAATTTGCGAAGGAGTTAAGTTTTGCAGCATGGTTTTTAGCGTGTCCGAAAAACTTTTATCGACACCGAGAATTGCCGAAGCTTTTATGGTATTTGAAAACAGTTCACGAATAATTTCGTGGTCCATTGCAGGTCCCATACAAACTGCGGCACGCTTTCCGTCGTCGTACGAAAACTGGTTTTCGGGCGACATGCTTGGTCCCGAAACCAGCAACTCTGTTTTCGGATCTTCAACCAAAAAGTCCACAAAAAATAGTGCAGCATCTTTTAAAACCGGGTACGCCTTCTCTTTTAGAAATTGTTTATCGCCGGAGTAATCATAATTCTCCCAAAAATGGTCGGTACACCACGCAAAACCCATGGGCCACATTCCGTAACCCGTTTTTCCAATTGGGTCGGTGTATTTCCAAATATCGGTTGTGTGGTGTGCCACAACTCCGCGGCAACCGTAAACTTCTTTCGCGGTAATTGCCCCTCGTTTTCGCAAACCATCAACAAATTCGAAAAATGGCTGCTGACATTCGGCAAGATTTGTAACCAATGCCGGCCAGTAGTTCATCTGGATATTTATATTGATGTGATAATCTGCATTCCAGGGCGGATTTAATTTTGCAGCCCAAAGTCCTTGCAAATTAGAAGGTAAATTCCCTGCGCGCGACGAACTGATTAAAAGATATCTGCCATATTGAAAATAGAGCTCTGTAAAATGCGAATCTGTTTCTCCATTTTTTATCCGAGTTAATCTTTTGTCGGTTGGTAAATTTAAAGTGTCGGCTTCGTTTAAAGCTAAATCAACACGATTAAACAAATTCTGATATTCAGAAATATGGTTTGATTTTAATTTTTCATAAGAAATTTCAGTGGTATTTTTTATGTCGGCAGCCGACGTTTCAATCTCATCTTTACCCCAAAAATCAGTTCGTGCCGCGATATGAATTTCCACCTCATCGGCATTTTTAACAATTAAACCTGTATCGGTCGATGCAATTTCTCCTCCCGTAGCATCAACCGAAACCACCGATGCAAAGTGTGTTCCTTTACCTTCGTATTGCGCAAACCCGGTCATTAAAATCTGATTCCCTGAAACCGAAATTTGTTCTGCTTCGCCGGGGCGGTTAAGCGAAGCAGAGAAACTTAATTTCCCTTTTTCCGATGCCGTTAGTTTAATTACAATAATCTGGTTGGGAGCCGACGCAAAAACTTCGCGTTTATATTTTACACCCGCTGCTTCGAACCCGGTAGTTGTAATTGCAGTACGCAAATCGAGAGTTCTTTTGTAATTCGAAACGTTGTTGAGTTTGGTAAACTGAAGGTGTAAATCTCCCAAAGTCTGATAGGTGTGACTGCCGGATTCAAGACGGGTTCCCATTATTTTTTCCTGTGCCAGACGGTCGCCTTCGGCATATTTACCATCGAATAGTAGTTGACGGACTTTATCAAGATTTTCCAGTGCTTCAGGATTTGCACGTTTAACCGGTGCACCTGTCCAAACCGATTCTTCATTTAGTTGAATCCGCTCGTTTTCGATACCCCCGAAAACCATTGCACCCATTCGCCCGTTTCCAATTGGCAGTGCTTCCACCCAATTATCGGCAGGCTTATCGTACCACAGTTTTAGGTCGCGTTGTTGTTGTATTGTTTCTTTGTTGCAGGCTTGAAAAACAATGGCTAAAATAATTACGGTAAAAAATAGTTTGTTCATGTATTAATTTTTTGATGATTTGTTTATTCTGATAAAGAAAACCAATACTTCGCACAAAAATAGTGATTTAATTTTACTAAGTATTTATTTGAACACCTCAATAATTTCACTTTGAAACACTCATTTTAAAAACCTGCGGGACTTAGCGACAACGAAGTTCATTTTAATGTACTTGTAGATATTGTTTTTATATTTGCATTACAATTTGAGCTAAAATGACGATAAACGAATATGCTTCTGATCGGGAATTGGTAGATAACCTCAACAGAGGAGATCTGGAAGCTTTCGATTTGATTTTTAAGAAGTATGGCGATCGGCTATTTGGATTTGCATTAAAATATTTAAAATCGAAAGAAGAAGCTGAAGGACTTGTTCAGGATGTTTTTATTAAAATTTGGGAAACCCGAAAAAACCTTAAAAAGGAATCTTCCCTCAAGTCTTATCTTTTTACTATCGCCTATCATAATATGTGCGGGGTTTTTAGAAAAAAACAGATTCATGAAAAATTTAAAGATGAAGTTGGATTTACTAAAAACCATTCGGTTGATTTGGGGGAACAGTTGGAATACAAGTCAACATTGGAACATGTTGATAAGTTAATCGAAAAACTACCGGAGAAGCAGAAGATAATACTTATTAAAAGCCGAAAAGAAGGAAAAAGCACAAAGGAGATTGCCGATGAAATGAACCTCGCTCCCGGCACAGTCGATAACCAAATATCAAAAGCCCTAAAATTTTTACGTAAAAACTTGTCGGATAAAAACTTCGGTGTACTACTATTCTTTGCTATTTTTATTCAATAAAATATATTCTTGTAAGAGCTTGTCAATAAGTTATTTGTATTTCATCTTGCAAAAAAAATAAAAAAAGATCATTTTTTTTAGTGAGATTTTACTTTGCCGTGGCTATTACTTAAAAGAGGAAAAGAAATTATTGATTTCCATAGATTAATAGTTTAGTTAGTTAATTAGTTAAAAAAAAATCCTCCTTGAAACAGAGGGGGATTTTAAAAGTTAAAAAGAATGTTCAATCAATCCGATATAGATAAAATGAAACGTTTCAGCAAAGGGCTTTCCAATGCTGAAGAAACCCGGCACATCTATTCCCTATTTTCAGAAAATGAAGGGAAAGGGGAATTTAAGCAACATATTCAAAAAGAATTTAATGAATACTTAAAAAACCACCCGGACGAAAACCATAACCTCTCTTATTTGCTCGACCGTATCCATCATACAATTCATAAAAACGAGAATCGAAAAAAACAGACGGTAGTAAAAAGAATTTTCCGGTGGTATTCGGTGGCAGCAGCTGTTTTATTAATACCGATATTGATAGCCGGAAGCATCTGGTTTGTTGGAAAGGATCAGGAGGAAATAATTGTTGCCGAAAGTCCGGTAATCTCAACTCTGTTTGCCCCTCTTGGATCGCGTATCAGTTTTTCTCTGCCCGATGGAACCAAAGGATGGCTAAACAGTGGCTCATCGCTGGAATATCACATTCCTTTTAATAATAACAGACAGATTACTGTTTCGGGCGAAGCGTGGTTCGATGTAACGCACGATGCCAATCATCCGTTCGAGGTTACTGCCGGTGGGTCGAAAGTAAAAGTTCTGGGAACAAAATTTAACCTCAATGCTTATCCCGATGATAACTATATTGAAGTGGTACTCGAAGAAGGGAAAGTTGAGTTTTCTGCATCTGGATTCTCGTCGGATGTTGTAATGAAACCCGATGAACGTTTGGTATTTATCGATGGTGCTATAAATATTAATGTAACAGATGCTTCAAAATTTGCTGCATGGAAAGAGGGAAAACTCGTTTTCCGGGGCGACCCAATGTTTGAAGTAGCACGGCGTATCGGACGGTGGTACAATGTTGATGTTGAGCTGGGAGACAAGGAATTGGAAGGCTACGTGTTTCGGGGAACTTTTCAGGATGACTCGCTTGAAGAGGTACTCCGCTACTTGAGTATGACATCGCCAATTCGTTACCGGATTATCGACCGAAAACAACGCGATGACGGAACAATACAAAAAAGGAGAGTGGTACTATACAAGAAAAACATATAACAAATCTAATTTAAACTTAAGTAAAATGAAAAAACGAGACGGACCTTAATGAAACAAAAAAAAGGAAATCGCTCCAACGATCTCCTTCAAAAAAAACTTTTTAAAATTTTTTTAACTTTTAATATTACAAATTTATGAAAAAAATTGAATTTTTTTATGAATGTGATTTCCATTACTTAAAGAAAACATTCAAAATCATGCGAATTACTGTATTTTTACTACTTGTATCAATCCTTCAAACCTTCGCAAACGATACTTATTCTCAGACAACCCGGCTCTCCCTCGATTTTACAAACACTAAATTGGCGGATGTTATGGATGAAATAGAAGAGCAATCGGAGTTCTTTTTCCTGTTTAATGAAAAGCTAATTAAAACAGATCGGAAAGTTTCCATGTCGGTTACTAATCAAAAGATCGACAAAATACTTGATAAGCTTTTTAGCGGAACCGATGTAGTTTATACTATTACAGACCGTAAAATTATTCTTGCACCCTCGTTTTTATCCGAAAGTGTACAGCAACAAAAGACCATAACAGGAATAGTGACGGATGAAAACGGAGAACCGTTACCGGGAGTAACCGTTACTATTAAAGATTTGGCAGAGGGAACTGTTACTAATTTTGATGGAGTCTATAATCTTAATTTATCTGTTGACGCACGGGTGCTCGTATTTTCCTACATTGGAATGAAAACAATTGAGGTTGAAATTGCAGGACAAACAAATATTGATATCATCTTACAGGAAGACGTAACAGGTATTGATGAGGTTATTGTGGTTGGATATACGGCAAGAAAAAAATCGACCTTAACAGGTGCTATTTCCACTGTAGATATGTCGGATTTGGAAAAAACAAGGGTATCTAATGTTTCGCAAGCATTGCAAGGGCAAATTGCTGGAGTACAAGTAACTTCCAGCTCGGGAGCTCCGGGCGATCCCATACAAATACGTATTCGTGGAGAAGGAACTATTGGTAATAACAACCCATTGTATATCATAGATGGTATCCCTTCGCGTGATATTACCTTTTTAAATCAGGCTGATATTAAATCAATGACCGTATTAAAAGATGCGGCAGCGGCAGCAATTTATGGATCAAGAGCTTCTGGCGGCGTGGTGTTAATTACAACCAAAAGTGGAACAAAAGGGGAGCTAAATATTGATGTGAATTACTATTCCGGAATTCATAATGTTTCCAATCTTCCTACTATGTTAAATGCTGATCAGTATATGAATACCCTTGAAAAAGCGTGGAACAATTCTTATACAGGTTCAAATCCTTATACAGCAGACAAAGGCAGATCTGATTTTGGTGATACTAATTGGCTCGATGAATTATTCGAACAAGGGAAATCGCAAAATTTGCAATTCACTGCTAGTGGAGGAACTGATAAAGTACAGTTTTTAATGTCGTTGGGTTATTATAATCAAGATGGGATTGTAGTTTATGATAATGATAAATACCAAAGACTAAATTACAGGACCAATATTAATGTTGATTTAACAGATCGTTTTAAAATTGGGACAAACCTTCAGTTATCACATTCTATACAAGATAAAACAGCCGCAAAAGGAGAAAGCCTTATTAGGTTTGCTTTATTAAGAGCACCTGTTATACCAGTTCTCAAAGACGTGAATGACCCTACTTATTCTGAAAGAGACCCTTATACTGACATGCCGTTTTTTACACAAGACGGATATGATACAGGATTAAACAGGACGATGTATGAAATGGTAGGTAACCCGATTGCACAAGCCTTTTTTACTGACGACAAGCGGAAAATATATAAAACATTTGGGAATGTTTATGGAGAGTATGCATTTTTGAAAGATAAGGAATTGAAATTCAGGACCAATGTTGGTATAGATTTAACACTTTTCCACAATAAAGCATTTAATGAAAATTATGGAGATGACGATGGTGATGGAAGTGATATTGATAAAGGGTTGGGCAGACGAAACAGGCCTAATAATTTGAATGAAGAAAGAGGAGAAGCACGTACCATTACATTTAACAATACATTAAATTATGCTAAAACCTTTAATGAGAAACATGACTTTAGTGCAATGGTAGGTACAGAATATATTAATAGTTTCGCATCTTCGATTGGCGCCAGCAGAGCACGTTTCCCATTTACAACTAATGAATTCAGATATTTAGATTACGGAGGTTCGGAACTTAACCTTTGGAATAGTGGGACTGCTTCAGAATGGGCACTGTTTTCATTGTTCAGTTCAGCATCATACGTGTTTGATTATAAATATATGGTTACTGCTAACGTAAGGGCCGATGCTTCTTCAAGATTTGCTGAGAACAATCGTTGGGGATACTTCCCTTCAGTGTCAGCAGGATGGAGAATTGATCAGGAAGAATTTATGAGCGATGTTGATTGGTTGACCAATTTAAAATTAAGGGCAAGTTGGGGTAATTTAGGAAATCAGGAGATTGATAATTATACATATTTAACTTTAATTAGTCAAACAGATGGTATTGTTAAAACAGACCGTTTTGGTAATCCTGATTTAAAGTGGGAAAGCTCTACTCAATCAAACATAGGTGTTGATGTTGGCTTATTCAATAATAAACTGGCAGTAACAGCAGAATACTTCAAGAAAATTACTTCAGATATATTGTTGCCCATTGGTTTGCCGTCTGTAGTTGGAGATGTACAACCTACTATTTTAAACGCCGGTGAAGTTAGTAACAAGGGATTTGAGTTTTCTTTAAATTACAGAAATTCAGACAACGAATTTAAATATAGCATAAATGCAAATTTTGCTACGCTGAATAACAATGTTGAAAAATTGCATCCAAATTTGCCTAATATTTCCGGAGATGTGACAAGAACAACTGTAGGACAACCATTAAATTCTTATTATGGATATAAAATGGTTGGAATTTACCAGAATCAGACTGAAATAGATAGCCATTTAAGTGGGACAGTAAACCCAAGTGAAAAGCCGGGAGATATTAAATTTAAAGATGTAAATGGTGATGGGATAATTAGCCCTGATAAAGACAGGGAATTTATTGGATCTCCAATACCAACCTTAACTTATGGATTATCTTTCTCATCAACGTATAAAGGATTTGATTTTTCTATGCTTTTTCAAGGCGTGGGAGGTGTTGACAGGTACAACGATGGAAAAAAAATAGTAGATTATGATACGCGTCCTTTTAACTATACAACAGCTATTTTAGGAGCTTGGGATGGTGAAGGAAGTACTAATTCTATGCCTATAGTAGCATTTTATGATAATGGTAGCAGTAAAGTTTCCAGTATTTTTGTTGAGGATGCTTCTTATTTCCGTCTTAAAAATGTAGAAATTGGTTATACCATAAAATCCATAAAAGGAATTAAAGATATGCGTCTTTATATATCTGGTCAAAATCTTTTTACTATAACAGATTATACTGGTTTAGACCCGGAAACTATTGATTTAATGGATAAGGGAACCTATCCGTCATCAAAAGCATTTTTATTTGGTGTAAATATTAAATTTTAATTTTTAAAAAATTTTAATTATGAAAAATATATTTAAAAGTATAATTATTATTTTCTTCTTTACAACTTTTACAGGTTGTATAGATGAACTGGAAAAAGAACCAATTGGGCTACTAACCATAGATATGATTGATTCAAACCCTTCAGCAACAACTATAGAGTCTTCAGTAAAATCGGCATACCTTCCTTTTAAAAATACCTTAAATGGTATTATCCCCGGTTGGAAATGGAACTTGGGAACTGTATTTAGAAACGATATCGTTTTGCAAGACATCGCATCAAACGATATGAATAAAAAATGGAGCCCCGATGGTGACCAACCGTGGATGGATGAAGTAGGAAGTTTTAATTTCACGTCTGAGAACCAGGCTTTTAACGGAATATGGGTGTATGACTATGAAGGTATTAGCAGAGTAAACATTGCAATTGGTTTATTAACAAATGCTGAAATAGTGCAAGGAGCAGGAATGAGTGATGCGCGTAAAAATCAACTATTATCAGAAGCTTATTTTATAAGAGCGTATTATTATTTTGATTTAGTAAATAATTTTGGCGATGTACCTCTGGTACTTAAATCTCCTGACTCATTCGAGGAAGCTTTTGAAGTTTCAGTGAGAGCAGACGCAGATGTAGTTATGGCACAGATAAGTAAAGATTTAACAGATGCCAAAGCAATAGCATCAAATGAAAAATATCCTGATGTTTCTGAACCATGGAGAGTTTCAAAAGGTGCTATTATTGCATTACAAGCTAAAGTTGCATTATTTAGTGAAGAATGGTCAACAGTAGTTAGTTTAATTTCAGAGTTGGATGCGTTAGGAAATTATAGTCTTAATGCTGAATATTTTGACAGTTTTGATGCGGACAAAGAGTTTACCAATAATGAGGTAATTTTTGCTTACGACCACCGTTCAGATGAAATTCCTAATAATACTAATGGACTTCGTTATGTAATTGGATGGGGATTTTTTGCTCCTACTACTGATTTTATGGCTGCCTTTGAACCAAATGACCCCAGATTATTATACACCACTACGGGTACTCCGGATGATAAACGTTCATTTAAAATAATAGGGTCAACTACTGATATGATTGATTATGGTAATAAAGTATATATCCGCTATGCAGATGTATTGCTTTGGAAAGCAGAAGCCTTACTTGAAACATCAGACTATGCCGGAGCCATTACGATAATTAATCAAATAAGAGAACGTGCCAGAACCAGCTCCACTGCCGATGGCTCAGTAATACCTGCCGGAACGCTGGCAGACAGACCATATTCAACTGATAAATCTCAGGTAAAAGAATGGTTAATGCATGAAAGAAGAGTTGAATTAGGTTTTGAATCTCACAGGTTTAACGATTTAAAAAGATGGGGAACGGCCAAAGCAGTACTTACTGGACTTGGGAGGAATTTCCAAGATCACAACTACCTGTATCCGATACCTCAACTTGACATAGACAAGTCTGGTGGATCTATTACACAGAATCCGGGGTATTAATCATATTTTTGGAAAACAAGATGTCCCCGGTGTTGTATTTATACCGGGGGTATCGTTTAATTTTATTAAAATGAAAAAAAAACTATTTGTTATTTTACAGTTAGCATTGACTTTAGGAATAAGTTCATGTCATGCTCAAACTGATGTAATTGAAAACTGGGAATTAAGTCCATTTGTTAAGGCAGATGATGTTAATCCTGTGTTAAAACCAAACCCTAAATCGGAATTTACCTGTCCAGTACGTCTCGAAAATGTCAGATGGGAGGAGAAAGATGTATTTAACCCAGCAGCGGTTGTTAAAGACGATAAAGTGTACTTATTATACCGTGCTGAAGATACAGTAGGAAAATTCCATGGGACATCCAGAATCGGCTTAGCAGTTAGTAATGACGGGCTTCATTTTGAGACAATGCCTGAACCAGTATTTTATCCTGATAACGATAAGTTTAAGATTTTTGAATGGGAAGGAGGTTGCGAAGACCCACGTATTGTTGAAGATGACAATGGGACATATTATATGACTTATACCGCTTATGACGGTGATAAGGCTCGATTGTTTATTGCAACATCTAAAGATTTGATAAAATGGCAAAAACATGGATCCATCTTTAAGGAAACAGAAGGCGGAAAATATGTTGCTATATGGTCAAAATCTGGCTCCATTGTAACTCGGCGTGTGGGTGATAAATTAATTGCAACCAAAATAAATGGTAAATATTGGATGTATTTTGGTGAATCTAATATTTATGCTGCAACATCAGAAAATCTTATTGATTGGTCTCCGGTTCAGGAGGAGGATGAAACTAAACAACACTATGATACAATGAGAAAACATATGGCATTTAAAATAATTTTTTCACCCCGAAAAGGGTTTTTTGACAGTGAACTGGTTGAGCCGGGACCACCTGCTATATCAACTGACAAAGGAATTGTATTTATATATAACTCGAAAAACAGCAAAGATTTTGGAGATAAAAAACTGCCTGATGGAACCTATGCTGCTGGACAAGTCCTGTTAGATGCAAAAAATCCGCTAAACGTTATAGCCAGAACAGATGAGAATTTCTTTAGACCTGAGAAACCATACGAAATAACCGGACAGGTTGATAACGTAAGTTTTCTTGAAGGATTAGTTCATTTCAAAGGACAATGGTTTCTCTATTATGGTACTGCAGACTCAAAAATAGCAGTTGCTGTTAAATCACAATAAAGCGGAAATACCCGACCTATCATGTAAGACTTCAGAATTAATGAGTTATACTTTGTTTTCCATAGGCTAAGAAAGTTACCTGCAACTAGCAGAAAATGACTATACTAAATATTGTACACCTTTGCCTCCTCTTGTGGATATCGTCCGGTTATAGTTTCCAAAGCAGAAAAAAAGAACCTGTTATACCTGCCCACGCACACAACGATTATGAACATAAACGACCGTTGAAGGATGCCATAAAATATAAGTTTAAAAGCATTGAAGTGGATGTTTTTTCTGTTGGCGATTCTCTTTTTTTAGCACACGACTTTAGTCAGATAAAACCTGGAAAAACTCTTCGGGAATTATATCTGGATCCGCTTAAAAAAATAATTTCAAAGAATAACGGAACTGTATATGGGGGAGAAACTGAGTTGATTTTGCTTGTTGATATTAAAGATGAAGGCTTGAAGACTTATAAACTTCTGCATCAAATACTCGAAAGTTATAAATTTATGCTCACATCATATAATCAAGATATAAAAAATCAGGGCTCAATTGCTATAATAGTTTCAGGTAACAGGTCTCTTGAATATATGAAAAATCAAGCAGTGAGATATGCCTGTTATGATGGGCGTATTTCAGATCTGAATTCAGGAATATCTTCTTCGTTAATGCCGTTAGTCAGTGACAATTGGCAGCACCATTTTAAGTGGGATGGTAAAGGCGAGATGCCTGCTGCCGAAAAAGACAAATTATTATTGACTGTGCAAAAAGCCCATAAAAATGGATATATGATTCGATTTTGGGCAACTCCTGATAAGTCAGGCATTGAACGAGATGCTGTATGGAATGAATTAAAAAATGCACATATTGACTTAATAGGTTCAGATGATCTAAAAGGACTACAAGCAATGTTTTTGAAACAATAAACTATATTTTTGAATTTAAAACACCTTAGAAATGGGAAAAAATAAAAATGGTTTTCTAACATTAATGGCTTTAACATTGCTAATCTCTATCGCAACTCAATTAAAAGGTCAGCCTCCAACAATTGGGGCACAAGTATTTATTGAACCAGATCAAAACAAACACGATGTAGAAGTATGGTTTAAATTATTGGAAGCTCACAATATGCAGGTATGCCGCATACGACTATTTGAAGAACATGTTAACCAAGGAAATGGGGGCTGGGATTTTTCAATATATGACTTTGCCTTTGAAATGGCGCAAAAATATGGAGTTAAAATTATGGTTACACTATTTCCGTTAGACAATAGTGTTGGAGGTTTCAAATTTCCAAAAGATCAGGAACACCAAAAGTCTATCGAAAAATATATCCGTAAAACAGTGAAACATTTCAAGGATCACCCTGCTTTGGACACTTGGGTACTGCAAAATGAACCAGGCACTAATGAGTATTCTCGAAATGACTACTCACTACCAAAATTTGAAAAATTCAAAACAGAGCAAAAAAAGAAGGTATGGAATGGATATATGAAAAATTATCCTGAATTTGAGTTGTTTTGGCGAGATTATACAACAGAGTACCTTGGCTGGATTGCAAAAATAATAAGAGAAGAAGACCCAAATGCGATAACACACGTCAATAATCACATGCTTTTTTCAAACTTGCAGCAATATGATTTTTCTCGATGGATGCCTTTCCTTTCAACTTTAGGGGCCTCTATTCACGCTTCATGGCACTTAGGCTACTTTATGAGAAACCAATACACGATGGCAATTGCGGCTAATTGTGATATTATTAGCAGTGCCGCAGAGCCTAAGCCGTTCTGGGTAACCGAGTTGCAGGGAGGTACAAATATTTTTAGTGGCTTTAATCCGTTATGCCCTTCAGAGGATGATATTGCACAGTGGCTATGGACTTGTATTGGTTCTGGTGCCGAACGTACTATTTTTTGGACATTAAACGCCAGAGCTTCTGGTGCAGAAGCAGGAGAATGGGGAATGGTTACTTATCAGAACAGGGCAACAGACAGGCTAATCATGTCTGGAAATATAGCCCAAGTATTAGCAAAGGAAAAAGTTTTTTTCGAGAAAGCCAAGACTGTAAAATCTGATATAACCCTACTTTATTCGCCCGAGTCTATGATTATGTTCTCAGACAAAATAATGTCGTCGCAATTTGAAGAAGATATATTGGGACGGAATAAAGGTGCTCACATTAAATCCATGTTATCTTACTATGAAACTTTATCAGAGATGGGCATTTCATGTAATATTAAACAAATGGATAATTTTGACTGGGAAATAAAAACGGATAGCCCCAGAATCGCCATTCTTGCCAATATGTTATCTATCCCAAAAGAATTTATAGACAATCTATACACATTTGTTGGTAATGGTAATAAATTAATAGTAACAGGGTTGAGTGGTTTTTATGATGAAAATATGCACAATGTTTATATGAGTTCAGATCCTTTCAGGGAACTTTTTGGGGCAACACTTGAAGAGTATAAATTCGTAGGTAACAATTTTGATATCCAGTTGACTGATTCTAATGTCTTATTACCTGCACATATGGTTAAAGGAATAATTAAAACCGACAAGGCAAGCGAAATTGGGACATTAAGTGGTAACGTAATCGCAGTCAGAAATAAATATGGAAAAGGTGAAGTCGTTTGGATTCCTTCACTCATTGGTCTTGGTTCGTGGCAAAAAAACAATGACTCTTTTGCTTCCTTTATTATAGAGGAGATAAAGGAGACCGTCCGGCAGTTACCCTTTACATTATTAAGACATAGCAAACATGTTTTGCTAAGAACCATGAAATCAGACGAAGACTATCTTACTGTTCTAATCAATATGGAAGCCAAAAATATAACTGTCGGTCTTGAGGGAAATATTGACAAGAGAGCTAGGTTAATCTTTGGTGGAAAACTTATTGAGAATATTGATATTAGGAATATTCATCTTGCACCACAAGAAACGGTTGTAATCATATGGCAATAACAGCACATAAGAGATGTACCTTGCTGTTGCAGGCAAGTGGGTTGAAATTGCTACTTTTGTTTACAAGCATCCCCTTTACCAAATAGGTCATAGAAAATTACAGAATAATTTTCTATGACCTAATCTGGGTGGATTATATCTTCAGGTTTTGGGGAAGCAGCTCGTCCAGCCTGTTTACTTTGTGGTGTGGTATTACTTCTAACACTTTTTTTAGCCACTTTACTTTAAAATATGAAGTTGAGCCAGAATCAGGAATTGAATACATTTGCCCAAATAAGGGCGGTGATTTTGAAAATCCTGTATTTGAAGATAAATACTATCTATGGCCAATTCCTGTAAGTGCCAGATCACAAAATCCTGCTTTAGGGCAAAACCCTGGCTGGTAGTATAACTAGCAAATTGAGGATTTATTAAATTATGTTATTATATTCACCGGGTGACTTGTTGGGTAACATCCAAATAAATAGTCACCCGGTGAATTAATAATTAATTAACCGTTGGTTAAGAATCACATTTCTGGTATCATTCTGAACGATGAAAACCTGCTGCCAATAGGCAGTGAATCTGTTACCAACATAAGATGGTTGCAGGTCTCTCACTATTAGGAATTTGAAATGATATTACCCATCAAAATATATTGGACTTGACATCTATGATATTAAGAAAACCATAATAAGACAGGAATGTCATTTTTTAGAGGCACAATGAAAAATAACAATTATGAAGAATAAGCTAATAAAGTTTACGGGAATATTTTTATCACTATTTTATTCCATCTCTTTAACTTCATGTAATGATGAAAATAACAGCTATAAATCAATAAATTCATTCGAAAAATACAGAGAGCTTAGGGCAGAAAAACTTAATAAACCCAGCACAGTTATTCATAATAACGATGGTTGTGATATATTGTATTTTCCAATTAATGTGAAATATTGCTAAAACATGGTTTTGAATTTAGCATCAGAAAGAATTGATTGCTACCTGTGTTACTAAATAAAAACAAATTAGAGGAAACTAAGTATGATCGAAATTATGAAGCCTAAAATATCATTTTCTGCAATTCTAATATTCATTCTCATTTTTTTCTCCTATTGTAAAGTTCCCGATAAGGAAATGACACCTGGCCTACTCCTGACTTTCGATGACCGGAATATGTTGCATTGGGAAAAACAAATCCCTTTGTTTGAGAAATACGATGCCCATGTAACTTTTTTTATCGATCATTTTGATGAACTTACAACTGAACAATTAGAGGCATTACAAAAATTAAGAAATGCAGGTCATGCCATTGGTTGCCATGGTCTGAAGCACCGTAACGCAGCAGAATACAGTGAGGAATATTCCATTGAGAAATATATTTCGGATGAGATTGCCCCGGCAATAGAATCGATGAATAAAATGGGATTTTTCCCTACATCTTTTGCTTACCCATATAGCAAGCGAAATGAAAAAACTGACAATGAATTACTGAAATATTTTCGTCACCTCCGATGTGGTAGCCCTGTTAAAGGAGAAATAGTAAAAACAGAGAGGTATTTTGTTAAAATTGAAGATGTTCATAAAAAGGGGAGGTTAGATGGTGCCAGTTTCCACCCTAAATCAAAGATCGACGAATTGGTTTCTCAGGCAAAAAAAGCCATAGATAGAATTTCGAAAAATGGAGAGTTGCTGGTTTTGTATGCTCACGACATACGTAACGAAAGTGAAGATGGACCTAAACATTTTATAACTATTGATGCATTAGAAGAAATTTTGTTGTATTCAAAAATAAATCACATTAAATTATATTCTTTTGATGAACTTCCTTAATAAAAAGCAAAGTAATGATTTTGCCAAGCCTATATTGTTGGTTTGCCTAATTGTTTTTATGTTGTTTCTTTCGTGTAAAAAAGGAGCAAAGCCAGAGAATGAGGCTATAACCAGCCTTCAGACATACCGGGAATTAAGGCAGGAAAAACTCAACCAACCACGACCTGTTATTCATAATAACGATGGTTGCGATGCATATTTATTTCCATCAGACAGGGAATTTTCTTTAACAAATTTCCTTGATTATCGTTCAGTTGGATTGAAAGGCACAGATGTAAGCACAATATCCTATTGTACCATAGCTTCTTCTTTGGGCAATTTACGCATAACACTAAAGTTGGTGAGTTTCTTACATTGCAACATAACAGGCCCGGCAAAAAGAATATCACTCCTGAATTTGTCAAGCTGGGAACCGACCCGTTGGAAGTAACCTGCAAGTTTGCACATGAAAATGGCTTTGAATTTTTTTGGTCAAACCGCATAAACGACACCCATGATTCCGGGCATCGACCAGACAAGCCTTACGAGCGTTGGTCTAAGTTGAAAACGGAACATCCCGAATACCTTTTTGGAGCGTGTGGTGAAAGTTTGCCACATGGTCGTTGGAGTGCCGTAGATTTTTCGCATAAGGAAATTCGTGATTTATGCTTACAATATTATACCGAAGTATGTGAAAACTACGATGTTGACGGAATTGAACTGGATTTTTTCAGGCACCTTTATCTGTTTAAGAATGTAGCCAGAGGAGGAATTGCAACAGCAACTCAACTCGATATGTTAACAGATATGCTTACCCAAATCAGGGAAATGACTGAAAGGGTAGGAATGAATAAAGGTAACCCAATCTTAGTATTGGTAAGAGTCCCCGATTCGGTAGAATATTGCCGTAGCATTGGCATCGATTTGGAAAAATGGATGGCGAAAGGATTGGTCGATATTGTTGTAGGTAGCGGTTATTTCCGACTTAACCCGTGGAAATACTTAGTTAGTCTGGGTAGCAAGTATGGGGCGAAGGTTTATGCAGGGTTAAGTGAGCCACGGGTAAAAAAAGAGAACCCGCTGCTTAAAAGGTTGCAAAACCCTGTATTTCGTGCCCGTTCTGCTGCTGCCTGGCAAGCGGGTATTGATGGACTTTATATTTTTAATGAATATAATACCCGGAGCAAATACCTTTCTGAAATTGGAAGTGCAAGTAAGCTGAAAAGTAAAAATAACCTCTATTTTGTCACATACCGTATCGCAAACCCAGGGTCATACTTAAAAGATGGAGCTCAATATTCTACTCTTCCTTTGTTAACGCCATCAAACCCTATAAACTTAGATTCGAAGCCAATAACATTATCATTAGAAATAGGAAATGAAAGTGCTCCCGCAAGAGTTTCATTAATTCTTTATTTAAACGAGAAATATTCGGGAGGATTAAAAGCAAACCTTAACGGCATTCTGTTAAAATATAAGAAATGTACGGATGATGGACTTATTGTTTTTGAAGTTCCAATAGAGTCAGTAAAACAAGGTGAAAACAAATTAACATTTAGCTATGGGAATGAACAAAAAAAACTAACACTACTGGATGCCGCAATCCTTTTTTACCGCAATCCTGACGATTTAGATACAAAAAAACTGGCAACTCTTTGTTTTGATAATTAAAAAATAGATGTAATGAATGTAAAACACTATTTCGTAACTTTATTATTAATACCTTTTTCATTATTTGCTTCTAGTCCACTGATACAAGTTACAGAAATATGGGATAATGCCCCACACAATGCTTTTACAGATTTAATTAGGTACAATAATAAGTTTTACTGCACCTTCAGGGAAGGTACAGGACATGTTCCCGGAGAAACAGGTGAAGATGGAAAGATAAGAATATTAATAAACTGTTTCAATCTCAAGCGAAAAGTAATATCGGTAAATTTTGAAATATGTTATGGTTAAAAATTGAAATACTAACTGAGAGTTTATAAATGAAAAAACATAATACAATTATTATTGAAGCGGAAAGCTTTGATAATTTAGGAGGTTGGGTAATCGACCAGCAATTTATGGATTATATGGGTTCGCCATTTTTACTAGCGCACGGAAAAGGAATTCCTGTGGAAGATGCTGTAACAAAAATTACTCTTCCAAAAACCGGCATCTATAAAGTTTGGGTACGCACGCGCGATTGGGCAGCTCTATGGAAAAACGAGGTTGCAATCAATGGGAATGTATATCAGTCACCCGGTAAATTTAAATTAATTGTTAACGGGCAGCCTCTCGAAACCACGTTTGGAACAGAAAAAGCCGAGTGGCACTGGCAATACGGGGGCGAAATAGATATCTCAAAGACAGAATGTAAACTACAACTTCACGATTTAACCGGATTCGAGGGACGTTGTGATGCAATTATCTTTTCTCAGGACTCTCAATTAATTCCACCAAATAGTTTATCCGAACTCAACTCATTTAGAAACAGATTGTTGGGAAATACTGAGGAGCCTGAAAATAAGGGAGAGTTTGATTTTATTGTTGCAGGTGGTGGAATTGCGGGAATTTGTGCTTCTGTTGCTGCAAGCAGAAAAGGGCTCAGAGTTGCTTTAATACACGACCGTCCGTTGGTTGGAGGTAATAATAGTTCCGAAGTTAGAGTTCAGTTGGGAGGAGGAATAAAGCTACCTCCCTATCCCGAAATTGGTAATGTGGTAAACGAACTTGACCCGCATTTTAGACAAAATGCAAGACCAAAAGAACGTTATAAAGACTGGCTAAAAACGAATATTGTAAAAAACGAATCGAATATCGAGTTGTTTTTAAATACACATGCAACGTCTGTTGAAATGAACGGGAATAAGATTTCATCAGTTACTGCCCATGAAATTGTAACCGGTAAAAGCATAAAATTATCAGCTCCTGTTTTTGCTGATTGTACAGGAGATGCAACTATTGGGTTTCTGGCCGGAGCAGAATATCGAATGGGCAGGGAAGCAAGAAAAGAGACAGGTGAAACACTGGCTCCTGCCAAAGTCGATAATTTAACAATGGGAACTTCGGTAATGTGGTACTCGGTAAAAAGAAAGGGTGAATTCGAATTCCCGGAGACTCCGTGGGCAGTTCAGTTTAACGAAAAAACATGTCAGAAGGTAATTCGAGGCGACTGGAATTGGGAACTTGGTCTCGGTCGCAATCAGATTTCAGAAGCTGAATTTATTCGCGATTATGGTTTTAGAGTAATCTACGGAAACTGGTCGTTTCTGAAAAATAGAAGTAAATTCAAAGATGAATATAAAAGTCGTCGATTAGAGTGGGTTTCATACATTGGAGGTAAAAGAGAATCGCGCAGACTTATGGGAGATATTGTTCTGCAACAACAGGATATAGAAAATAACAAATCGTTTCCTGATGCCTGTGTTACAACTACCTGGACTTTTGATTTGCATTATCCAAAAGTTATAGATGGATTAAAAGAGGAAACATTCAGAACAATAGCCAGGAAAAAGAAAATTAATCCTTACACGATTCCTTTCAGATGCCTCTATTCTAAAAATATAGAAAATTTAATGATGGCCGGCCGGAATATAAGTGTTACACATGTGGCTTTAGGTACCGTGCGCGTAATGAAAACAACCGGAATGATGGGTGAAGTTACCGGACTTGCAGCAGTATTATGTAATAAGTACAACACTACACCTCGCAAAATTTACGAGAATCATTTATTGGAATTTACTGAAGAGTTTAAAAGAGGGGTGCCACCCGCATCCGTATGATAGATGTACCTCAATAAGCTAAATAAAATCGATTAACAAATAAAACTAAAATTGATGTCAGAATTTACAAAAATAGAAGGGTTAATTGCGCCTGTTTTTACCCCGATGAAAGAGAATGGAGATATAAATCCTAAAGTTATCTCTCGCTATGCCAACGATTTAAAATCGAAAGGGTTAAAGGGAGTTTTCATATCAGGTTCGTCGGGAGAAGGTGTACTGATGACAACTGAAGAACGGAAAATTATAACGGAAACATGGGCAAAATATACAAACAATGAATTTAAATTAATCGTTCATGTTGGTAGTACAAGTTACCGCGAATCCCGTGTGTTGGCTGCTCATGCAGCAGAAAATGGTGCCTGGGCAATTTCTGCCATGGGGCCCACTTTCCTTCAACCTAAAACTACAAAAGACCTGGTGGAGTATTGCAGGCAAATAGCATCGTCAGCACCTGAAATACCTTTTTATTATTATCATATTCCGGTGCGTACAGGTATCAATATTTCTATGCCGGAGTTTTTAAAAGAAGGAGCTAAAGTTATACCAAATCTTGCAGGAATTAAATTTACTCACTCTAATTTTATGGAGATGCAACAATGTATTGCACTCGATAAAGGGAAATTTGATATTACACACGGTCAGGATGAAGTTTTGATTTGTGGTTTGGCTATCGGAATACGCGGGGCAATAGGAACGAGTTATAATTTCATTCCAGGGTTATATACAGAAATGATGAACCATGTAAATATGGGGGAAATGGCAGAAGCGAGAAAGCTTCAACAAATTTCTGTAAATATCCTTAAAATTGTTGCAGCCTACGGTGGGGGGATAGTCGCAGGTAAAGCAATTGAAAAGATGATTGGTATCAACTGTGGTCCGTGTAGGTCACCTTTACGAAGTTTGAATTCTGAAGAGTATAAATGCATGGAAGAAGAACTGAAAAAAGCAGGTTTCTTTAACCTGATTGCAAATAAAACCTGATAAATGATGAACGGGAGAAAAAGCGTATTTTATTTATTTATAATAATATCATTTTTATTATTAAGTGGATGTAATTCAAGTAAGAAACGTTTCGTTTCGGATACTTTACGTGAGGAAACTGTAAATAATTTACAATCAGTTTTATATGGTAACTCAAGATGGGAAAAAGTGCATGCGGCAGAGTTCTTGCTTAACCTTGGCTATGCGAATAATGTTTACGATATTTTTATAGAGGAGGAAAAACAAAAAGGAGACGAATACTATTACCGTATAGGCATCTGGCGGGTACTGGCACAAGCATCATTGAACCCGGAAGAAAAGCAACAATGGCTTGATTCCATTGCAAAAGTATTCAAAAACCCCAAAAGCCCGGATCAAATCCATGCTACTGAATCTCTGGCTAAGCTTGGAGTGTCGCCATATACCATTAGTGCTGAAACAACGGATTCAATTCTTAATGGTACACATAACATATTGTGGATTTATACCTTATGGGGTAGTGCTTATACATCGGTCATGGAAATGAGCGATGTTAAAACAAAATTAGCAAATGTTGTTGCACAAAAAAATGAACCAACTAAAGTTAGGAGGTTGGCTGCCTATGCCTTGCGCAACTTGAAAGAAATAGGAACCCTGAATTGGGACTTGTTGATTAATGCTGCGTGTAATGAACCTGATAGTTCATTAGCATATTCATATATTTTAAGTAGTGCCTTGGTAAACATACCCAAGGACTCGATTTTGTCTAAACGAGTACAAAATTGCAGAGTCGAACTGGAAAAAATTGCTGGCACTCCCGGCATTCCAGGTCGATATGAGGCACTATCTGCACTCGGAGAAATAGGTGATAACGAGCACCTTCCATTACTCTCATCTTTAATTGAAAATCATGGGATTAAGCTTGGCAATAATATAGATTTTAGTGTAGCGGCATCTAATGCAATATTACGAATAGACCGTAGGCAGAAATATACTTTGACGGGAATAGATTGGGGTGTGATTGCTCTTTTTGCTATTGGAATGCTTTTAGTCGGTTGGTATTATTCCAGAAAGACAAAAAATACTGAAGATTATCTTTTGGGAGGTAGAAAAATGAAACCAATGGCAGTTGGGTTATCATTATTTGCTACGATGATTAGCTCGTTAAGTTATCTTTCTTACCCTGGAGAAATGATAAAAAATGGGCCGGTCTTTTTTATAGGTATGTTGATTTTCCCTCTTGTATATTATATCGTCGGCTGGTTTCTGATTCCTAAATTTATGGAGATGAAGGTGACTAGTGCCTATGAGTTACTTGAGAAGAAGCTGGGGCTAAGTGTCAGGATACTTGCATCATTTTTTTTCCTGACGCTGAGGTTTCTTTGGATGGCTACAATAATTTATATGACAATAAATATTGCATTAACTACCATTGTTGATGTTTCGCCTTCTTATACTCCTTTCATAAGCATTTTATTAATGCTACTAACAATATTATATACCTCAATGGGCGGATTTAAAGCTGTTGTTACTACTGATGTCATACAATCAGTCGTATTATGGGGAGGGGCATTCTTTACGATTGTTGTCGTAATAATGCATTTCCACTCTTTCACCTCATGGCTGCCGGATCATTATTTAGCTCACTGGAGCCCTCTAAAATGGGGGGTTGATATACAGGAAAGATCTACAGTCGGTAATGCCATGATCATGCTCTTAGTTTGGTTCATCTGTACAAATGGCTCCGACCAAATGGCAGTACAAAGGTACTTATCAACCAAAGATGTCCAGGCTGCAAGGCGTACTTTTGGTATTTCTTTAATAGCAACCTTTATTGTAAAAATATTTTTAGCAGTAGTTGGATTGGCGATGTTGGCATATTTCATAGACAATCCTCATTTCTTAATTGATGGTCAAACTTTAACAGAACAAGCGGATAAGCTATTCCCAAAGTTTATATTGGTGGGTTTACCCATTGGTATTTCAGGATTAGTTGCTTCGGGGATACTTGCAGCTGCAATGTCAAGCCTGTCGTCTGGATTAAATTCCTCATCATCAGTAATAAATGAAGATATTATTAAACGTTTGGCTCCACGCTATGTCTCTTCAGATCCTTTAAAACAGGTAAAAAAAATATCTGTCTTTGTAGGCATTATTGCTATATTAATAAGCTTAGCCATAGGCAATGTACAGGGAAATATGTTAGATATAGTAATTAAAGTTGTGAACCTTTTTGTCGCACCATTATTCGTATTGTTTGTTATGGCAATTTTTGTCCCTTTTGCAACCAGCAAAGGAACTGTTATTGGTGGCTTATTAAGTGTCGCAATGGCTGTGTCTGCAGCATTCTGGGAATTTATGGGAGTAAAAGTACTTTGGATTATGCCTTCTGCTCTCATTGTAGGAATTATTGCCGGGGTAGTTGCCAGTGGTGTTGAAAAAGTTATTCTGAAAATTAGAATCCATTATGGGAATTAGAAAATATATTTTATAGAAAACTACCAATTAAATATTAAAATAAATTTGCAATCATGTAGAGATTTCATTTTTACACCTTACTGTTTCTTTTAAATTTTGCGCCAGTTATTGTTCAGGCTCAGGCTGTTTCAGAACTATTAGAGACGATTCCTCAGAATCAAATAGAATTGAAAGGATACGTTGGAGAGCAAACCAATCTGATAATCAACAATAGGGTTCTGGCGCAAGATTATGATTATCTGGTGGAACCGTTCCGCCATAAAAATGAAACCAAGTACTGGCAAATGGAGTTTTGGGGTAAATGGATGCTTGGGGCAGTTGCAGCATGGGAATATACACACGATGCAAAGATTATGGATAATATGAGCGAATCTATAAGCAGTATCATCGAGACTCAACTACCCAATGGATATATAGGCAATTACCCTGTTGAAAACCAGCTAACACATTGGGATATCTGGGGGAGAAAATATGTATTGTTGGGTTTACTCCGCTATCATGACATTACCAATGATAAAAGAGCCTTAAAAGCAGCACGAAAGGAAGCAGATTATCTGCTTTCGCAGGTTGGTCCGGACAAAGTAAACATCGTTGAAACAGGCAACTATCACGGCATGGCAAGCAGTTCGGTTCTTGAACCTATTATGATGCTTTACAATAAAACGAACGACAGTAAATATCTTGATTTTGCAAAATACATCGTAGCTCAGTGGGAAACTCCCGATGGCCCACAACTGATTGCCAAAGCTCTGGCAGGAGTACATGTGGCCGACCGGTTTCCTCCACCAAAAAGTTGGTTTTCACCGGAAAACGGACAGAAAGCTTATGAAATGATGTCATGCTATAACGGACTATTGGAATTATATAAGGTAACAGGAACTACTGATTATCTGAAGGCTGTAGAGATGACGATACAGGATATAATGGATGAAGAAATAAATATTACCGGGTCAGGAACTTCTTTCGAATGCTGGTATCATGGTAAAGAAAAGCAGACGACACCAACTTTCCATACCATGGAAACGTGTGTGATGACCACATGGATGAAGATCAATTATGATTTGCTTCGTCTTACCGGCAAACTGAAGTATGCTGATAATATTGAGATTACTTATTACAATGCACTGATAGCCTCTACACGATATGGGGGATCAGAGATTGCAAAGTATAGCCCTTTGGAGGGATTCCGGGGAGATCATGACAAACAATGCGGTATGGACATAAACTGTTGCATTGCAAATGGCCCGCGTGGATATATGATGATGCCTCGCTATGCGGTATTAACTTCTGCTGATGAAGTTTATGTTAACTTATACACAGAGTTTTCTGCGACACTTGCACTTACTCAAAAAAATGAAATTGTTCTTGATCAAAAGACAAATTACCCGGAAGGAGATAAAATTCAATTGACCGTTTCTCCTGACAAGCCTGAGCAGTTTACTATTGCTTTGCGTATTCCAAACTGGAGCATTCAAAACTCTCTTATGGTGAATGGAGAAAAAGTCGATGGAGTTACTTCTGGAAGTTATGTGAAAATAACCCGCACATGGAAGAAAGGCGATCGTCTTGAATTGCAACTTGATCTTCGTGGTCGTTTGGTAAAACTGAACGGACATGCTGCTATTTTGAGAGGTCCTATTGTTTTGTCTCGTGATTCAAGATTCGAAGACGGCTTTGTAGATGAAGCAGCTTTAATTCAGCACGATAATGGCATAGTTGATCTTCAGGTTTCGGATTATAAACCCAAAGAAGTTTGGATGTCTTTTACAGCGCCATTAAAGCTTGGTACTGGCGTAGCGGCAACTACTGACCCTGCATCACAAATCCATTTTTGTGATTTTGGCTCGGCAGGTAACACCTGGGATAAGAGTACCAGATACAAGGTATGGATCATCGAACCAATTAACGTAATGAATACAGAGTACAAATCTTACTAATTAGGGATAGAATATTTTTGTAGTAAACAGAAAAAATAATAAAGTGAAAAAGTCTGTAGAAATAATATTACTGATTCAACTTATATTGATTAGCTCCTTTTTTAACCAAGGCTTTTCTTATATCCAAATGTATTAATTTTTCAACTTGGAGAAAATTCATCATTCGATTCAATAAAAACATCAGTACTATTTGAAAAGAGATACATAGAATTAATCAATTATATTACTTAGCAAATCACCACACACTAATACGTCAATTTATGGAGATAGAAAGTGGTCTTGGGCACGAAAAGTAAAGGCAAAATTACAAGTTAAAACGGAGTACTTATTTTTTTGCAATGCCTAAATAGCCCTAATCGCCCCCACGTTTGGTTTCAATAATTACAACCCCATTTGCTCCGCGAGAGCCATAAATAGCTGAACTCCCGTCTTTAATAATACTTATACTTTTAACCTGATGTGGAGAAAGAGAATTTAATACGCTGTTATCGGAGGCTATTCCATCGACAACAATTAATGCAGCCGAACTGCTGTTAATCGAGTTTTCTCCGCGAATAATAATTTCGTTGTTTACAATTTGTACACTTGCAAACCTACCTAGAATCAGGTCGTACATATTTGTATAGTTCGAAAAATCGAAATCTTTATTGTTTAAATTCGACACTGCATTTAGTTTATCTCTATCGGTAACATGGCCGTAACCGATGGCATATTCGCGATTTTTTTCGCCCTGTTTCAGCTTTAAGTTAATAGCTGCAAATTTAATGAGAGGTGTTAGTTTTACTTTCTGGCTATTAAAACCATTTGCTTTTACTTTCACTTTATCGATGTTGTTGCATGCCACCGAAAAATTTCCCAACGAGTCGGAAAATACAATTTGCTTTGTACTGTAAACCTTGATACTTGCATTCATTACCGGAATGCTATCGAAAGTGGTAATCCTGCCAAAAATGACTTTCTCCTGTGCGTAACTTTGTTTTTCAACAAAAAACAGAAACGCAATTGCAATTATAAATATCTGTTTTACTGTCATGTGTGGTAAATATTTAGTGTCAAATTAATTGCGAATGTTATATATTTTATAAGTCAATTTTTTTTAGTTGTAACAACCCTTTTTACACGGTAAGGTTTTTTATTTTGAGATTCGAAATAAGTACGCATTTGTAACTCTGCAATTATTCCTATTGTAACAAACTGAATTCCTCCCATCACCAAAAGAATGCCAAGTAAAAGAAGCGGTTTTCCCCAAATATCGTGACCAAGAATTTTTAATATTAACATGTAAAAATTAATGATTGCGCCAATTCCGAAAGTTACAATCCCGATTGTACCAAAAAAGTGCATCGGGCGTTGCAGATATTTTTTAAAGAATACCATTAAAATCAAATCGCTCATTACACGGGTTGTGCGACTTAAATTATATTTCGAATCGCCAAACTCTCGTGGTCTGTGATTTACATCGACCTGAGTTATTTTAGTTGCCCCCTCGAAAGTAATTAATGCCGGAATGTAACGATGTAATTCGCCATAAATATGGATACTTTTAATGGTCTCGTTTGTAAATATTTTTAGCGTACAACCCAAATCTTTCATGTGTATTCCGGTTGATTTACGAATCATATAATTGGCAATTTTTGATGGTACCTTGCGTAAAAACATTCCATCTTTTCGGTTGGCACGCACACCGGCTACCATTTCCCACTCGTCGTCTTCCATCATTTTAAGCATCATCGGAATATCGGCCGGGTCGTTTTGTAGATCGCCATCGAGAAGCACAACAAATTCGCCTTCTGCTTGATCGATTCCTGCTTGCAATGCAGAACTCTGACCGTAATTTCTTTTTAATTCAACCAAAATAAAACGGTTGTCATCAATATTTTTAATCTCTTCGCGCGTATTATCTGTTGAACCATCATCAACAAAAATGGCTTCAAAATCGTAATCGTTTAAAGCATTTTTTATCTGTTCCGAAAGGGGTTTAATGTTTGACTCCTCATTCCAAACACAAATTACCAGCGATAGTTTTTTCATTCGTATATATTTACATTAAACAACTAAATGTCAATCTTTTACTACTCTCCCTCTTTCCCCTTTCTTCGCGAAGAGAGGGACGATAATTTTGTGGTCAGATTTATCTGACTGCAAAATTATCAGGGTGAGTAATCCAAATCTAACAACCCATTTTCAGTAAGCACTCATATAGAACTCCTTTTGTAGTCGCTCCTTTAAATTTAGCACTACGGAGATCCGGGTTTCATGTGTTTATAATTATTTATTTTTTAACGGCAACATATGTATCTCGCTTATAATCATTCACCTCCCGCTAAATCGGGACAAGTTGTGTGCCAAATTTTGCCATGCTCGTTTCATTGCTAATAGTTTATTTTGTCGTCATGCCGAACTTGTTTCGGTATCTATTTTTATCTATTTAACAGCGCAAATTTACGCAAATCATTTTCAATTCCTGCCTTCTATTTTACAGGTCTCAATTTCCAGATAAACGAAAATTTAACGGTCTTATATTCCCAGTCGCGCAAACCGTGTAAGTATTGAATCCGGATAGCTTTTGATTTAAAGTCTTTACGAATCTCAAAATTCAGTTGCATGGGTTTATCGCGCTCGTTTTTATAGCCCGAATATCCTGACCATGAAGTTGAAAAAAGCCAACTATTTTTTTCGTAATCTGCACCAATTGCGTACAAAAATGCATCGTTCTGAAGATTTAGTTCATCGTTGGTTTGCCAGCTATAAAAACCAAATAATCCAAAAGGGCGAAAAACTCCTGTCTCTTTTTTACCTAAATCTTTTGAAAAACTTAAGTCGAAAAAATAGCCCGGACTGTCGGTGTAACGCGCACCCTCCAGCATATTTCCGGAAGCAGTTTTTGCTGTAAAACGAAAAAGAGTATTTGGAAACTTACGGTCTTTCGATATTTGAATTAATGTACTAAAATATAAGTCGCCGACTGCATTTCCTTTACCATTTTCAATTCGGGCAAAACGTTCATTTCTAATCTCTTCGGAGAATGCAAAATGCTCGTAAATAACGCCATACATTTCGACCGCAATTTTGCTGTTTGCAAATGGGATATACAACCGTCCCGAGATATCCTGAGTTGGGTCGCCCGGGTGAAAATGGTTAGATGCTGTTAATTCAATTTCAGTTTTGTTCCGCAAAAAACCTCTTTTTACTCCGGGTACAGGAAGCGCATTTGGTCCCAGATAACCTGGCGAAATAATCATCCAGTTTCGCCAGCCCGGGTCGCCGCTCTCCCAACCGTGCAACTCGTTCCACCATCCATAGTCAGCATCAGGATCCTGACCGCTAACAAATAAAGATGAGAATATTAACAGGATAATAAAAAGAAGGTGCTTCATTTATTTTAATTGAATCTTCCAAAGATAAAAACCAAACTTCTAAATACAAATAACAAATATTATTTATACAGTCCTCTCTGAAAAGTAAATAAATAGAAAATTAGTCATCTGATGAATTTGTAACCAACTGATTGCCAGGCTTTAATTTCCTGTGCTTTTTGCTAAATGATTCATCTGATGACTTTTCAGACGTTCTTGACCCGTGTTATTTTTAGACCGTCACCCTGAACTCGTTTCAGGGTCTTGAAACAAAATCTATTATTGGTTGAGTTTGAATTTATAGTTGTCAACTTATATCAAACTACAGTCCAAGTTTATCTTTTATACTTTGCGGAATGGCATCTTTATGAACCATAATACTCATGGTTTTATAGTTTACATAAGGTTTCGATGCGTAAAAATAACCATCATATTTATTGTACTCGCCCCACGAGTTTTTAACTTTATAGAAGATTTTTCCATTCTGATCTTTTGCTGTTCCGATAATGTGCATTCCATGGTCGTCGGTTGTGGTATAATTATCGAAAGCAATTTGGCGCATCTCTTGTGTAACTTCTACTTCGCTAACCGGTTTATCTAATTTATACAACTCTTTCTGTTTATCTTTATCTGACAGAGTTTCCCATCGGGTAATTTCAGCATCGCTCATATCTTCAGTTTTTGCTGATGGCATAACCGCAACTCCTTTGTTGCTTGTTGCAAAACCTTTTTCGCTAACATCGGCGGCCCATGCAACTGTAAAACCATTGTTTAACGAATAGTCAATTATCTCTTCCAACTCGTTAATCGGCACATTATACACCTCGTCCCACGACCAGTTGTCTGGTATTTCGATAATGAATTTAGAATAAAACGGATGGTGTGTGTACGATGTAATTTCGACATAATCGTCGAGGTTTAGTCCAACAAAATCGGTGGCAAAACTTTGTGGAGAATAGCTTTTACCTTCGTATTCGAATTTTTGTGGAATTTCGCCCAGATAGGAGTTTAACGTTGCTTTAATTGGCTCGAGCCAAACGGTACTTAACTTGCGGTTTTTGTTTTCTATAACCGCATCGACGTGTTGTTTTAGTACGCGATCCATTTCGCCGTGTACGTGTTTCTTTTCGCCATAATTTAACCCGGTGTAAACTTCTTCGGGTACAATTCCGTATTTTCTAATCATATTTGTTACATCGTGAAATGCACCGCCCGCAGCAAAATTAAGACTTCCATGAACCCGAACATCTTTTTGCGCTTTATCTAAATATGTGTGCCAAACAATAAACATTTCAGAGAGGTCAACTTCGGGTTTTCCCAAACGCAACATCTCCGACTCTAAAAAAGATAAACCCGAAAACGACCAGCAAGTACCGGTGCGATATTGGTCTTTTACCGAAGTGGCCGGCAGGTTAATTTCATCTTCAAAAATATAACCTTTTGGTTCTTCTTTCTTTTTGTCTTCTTCATTTTGAGCCAGGACAAGACTAACCGCCGAAACCATTAAAACCATGGTTAGTAAAACACGTAATTTCATATAATTAATTTTTAATTTATCTTTTAGAAAAGTCAAAAGTAGTAAATTTATTTATTTTTAGAAGGGAAACTGTCGCACTTACTAATTGATTTTTAGCACTATTTAGCTTTTATATTTTGAATTTCTTTATACCGAAAACAATTTGTGAGATGGTCGTTTACCATTCCGGTGGCTTGCATGTGCGCATAAATTATGGTTGACCCAATAAATTTAAAACCACGTTTTTTTAGGTCGATCGAGATTTTATCGGAAAGTTCAGTTTTTGCGGGTAGTTCTTTTATGGTCGAAAATGAATTTACAATGGGTTTAAAATCGACAAAATTCCAAATATATCTATCGAAACTGCCAAACTCTTTTTGAATCTCGAGAAAGCGTTGCGCATTATTTACAGTAGCAGCAATTTTTAATTTGTTGCGAATAATTGATTTGTCATCTGCCAATTCTGCCAATTTGCTTTCATCGTATTCCGCAACAATTTCAACATTAAAATTATCGAAAGCCTTACGGAAATTATCGCGTTTATTTAAAACTATTTGCCAGCTCAGTCCCGCCTGAAATCCTTCCAAAACAAAAAACTCAAAAAGTTTCTGGTCTTCGTGTAACGGAACTCCCCACTCCTTGTCGTGATATTTCATCATCAATTCGTTACTGTTCCCCCAATCGCATCTTGTACACATATACTAAAATTTAGGTTGAAAAGTTAAATATAATTAACGAGAATAACTCCTATTGGTCTAAAATGTTATTTTTGCTTTTCAGTTTAAAAAATATGAAACGAACTATATTTATAATCTTGTTGCTAGCCACGGTTTTTCAAAGTCAGGCACAGCTAAATATTAACCATTACATTCGGGTTGGGCGAACGCGAATTTCCATTGGTAATTACACGGGAGCCATCGAATATTTCAATATTGTTATAAAGTTTAAACCTTATTTGGCTGAGGCATATTTATATCGTGGCTCGGCAAAACATTCGCTGGAAGATTACCGGGGCGCGATTCGCGATTATAATAAAGCCATTGAAATAAAGCCGTTTTATCCGCGTGCTTACAATAATCGCGGAATGGCGTATCACAATCTGAAAAAATACGACAAAGCAATTTTAGACTATAATAAAGCATTGGAATTTAATCCTGACGATGAAAATATTTATAACAACAGGGGAATTGCAAAACTGGCTCAGAAAGATTTGGAAGGTGCAATTGAAGATTACAATCTGGCATTGAAAGTAAATCCGAAATCGACTTATGCTTTAATGAACCGTAGTAATGCTAAAATTGTAAAGGGCGATGTTAAAGGGGCAATTAAAGATTTGAATAAGGTGATTGTAATCAGACCGCATTATGCTGCTGCCTATTTAAACAGAGGACTTGCGCGTTTCGAGTTGGAAGATTACGCATCGGCACTGCGAGATTACGACCAGAGTATAAAATTTGACCCGAAGAGTGCGCTGGCATTTAATAACCGTGGAATTGTAAAACATAAGCTGGAAGATTATAGCAGTGCAATTATGGATTACGATATGGCACTTCGGTTAAATCCTGAAATGGCAAGTGCGTATTTTAATCGTGCAATGGCACGCGAGATTCTTAAACGTCCGGGTTTCGAGAATGATTATAAAATTGCTGCTCAACTGAATCCGAAATTTGATTTGAAAAGCCGTCGTGTTGATGCTGAAAAACTTGCTCAACAAAAGCAAAATAAACAGCAAAACCAGAAACAGGCACAGCAATCACAAAATACAAATCAACAGCAAACTGCACAAAAAAATAGTAATCAGCAAAAAAGTACAAATGCTCTGGCACAAAACAGTGATGATAAAAAAGAGGAAACTACAGAAAAGAGAAAACGTAGAAGTCGTGTAAATTTGATTATTGAAGACTCGCGCAATTTGCCCACCGAGGAAGAGGAGGAAGTTGATGACGGGCGAATTCAGAATAAAAATATTGTAATTGATTTGCAGCCACTGTTTATTATTTCGGCGTTCGAAAAAAATGATGTTGATTACGACCGTTTTCAATATTATAATCAGGCAATTGATGATTTAAATGCAATAAATAATTTTAATCCGTGGCTTACACTTTCCAATAAATCGGTTGATACGTATCAAGATATTTTTGAGAATTTCATTCTGTTTTTTAACGAGAAAATTGCTGTTCAGGAGAATAGTTCTAATTACCTGAATCGGGGTATATTTTATAGTTTGATGAAGAAATATAACGAGTCGTTAAATGATTTAAACCGCTCGATTGAACTCGATAAAAAGAATGGAATTTCCTATTTTGCACGTGCCAATTGCCGCTATAAAATGTTAGAGCAAGTGGCAAATATTTCGGGCTCTCAAGCAAATGTTTCTATTTCGATAGCGCAAAAAATTGGGGAGACAGAGAGTGATGGTTCGCAATTAACTATGGACTACAGTCAGGTTTTAGACGATTATGAAATAGCACTTTTTCAGAATCCTGATTTCTTTTTTGGATACTATAACCGTGCTTTTATAAAATTACGTTTGGGCGAATATAAAAGCGCAATTGAAGACCTCAACCATGCACTTGAACTGGAGCCTGAGTTTGCAGAGGCATATTTTAATCGTGGGTTAACCAAAATTTATCTCGACGATTTGGAGGGTGGCGCACTCGATTTAAGTCGTGCCGGCGAGCTGGGAATTTCCGGAGCTTATAATATTATTAAACGGTATTGTAATTAGTATTTTTAGAATTATTCACTCAACTATTTTTACCTTACCAAAAGTACCTGTCCCTTTTGATCGTGTTCAAATCCTTGAATGTCAAAATAGTGCGATATCCAAACGTAATTCCCCATTGGTGCAGCAGTTCCGTTTTTTGCAGTTCCATCCCAGGGGTTTTCGGGTGTTTGAGTTTCGAAAACCAACTGTCCCAAACGGTTATATATTTTTAAATTGAACCGCGAAATATCGGCGCCAACACCAACCGGCATAAAAGTTCTATTCTCTGGAATATCGCTGTCGGGACGAAAAGCATTGGGTGTAAAAACAGAAAAGGGTAATACTTTAATAAGCAATTCGGATGTGTCTTTACAGCCAAAATCAGACTCAACAAACAGTTGAGAATTGTACTCGCCCAGTGCAGTAAAAGTATGAACGGGATTAATTTCGGCAGATGTTTCGTTGTCGCCAAAATCCCACGAATATAAAGTTGCCAACTGCGAAGAGTCGGTATAAGTAATAGTTGCATGTTCTATTAAAGCTACCGGATAATCTACTGCAAAAGCTGCAATTGGTTTCGGATGTACCCAAATCCAGTCTGGTTTTGTAAGCGTGTCTAAACACCCGGTTTCAGCAGAATTTGCAACTAAAGTAATATTGAATCTGCCGGAATCGGGAAGTAGGTAAATATTAGATTCCCCGGTTGGATGAGGTAAACTATCTGTCACCCACGTAAAGTTTAAATTATCGTCTTGGGGGTCAGCAAAAATTTCAAGTGAGAAAGGTTGGCAACCCTCTATATTTTCTGTATGAAAATTGAAATGAGGTTTACGTTTTAAGGTGATTTCTGCGGGGTCGCTTAAACATCCATACTCATCAACAGTAAGAATTACGTTACCGAATGGATTGTCTAAAATAACGGTAATCGAGTCGTTTCCATTTCCTGATTGATGAGCACCTTCAAAGTCCCAATAACAAATTGACGAGTCGATATTATGAGTGTAAATAACATCGGCAGAATCGGGATAGCAAAACGACTGGTCGGCAGTGATTGCAGCCGTTGGTGTTGGAAACACTTTTATCATACTGTCGATTTGGAATCCAATCTGACACCCGGAAAGCAGATTTGTAATTAGCAAACTCACATCGTAAAATCCTATTTCAGAATAAAAATGCTCGACTTCTTGCAAATTACTAATTGGCGAACCGTCTCCAAAATCCCATTCAAAAAGCAATGAATCTTCAACTCCGAGTGTTCCCTTAAACAAAACAGTTAAAGAATCACAACCTCTGGCTTTTTCTGTTTCGAGAATAAAATCAGGATTTGCTCCAAGAGGTTTTATGGTTGTATCGCTCCAGCAACCATTTTCTTCGACATAAAGTTGCAAAAACGGATTTGAATTGTATGCACCCAACGATACTGTAAATCTGTTCCAATCTAACGAATCTATCACTTTGCTACCGCCATAATCCCAGTAATAATTTGCATTTTGAGTTGCATTGCCACCATATAAAACTTCTCTGTAATATCCTTCGCATTCGTCATCGGGATTATCGACATAATCAAAATTAGATGTGGGTGTTTGATAAAACCGAACCAAAAAAGTATCCATCGATTCGCAATTATCAATGGTTTTAAGATGATAATAAATTTCATATTCACCCCAATCAGTAACTTCAATTTTTGTAGAAGTGTGTGTCTCTTCCGAAAATGTTAACGCCGGGTTATCTGACGACCAGGTAAAACTGCCATCATAATTCCAAACAGAATCGGGTGTATCGGTAATTGAAACAGAAAGTTCGCTAATTTTTGCGCCACAAATTAAAGTTTCGCCATCTATTTTTATTTTCGGAACTGGAAAAACGACCAGATTCATTGTGTCGCGTGCCGGGCAACGGTCTTCATTATAAACTGTAATATGATATTCATCTGTTTGGCTGGCAATATATTTTTGTTCTGTTGAAAGAGTATCGTTATTTTTATTTTGCCAGACATATTTCTCGAAAATATCGGTGGCATCTAATTCTATTGAATGTGGCGAACATCCTTCGTCGTAATCAATTCCCAAATCAACTTCAGGATGGGAAACATAAACAAAAATTGAATCTTCTAAATTGCAACCATCAATTGTAGTAGTTTCAACAAAATATTGTCTCTCTTCTGTAACTGTAATCTTCTGGGTTGTATCTCCTGTATTCCAATTATATGTATCGAAATACGGGCCGGCATCTAACTCAATAGAACTGCCGTAGCAAAGCAAAAGAGTATCGCCATCAAAATCTATACTTTCACCTAAGTCGAGAACTAAATCGAGATTAAAACCAACACCGTAGCCGTACGATTCAACGCCACCGTAACCATAAACATAAGCTAAAAAACCACGTTCATTATTTACATTTTCAATATGGTGAACACCACTACTTATTTCTTTTTGTGCATAGGAATATTCACCTTCAGGAAAGGATTTAAAATCGCCGACAATACCGGTTTTATCAAAACGAATATTATAAATCTCATCTCTATGAGATATTATGTTTACATAGTATTTTTGTATGATTTCAGAATCGTAAGCAACAAAAGTTACGTCGTTTTTTGACTGTGTAACCGAGCTTAAAATAATCATAAACGGGTCGCCATTTCCTCCCGTAAAATTTTTATCAACATCTCGAGACTGACTATACTGGGCAACAAGAATTGGTTTGTCTGCAAATATTCGTTTAGGTTGATTGTAGTAAAATACTTTTTCAGTATATTCCCCTCTATCTAAAATAATATCAGTCAATCCGGTAATTTGAATAGTTGTATTGTCTTCGGCAGCCATAATTCTATAACGGTCTTGCTCTCTTGATTTTAGGGGGACAGTGTAATATTCGCGCCCCCATGAATGCACTGGTGGAATTTGTTCATATAAATGATCCCAGCAACATTCGCCGGCCGGAATACGAGTACCATGCGAACCTGAATAAAATGCAATTGGTTTATTCGAGATGACGTAACTACTTGTTAAATCACCCTGACCGGAGGCATTTTCTGTATTTTCAGATTGAACCTGATACACCTGCCCTTTATTTAATGTTACGGTAAATGTTGAATCTTGAAGGCGACCCTGATCTGTCTTCTTTGATGGTGTTATTTTAACTATTGTAGAATCTTCGGCGGCAACAATAACAAATTCACTATTTCTTCCGGTCGTCCCATTTACATCAGGAGTATAGCACATTGCAAAATGTTCTTTTCCCAACGATTGAACAGGATAAATAACTGCTAAATCTGCCGAATTTGAATCATAATTTAACGCATAAACATTAACTGGTTTTTCCGAAACCAAATGAATCCCTTTGTCTTCTATCTTTTCAGAACCGCGCGGTTCAACCAAATCTGAGGGAATTCTAATTTGTATTCGATTCTTGGCATTTACAGTATAAGTTCCTCCAAAAGGGATCTCTGCGTAACCTATTTTAATTGTGAAAGTTGTTGTCTCGCGTGCGGTTACAGTTATTTCAGTATAATGACTATTCCCATTACCCCGATCCCAGCGTCCTTCTAAAAAACCAAACCAAAAATCGGTTCCTTCGGTAGATTTTTTACATGGATCGGGTTCCTGACTTACAGCAGAAAAGTTAATTCCTACAAAAAGAAGTATTAAAATGATGATTATTTTCTTCACAATAACCGATTAAAAATGGTGGTTAAAACTACTAAAAAAACCGTACAAAAATTTGTACGGTTTCAATATAAATAGTTAAAAAATATCCTATCTCTTTTTAGGTTTTATTTCAATCATCAGATGTCTGTTAGGTATCAATTCATCTTTTTTAACATGAATTTTTACAATTTCGCCATCGAAAGGCATACGAATCTGGTTTTGCATTTTCATGGCTTCCAGTAGCAAAAGTGTTTCACCCTCTTTTACTTTCTCTCGTGGCTTAACAAAAATATCAATAATTGTTCCCGGAATAATCGAATGTAACATATTCTTGTTATGAGCTTCCCAATTAATCCGTTCTTCAAATTTACGAGTTAAGGTTGTTTTATAAATAACTCCCTGAATAATTAACTCTTTGTATTCTTTTTCTTTTGACATACCTAATTCTTTTTAAAATGGAGGTATTCCGTGTTTTTTATTCGGAAGGAATACACTTTTATTCTCTGAAACTTTTAATGCATGTAAAATACGCGAACGGGTCTCTTTCGGCTCTATTACCTCATCGATATAACCCTGTGCTGCTGCCACATACGGATTTGCAAATTTCTCTTTATACTCCTGAACTTTCTGTTTGCGCATCTCTTCAGGATGTTCAGCCTCAGCAATTTCTTTACGGAAAACAATATTTGCTGCACCTTCTGGTCCCATAACTGCAATTTCGGCTGTTGGCCACGCAAAAACAAAGTCGGCACGTAAATGGCGCGAGTTCATTGCAATGTATCCACCTCCGTATGCTTTTCTTAAAATTACAGTAACTTTCGGCACGGTTGCTTCGCTGTACGCATACAATATTTTTGCACCATGGCGAATTACTCCTGCATGTTCCTGATCAACTCCCGGCAGATAACCAGGCATATCTTCCAAAGTAACAATCGGAATATTAAATGCATCGCAGTAACGAATAAATCTGGCTGCTTTATCAGAGCTGTCACAATCTAAAACACCAGCTAAAACCATTGGTTGATTTGCAACAAAACCAACTGTTTCGCCTTCCATACGCGCAAATCCAATAATTATATTTGGAGCGAAATGTTCCATAATTTCGAGGAATTCGGTTCCGTCGGTAAGACTAATAATAATGTCTCGCATATCGTACGGAATCCTTGGATCAGACGGAACAATGTCTTCAACTTTTTTACCTTTCCCAGGTGCTTTTGGTGGTTTAGGCAGTGCTTTTTTCATATTACTTCGTGGAATGTAGCTGATGAGATCTTTAATTTGCTCAAAACACTCCATCTCGGTTTTTGCATAGAAATGTGCATTACCGGTAATTTCGGCGTGTACTTTTGCCCCTCCCAGCTCTTCCATCGAAATATCTTCACCAAGAACAGATTTAATTACACTTGGTCCGGTAATAAACATTTTAGAAATATTTTCAACTACAAAAACAAAATCGGTTAA
>JAJRSD010000063.1 GCA_024278975.1 Bacteroidota bacterium
CAAGGCAGATAAAAATGAATTTTAACTCATCATAAATTATTCTAAACCCATATTTAGTGAAATAACAAAAATATTATATCTGATATTCAATTAGTTAACATTTAAATATCCTGTTTTTTTAAAACTTTCGGACAGGTATGGCGAAAGAACAATCTGTCGTCCCATTACTTCGTACTGAAAGCCTGCTTCTTCTTTGATATCATCTAAAATTTCGGTGATTATTTTATTTTTAAATTCACCTGAAACTTTTTTAGTAACATCAATTTTACCTGTGTAAAAAAAGCGGAATTCGCTCTGATTTTCGATTTTAATTAAAAAATCTTCAAGGCTCACTTTTTCAACTTTAAGCGATAGTTTGGTAGTTTGCGAGTACGTTTCGGATGCGAAAACTCCAATAAAGGATATCAGCATCAAAAAAACTGTTAGCTTCATAATTCTAAGCATTTTAATAACACACGGACTTAGTCCATGGATACATCGATTTTTTTTCATAATTTTGAACTGGTTTTAATAAGTAACTAAGATTATTTATCAACTATTTTAAAGGAGCGGAAAGTGCAATTTTCTGTTCCTTTTCTTTTTACCTGATAGTTGAGCAGGAGTGTTGTTTTAGTTCATAGGCATTTATTGTTTAGTTTAATTATTAGTTTTTAGTTATTTGTAAGTTTAAAATTTATTTTGCCTTTATAGTAAATACTCTTGTTTTGTTGTTAAAACTGTATGAAACAGGTGCTGCTTTACTAATCATTTCCATAACTTCACTAATGGTTTCCATTTCGATGGTGCCTGTGTACCACAATTCATCGAGTTTAGCATCAGTGTATTTTATTTTTACATTGTACCAGCGTTCCAGTTTCTTTATAAAGCTGGGGAATGGCTCTTTATTAAACATAAGTTTGCCATCTTTCCATGATGTAAAGTATTTTGTTTCAACCTGTATTACGGTAAATCCTTTCGCTGTTTTTACCACCTGCTCGCCGGGTTTTAGGGTAACCTCATTTAAGGCATTTTTCGTTTTAAACGTAACAACTCCTTCTTCCAGTGTGGTTTCAAAAGCGTTATCGTCGGTAAAAGCTTTTACATTAAATGAAGTACCCTTCACTTCCACATCGCCATAATTTGTTGAAACAATAAAAGGCTTGTCGTTTTTTTCTACCTCAAAAAAAGCTTCGCCTACCAATGTTACCGGTCTGCTTTTACTAAATTTTGTGCGATATGAAAGTGTTGACCCGGAATTTAACCAAACTAATGAACCATCGGGTAAAGTGATGTTTGTTTTTGCTCCATAAGGAGTTGTAATTGTTTGCAGGGTTTCGGCAATCTGATTATCACCAGATTTTTGAAAAAAGAAAATATTACTTGCAAGCAGTGCAACGACCAAAACCGCTGCAACACGTAATCCCCATGTGTAAATATTTATCTTCCGCTGAGCTGCTTTTTGTTTTTCCAGCAAAACAGCCTCTTTTATTCGTTTATAAAGAGCGGGATTGGTTTTGGGAGCCGTGGATGACCCATTTATTTGCTTGTCCCAAAAGGGTTTCATCAGACTAAAAATGATTGACTCATTTTTTTTATTGCCTATAAAATCAGAAATCCCTGAAAACTCATCGGGACGCAGTACTGAGTGATAATATTTTTTGAACAAATTATTCATGTTGTGTTTTACTATAATTAATACACAGCAAAAAGGGTTATCCCTTGTAGAAAAGGTTAAAAGTTAGAAAAAAAGATAAAAGTAGAGTATCGAGACCAGCCCTAGACTTTTCAATTTGTCTCTTAATAATCTTACTGCCAGCGTGATGTGATACTCGACAGTTTTTGTTGAGATTTTAAGTTTTTCGGCAATTTCTTTGTGAGATAAACCTTCGGTGCGGCTTAGTTTAAAAATTTCTTTTTGGCGGCTGGGAAGCTCATTAACAATATTGTCCACTTTTTCTTTTAAATCCTGATATTCAATCTTCTCAAGCAATGAATATTCCGATGCAATAGAAAGTTTACGAACTTCCTCTTTAATGTTTTTATTGTTTAAACGACTTCTCAGCTCATTTAATAAAAGATTTCGGGTGATAGTAAAAATATAGGAATTAAATGTGGCAGAATTTTTTATACTTTTCCTTTTTTGCCAGATTTTTACAAAAACTTCCTGCAGGATATCATCGATGCCATCCTCAATTTTCAAAAATGATTTGGAAAAATTAAATAATCGGGGATAATAGTAATTGAACAACTCTTCAAGCGACGATTCATTGTCCTTTGATAACTCATTTACCACCCTATTCAAATCAAATTTCTCGATCATTTCATTAATTCAGATATAAAAACAAACCTATTAATCTTTTTGTCATTTACAAAATTGACTATCTCCCATCTTCAAATAACTAATTCACAATCACCTCATCAACAAAAATCCAGGCGGGCAGTCCGGCGGCGTTGTGCCAGCCCGGAGCTTTCGAAATATTTTTCGCTTCAACTTTTATGTAGCGCGCTTTTGTTTGCGGGAATGTTGCTGTAAAATATTCGATGTCGTTCTTTTTGCTTGCTTTCGAAAGTGGTTTCGAATTGGTAATTTTTTCCAGTTCCCTGAAATTTTCACCATCATTGGAGTAAGAATAAGTTACACTTTCGGGGAAAAAAACTATATGGTTTGTTACCTGCAAAAAGGCAGTTGAAATGGTGCTGAATTCCATAGCACTCCCCAAATCAATAACAGCACTCAAATTGTTTCCTTCGAATCCCAGGTAGTTGGCGTAAAAATTACTTCCACCCAAAGCACCGTCGGTTAATGATTGCGGGTTTTCACCGACATATTTTTTAGGTTTTGTTTGAAGTGTAACTTTTTTACCCCGCGCAATATTTGGCAGTGCCGCCCTTTTTAATGTGGCAGCGTACAAATCTAAATATTCGTCAACGGAGTAACCCATTTCGTTCATCATGGTGATTTTCGAATTTTGGCAACTCTCTTTAAAACGTGTTAATCGAAGTTTTATATTATCAGAAATTCTCCCATTTTCTAAAAGCTGAAAATCGGGTGACTTTCCATTTCTCGCCATCTCTAACATTGCATAATCGGTACTTATTCGTGCTGTTCTAACCCGCTGTAAAACTTCCGGTTTATTGGCGACTGCCTTTTCAGCATCATCGAAAAAAGTGTTGTACTGTTTCAGAAGTTCAGGGTTTAAAAACGAATTAAAGGCTTGTGCAGGGTCGCCGTATAAAAATAGAAAAAAGTCATCGTCTTTTTGAATTTCATCGTGAACTAAATCGATATATTTTTTTACATAAATACCGGCTTCCTCGTAATATCCGTTTGTAAATCCGGTGATTAAACTATCGGCAAACAAATCGGGATTCCAAAGAAGTTTCGCAGTTAAATAGGAGCGGAGTTCAAAAAGTTCGCTGGGGTTATTACTGTGCTGCTCGAAAATCCATGTTGCATTATTATCTCTAAAAAACTGAATGTTTGGTTGTAAAGTGCGGATGTTTGGAAATGGTGCCAAAAAGTTGGTGAACTGCGTTGTATAATCCCAAATTCTTATGTTTTCTGTTAGCTTTTTCCAGCCCCTTAAATCTTCTGCAAAGTCGGTACAATTCTCTTCTATGGGCGCGCTGCGGTCGCACTCAATTGAACAGAGGGTAATTAGTACATTGTCGGCAGGCTTTGTTTTACACGGTTTGCGGGTGTACTGATAAGCGAGCGTGGAAATGGTTTTATCGGGAAATTCAGCAGCCACAGCATTTACAAACCGAATCATTGTTGCACTTGGCGAGCCCTCTTCGTCGTCAATCTTTTTGCACTTTTCGCACTGGCAATGTTGCGTGTTATCGTCCTGACTTACCGAGATTACATCAGCATCGGGATATCTTTCAAAATATGCTTTTACCGAATCTGTTACAATTTGTAAAACATCTTTATTTGTCAGGCACAATTGTGTATGAAGTCGTTTCTCGCCACGCATTGCATAATATTCAGGGTGCGATTCGTAAAAACTTTTTGCAGGAACAAATCGGTTAAATGTATGAACCCTGGCAGTTGGAACATAGCCGGGAAATGCAGTGTAAGTTACGTGTAATTTATCCGCAAACTCAGGATTTTCGTAAAACAGACGCGAGTGAACTGTTCGTGTTTTAATCTCCGGTGTGTATGAATAATTTAGAGGAGTATTAATCGAAATATTTTTTGAATCAGGAATACTTTCAACGGTTGGAGAATACCATTTGCAACCCGCGTATTTTTCTAAAAATTCATAAACTGCATATAAAACACTTTGCGAACTACCTCCGGTTATCACAATATTTTCGCCCTCATTTTTTATTAATATTGAATGAGAAGATTTTAAATTATCACATTCTCTACCAACAAAAATGTATTTTTTACTTGTCTCCAAGTTATTTTGTTTAACGATTGGAATTGTAACCGATGATATTTTTTCGAGATAAGTTTGTAATTCAGTGGCAGCTTTTTCAACTGTTTTATCTGAATTGTCGGGTATTACAATTTCGTATTCGGAGATTCCGTTTGTAATAATTGTGATTTCATTTTGTTGTGTGCAACTTAGCAATCCAACAATCAAAAGGAGAAAAAGGAGTTTTACTGACATTCTTTTTAGTTTAATTTATTGTTACTAATTTTTCAACCAAATAAAGATGGTTCCTCTTCGAAAAGCTACTATTTAAAGTCTTTGTACCGTCAAACCGCCATCAACCAAAACAACCTGCCCGGTTGAATACGGCATCATTCCGGTTGCCATTGCAGCGGCTACTTTCCCAACATCTTCGGGTAATCCCCACCGTTTCTGGATACTTAATCCCCGCTTAAAAAGGTTATCATATTTCTCTGTTACTCCCACTGTCATATCGGTTTTTATAACTCCGGGTTGAATTTCGTAAACCGGAATATCGAACTCTCCTAACCGTGCTGCCCACAGTTTTGTTGCCATGGCAATTCCGGCTTTCGAGATACAATATTCACCACGGTTTACAGAAGCAACCGTTGCCGAAATTGACGATACATTTATTATACAACACGAAAAATCAGAAGTCTCTTTTTTGACTTTGACCATTTGATTGGCAAAAAGCTGAGTTAGAAAATATGGACCTTTTAAATTGATATCCAAAACAGTTTCAAAACTTTCCTCGCCGGCCTCCAGAATATCTTTTCGCTCTTTGGGTGCGATTCCTGCATTATTTATCAAAACATTCAGGTTCCCGAATTCAGAAACCACAGCATCAAAAATTTGCAGTCTCTCCTCTTTTTTCGAAATATCTCCTTGGGCATAAATAACTTCTACTCCAAAATCTTTTAACTCATTTAAAACAGGCTGAACAGAACTCTCGTTGCGAACTCCGTTTATTGCCAGATTAAATCCGGCTTTTGCCAGCTCCTTTGCAATTCCAAATCCTATTCCTCGCGAACCTCCGGTTATTAGTGCCGAAAGCCGCCTGTTTTCCTGAGAAGAAGATTCCGTTTTATTCATGATATTTTTCTTTAATTTCATTCGTATATATTCTTGTTAATTATCTGTTAATCATTCAATTCTAAATATATTATTGTCCTGCCGGACAGGCTTTCATTTTTGTCTTGACACAAAAACGAAACAAAAAAGTCAAGAAAATTTCATCCTTCCCCCCACATGCCATCGCCGACCCGGGCCAAATTTTCGTGCCCACGCACTTTGGATTCTGCTAAAGTTCTACACTGTACTCTGGCATAAATGCCGGAGTTTAGAAATACAAAGAATCAATGGACTTTAGTCCAACTTGCTCATTTCAAGGGCTAAAGCCCACTTTCTGCTTATTGTGTTATGCCCCGACATTTATGTCGGGGTTAATCAAAAACTCATTTTTAACACACGCTGTAAAACTCGGGGCTAATGATAATAAATATTTCAAATCTGCTGAGCAGTAACAAATATATACTGTTTACTCCGGCTGATTTTACTGCGACTGCGACTATTTTTTTCACTGCTCACTGCGACTGAAAACTTTCTTATAAATCATTTATCTCAACCCAGCTTTTTTTAGCCCAGCTTTCCAGCCCTTTCTCTGCAAGCTGTACTCCTTTTGCACCTTCTAATAAATTCCACCTAAATGGTTCGTCTTTTACAACATGTTTTAAAAACAGTTCCCACTGAACTTTAAAAGCATTGTCGAAATTCTCCTGCTCAGGTACTTTACTCCAGCCATCATAAAAATTAATAGGATTTGCAATATCAGGATTCCAGACCGGTTTTGGCGTATTTCCGTAATGTTGTGTCCAGCAATCCCGCAGCCCGGCAACGGCAGAACCTTTTGTTCCGTCAACGTGCAATGTTAGCAAATCATCGCGGCGCACTCGAGTTGTCCACGACGAATTGAATTGTGCAATTACTCCGCCTTCCAATTCAAAAGTTGCATAAGCAGCATCGTCGGCAGTGCATTTGTAGGGTTTGCCCTGCTCGTCAATCCGCTCCGGAATATGAGTAGCCCCAATACATGAAATTGCTTTTACTTCGCCAAACAGATTGTCGAGAACGTAACGCCAGTGTGCGAGCATATCAACAATAATTCCACCGTCATCCTCTTTTCGGTAGTTCCAGCTCGGTCGCTGGGCAGAAACTGTGTGTCCCTCGAAAACCCAATACCCAAATTCTCCACGCACCGAAAGTATTTTTCCGAAGAAATCGTTTTCCATTAATCTTTTTAATTTCAGTAATCCGGGCAGCCAGAGTTTATCCTGAACAACACCATGTTTTACACCCGCTTTTTCACAGACATCGTAAAGTTCCAAGGCTGTTTTTGTGTCGGTGGCAACCGGTTTTTCGCAATAAACATGTTTACCTGCCTTCGCTGCTTTTTTTACTGCATCGGCACGGCGACCGGTTGTTTGGGCATCGAAATAAATCTGATAACCGGGGTCGTTCATTACCGAATCTAAATCGGTTGTCCACTTTTCGACACCCGACATTTTTGCCAGCTTTTTGAGTTTTATTTCATTGCGTCCGACTAAAACCGGGTCGGGCATAATAAATTCTGTGGGACTGACCTGCACCCCACCCTGTTTAATTATTTCAACAATCGAGCGCATCAAGTGCTGATTGGTTCCCATGCGTCCGGTAACGCCGTTCATTATTATTCCTACTTTGTGTATCATTGTTTCGAGTTTAAAGTTTCGAGTTTAAAGTTTTTTTGCTAAATGATTCATCTGATGACTTTTCAGAGTGGACTCTTATATAAATATCAAGTGTAATTTAAATATGCTTTTTTAATTTTCTCAAGATAATCATTCTGATTTTCTGCCCAATATTTATCCGAAAAAATTTCGACTTCGTTATATCCGTTAAATCCTGCATCTTCTACCCAGCCACGAATTTCACTTATATTTATACAACCATCGCCCATCAATCCACGGTCGTTTAAAAAATCGGTGGTTGGCACATTCCAGTCACAAATATGAAATGCAAACAGACTGTTATTTGCTCCGCATCTTTTAATCTCCTTTTGAAGATTATCGTCCCACCACAAATGGTAAACATCGACTGCAACTCCAACAAAATCGGAATTAATTTCCTCAATCATTTGATTTGCCTGTGCCAGAGTATTTATTGCTGAGCGGTCGCCGGCGTACATCGGATGAAGCGGCTCGATTGCCAACTTTACCCCGGCAGCTTTTGCCTGTGGAAGTATTTTTATGATCCCCTCTCTAATTTGGTCTCTCGATTTTTCCAGCGACTGTTTGCCATCGGCACCGCAAACCAAAACAATAACAGGCGCGCCAACTGCGGCTGCCTGTTCAATTACAAAAAGATTATCGTCAATGGATTCCTCTCTTTTTACTTTTTCGGTTGAAGGGAAAAAACCACCGCGCGCCAGCGAAACAACACTCATCCCATTATTGTCAAGAAGTTTTTTTGCATCGCTTAAATTTTGCTCTTCCAAAA
>JAJRSD010000064.1 GCA_024278975.1 Bacteroidota bacterium
AAATCAAAAAAGGAGCGAAAATGCAAACCAAAAATATTTGAGAATAACAACAGTCCAAAAAACTGTTGAATAGGGATAGACTGCAATAAAACTTACGCAGGTTTATCTATTTCCTGAAAAATAATACTCGCCGAATTAATGCAAATTGAGCAGGAAGTTGGGATTGCGCCAAAAAACGTGTTGGGCTTTTAAACAAAAAGTAATGAAGGCAATGGATAGCAGCGGTAACCACAAAATTGATGGCAAAGCAGAGGTGGACGAAACAGTTGTTGGAGGGCAAGAAGAAGGAGTGAAAGGACGTAAGAACAACAAAAAGAAACTTGTTGTTTTTGCCATTGAAAAAAAAGGTAAAGGCGTAAGTCGTGTGTATGGCAAGGTTATCAGGAATAGCAGTTCCAAAGAACTTGGTGCATTTATGCGGGATGTAATTGATAAACAAACCAAAATAAAAATAGATAAATGGCGAGGATACCAACCTTTAAAGCAAGATTTTGAAAATTTGGTGCAAGTTGAATCTGGCAAAAAAGGGCGCAATTTCCCTGAACTCCACAGGACTATAATGGGCTTCAAAGGCTGGCTGAGAGGGATGCACCATCAGGTGGAACATCTACAATCCTACATCGATGAATACTGCTATAGATTTAACCGAAGTTTTATGAAAGAAGGAATTTTTGAAAATCTACTTCTTCGAATGGTAGATGCACAACCAATAACATATAAACAGCTTATCTGTTAAATGCCTAATTCAATAAATCTATTTATTAAAATAAACCGGTAGGTACTGGTATTGTTTTATCTCTTTTTTTTTCTACTTTTGAATACGTAAAATTAAATCAATGGTAAGGCGAACTATTTTTATTGACTCCAAATCTTCAAAGCCAAAATATCAGCAAATTATTAGTTCTGTTTGCAATTCAATTGAAAAAAAATCTCTTAAAAAGGGAGATAAAGTACCTTCTATAAATCAAATTTGTTCAGATTATAAATTGAGTAGAGATACCGTAATGTTTGCTTTTAACGAATTGAAAGCGAGAGGTATTTTAATGGCGCAGCCCGGAAAAGGATATTACATCGCCTCTACAGAAATACAGCGAGAGGAAAGGATATTTGTATTATTCGATGAACTGAATGCATTTAAAGAAGATTTATATAATTCGCTTATTAACAGCTTAAAAGATAACGCAAATGTTGAAGTTTATTTTCATCATTTCAATTTTAAAGTGTTTAAAAATTTGATTGCCGAGAGTATTGGTAAATATACTTCGTATATAATTATGCCTGCTACTTTCGATAATACCCATCATCTTCTTGCAAAAATTCCAAAGGATAAAGTTTTTATTCTCGACCGTTTAAAGCCTGACTTGAAGATATATCCTGTAGTTTATCAGAACTTTAAGCAAGATTTTTACGATGCACTTATCGAGGGAATTCCTCTTTTGAGAAAATACCGTAAATTGGTTTTTGTAAATCCGGGAGGAAAAGAGCCGGCCGAAAGATCAACTGCTTTTGAGGAGTTTTGTAAAGAGTATAAATTTAATTGCGCTATTGTAAAATCACTTTCGGGAGTACGGCCTTCGCTTTACGAAGTATATTTTTTAATATCAGATCGCGATTTGGTTGAGTTAGTGAAAATTACAAAATACAATAATTATAAAGTGGGTAAGAAGTTTGGTATTGTTTCGTTTAATAATACAATGTTGAAAGAGGTTGTTGTTGGAGGAATTACCACCATTTCGACTGACTTTGTTGCCATGGGAAAAACGTTGGCAGAGATGGTTTTAGAGCGCAAAAAGGGACAAATCAGAAACCCTTCGAGATTGATTGTACGCAAGAGTTTGTAAATGTTAAAGTTTTGTAACAAAAAATGAACTACTCTGAACGATGTTTTAAAAAATATATATTTGTATTTGGTACTGCCTACTTGTACCTACCAGTTAAAATAACTTTTTAAAAATAAATAAATTAGGAATAAATTATGGCTAAAATTGATGGTTTAGTAAAGAAAATTAACGGGGGTAATAATCCGTTATTTCAGGAATTGTATGGAACTGACACAGTAGTTTTAAAAGAACAAGCCGACCGGTACACGAGTTTGATGAGTGATTTTGAAAAGAGTTATGGAGCAAATGATGTTCAGCTTTTTAGTGCACCGGGACGTACTGAAATTGGTGGAAACCATACCGATCATAATTACGGAAGAGTTTTGGCAGGGGCTGTAAATCTCGATAATATTGCGGTGGCTGCTGCAAATGGAAGTAATATAATTAGAATAAAATCAGTAGGTTACCCAGAATTTCAAGTTGATATATCGGAATTGGTTATCAATGAGTCGAACTTTTATACATCCGATTCGCTTGTAAAAGGTATTTGTGCCAAGATGAAAGAAAATGGTTACGAAATTGGTGGTTTTGATGCTTGTATCGAGGGGCGTGTTCCCAAAGGATCGGGATTGAGTTCTTCAGCATCTTTTGAAGTTCTTATCGGGACAATAATAAATGAGATTTTTAACGATGGAAAAATGTCGGGTGTCGAGAATGCAATTATCGGTCAGTGGGCAGAAAATAATTTCTTCGGAAAACCTTGTGGATTGATGGATCAAACAGCATGTTCGGTTGGAGGATTAATAACTATAGATTTTAAAGATCCGGCAAATCCAATTGTAAAGGAGGTCGATTTTGACTTTGTTTCAACAGGATTTTCGCTGGTGATCACCGATGTGGGCGGTGGTCACGACGATGCTGCTTCGCAGGCAGAATATGCATCGTTACCAACCGAAATGAAGTCGGTGGCAGCAGAGTTGGGAGCTAATGTTTTAAGAGAAGTTACACTTGAGCAAATAGTGAAAAATATTCCTGCTATCCGCAAAAAAACCGGCGACCGGGCAATCTTGCGTGCTTATCATTTTCAGGGAGATAACCAACGTGTTGTAGATCAGGTTGCGGCACTCGAGAACAACGATTTTCAATCGTTCCTTAAAATGGTAGTCGAGTCGGGATACAGCTCATACATGTACAACCAAAATATTTTCGATGTGGTACATAAAGACGAGCAGGTTGTTTCTTTGGCACTGGCACTGAGCGAAATGGTGTTAAAAGGTTCGGGTGCATGGCGTGTTCATGGCGGTGGGTTTGGTGGTACTATCCAGGCATTTGTTCCGCAGGATAAACTCGATGAGTATGTAAAAACACTGGAACATGTTTACGGAGAAGGAAGTTGTCACAAATTATTTATCAGGGCGAAAGGTTCGTTTAAACTTGATTTGTAAAAGTATTTAATATCTAAATTATTTAAAATCAATGAAATCATTCCAATATTCATCGGAATGGTTTCATTGAACTTCAGCTCATTTCTATTTCTGTAGTTATGGGTTCAAGTTTTATATGCTTTTTGCTAAATCATTCATCTGATGACCTTTCAGAATAGATTCACCGTATTTATTTTTTATAAGTTAACCTAAAATCAGGGTTGCGTGAATTCCGTTAACATAAGAAACTGCCTGTTTCTCCCTTGCGAAAAGATGTTCCATTCGGTTAATGCAACGGGTAAATTGTCTTTTCCGTCATAAGTTTTTAGGTCGTTTAAAACAAAATATTTATAATCTTGCGTGTGCTCAGCCGAGTTTTAGATATATTCAAACCACATAGCTTTTCGGTTTTAATCTTATTATCAAAGTCGATGGTTACCGTAGCAGTAGCAGGCGATGTTGGCTGCAGCGTATTAACATACAGCAGACTTTCAACTGTTTTATAACTATTTGTTGTCTCTGTATTTCATCTGCATCCCACGCAGGAAATTGCGTAAAATCTGGTCTTTACATTCGCGGTACTGAGTTTGCCCCGGTTTACGAAAAAAGGCACTCAACTCGTGTTTACTGATTTCTATTCCGGCAAGTTTTAATAGTTCCAGAATATCGCTGTCTTTTAAATTTAAGGCAATTCGGAGTTTTCTGAAAATAATATTGTTGTTTAGTTTATTTTCGGGAATAGGTTTTTGTCCCTCCTTTTTTCCACGTTTTTCGATTATTAGTCCATTCAGAAAAATTGCCAGTTGGAAGTCAGTCAATGCAACGTAGCCGGGATCGACATCTTTTTTTAGCCAACTACTAACTTGAGCACGGGTAACTTTTGAGTCGCCAAGTGCAAAAATATCAATCATTTTTGTATCGTTAAAATTGAACGAATACCTGATGCGGCGAATTATGTCGTTGTTTTCCATTTTTTTAGATTTTTTTTATTGTCTGTGTTATTGCGAGTGACGCCGAAATTCATTTATAGAATATAATAATTTATTTTGCCATTTCAACCTTTAAATTCTGGTTGGCACTACAATTCAACTCACTTTTATCAGTCCATTTTAACAAAATATTTTTTCCCAGAATATCATCAGAAAAAGTATTTCCTGAGATGGTAATATTATTACTCGCCTCAAAAGTAAAAGTATATTTTCTTTTATGATATGGTTCGAATCTTAAACTCCGGGTAACTGAATTATTTTTGAACAAAATTCCATCGACCGATTTTGCATAAAGCACAGGAAAGTCGAACGGGTGAAACTCGTTATTTTCAATTCTGATATTTTTATGAAATGGGGGAGTGTCTGCATTAAATTCGGGAATTATTGGATAAATGGAAATAATGCCTTCGCAAAACTGGTACGAACTGGTGTTACACAATTCGGTAAATACATTATTTTTAATTAAAACATCGGTAACTGCACCCGACTCGAACCAGCCGTTTGCATCGCCAGCAATTAAAATTGCACTGCCACTCGATTCAAAAATATTATTTTCGATTACAACTTTTCCCGGTGTTGAAACCAGTAATCCGCGTGCCCTGCAACTTTTAAAATGTGTGTTGGTTACAAGCAAATCGGGACTCCATGTAAGATTTTCGAGAGCATTTTTTACTTTCAGCTTTTTTGGAATCGGATTTTTAAAAGTCAGAATAAAAATTTGGTTGTTTACTTTTTTAAAACTTTCAACCTCGCCAATTGCAATTGACTGCATCGAAAGGTTTTCGATAAAACTTATTTTATCGCCGGGGTGTCCCCAGTTCATTCCTTCGCTTTGGTGATGTACAAATTTACACTCCAACTCTTTGTCAGATATTATTTTTTCTATTCTCACACTGGTTCCGTGCACGTTAATCGGGTCGTCCATCAATCCGGCAAACTCGCAGTTTTTCACGGTTATTAAACCTTTACAATTGGAAACCTGCAATCCATCGTCGCCCCCACCAAAGTATCTCTTCTTCTTTTTGTTTGGAATTGCGCGGTATTCATCGAAAGTTAAATCTTCACTAAATTGAGCCAGAATTCCCAGCCCGGTTGCATGGTAAAGATTTACATTTTTGATGGTAATATTTTTCGATTCCTGAATAAAAATTCCTGAGTGAATCCGCTCGGCATGACGCATTACCAAAAAGTTGCCAACTGCTGGTTTCCGCAAAAACGGGTAGTAAACGCGTATAATTCCAGGAATAATATTCTCAGCTAAATAGTTGTTCCAACCTCTTCCGAGGCATCCATAATCGCCGGTTTGTGGAACAACAAAATGCCCGTCGCGGTCGAATTCCATCGACGATTTCCATGGCTCTCTGCCGTGTTTTTCAACTGTAAAAACTAATTTCCCTACATCTATCCGGTAGGGCGATTCGTCTAAATTTATCCCAAGTTCAATAAAATCATCGGTAACTTTTAATATTTCGGCTTGCGCAATTAGCGGCTGATCCCAGTCGATATATACATCCTTCAGAATTATATTTTTACAACTATCAAAAGTAAACGGTTGCATCTGTTCATGAAAAATAAGGGTACTACCATTTCCCTCAATAATAAGATTTTGAACATTTTCAAAAGTAACGCACATTTTCGTGGGTTTTCGTCGGTGGTATTCGATTCTGAATAATAGCGGCGTTCTGCATGTTCGGGATAAAAATGGTACTCGCCCCGTTGAAAAACTAACTTTTTAGGATTACTACCTTTTACCGTTTCCAAAGCATTATTTACCTTTTTTACGCAATCTTTATCTCGCATCTTTTTCAAGCCAAAATCACTCATGTAAATAATAGTTGTGTCCGGTTTTAAAGCCCGATTATTATTTATAGAACTGAGTGGTGTCGAAAATGTGTTTGCTGAAAAAATAATTAGTATTGAAATAAAAGTAATTAAGAATTTCATCTGTTTATAATTATTTGTTTTTTAACGGCAACACATGTATCTCGCATATAATCATCCACCTGTGTGCCAAAGCTTGCCATGCTCGTTTCACAGCAATTCCGAAAAATATAAATCAATATTGTTTACTCTGACACTTAGATAGTTATAAATAGTTGTAAAATATATTTTTCGTGCTAATTTTGTAAATACTATAAATTGTCGGACTGTCTTTGTATTGTACTGATTATCAGT
>JAJRSD010000065.1 GCA_024278975.1 Bacteroidota bacterium
TAGTTTATCATAAATGCAAATGTTTTGAGTACAATTTAATCAATTCCTTGCATTTTGACACATATTATTTGCATAAGATATCAACATATATTGTTGATATAATGCGCTTTATGTAATTATTGTTGAAAAATCAGCAGACTCGAATTAAATCCAAAGTTTTGTATTCTTTCATAACTGCTAAATTCCCTTCGGCTAGTCCTTTATACAGTTTATTATCCTGCCATTCAGGTTTCGAATTGTACAAGTTTTAATGTAACTAAATTCAAATTCAATGGGAAAATATATAATGGCTTTTCGTTCCAGAGTGTTCCATCGTTATCGAAAACGGCAATGCGTTCTTTTATGGGAACAAAATCGGGAGAGGCTTCGTTGGTAACTTTTTCGACAAATTCTATTATTGCAGTTTTAACCGGAGTCTCATTCCACAAAGATAGAGGAGAATTTATTGTTTCTGTTTTTTCGGGAACTGTACACGAAAATAGTCCAACAGATATTATGAATACAAAAAACAGATATTTTTTCATGATAAGAAATTTATGATTTTTAAAGACCGGATATAATTAATCATACCCGGTCTTTTATCTATTCTATTAAATTATAATTATTTTAATTATTTCCTGGAGCAGTTAATTTATCCATTGTATCTCCTAAGTTAAAGCTTGCAGCTTTCATACGTGGAGGATACTCTTTAAAGGTTGCTATAAAACTACCTACATACTCAGATGCGGGTAATAATAAAAACACATGATCTAAATACCAGTCCCAATAAGTATTTGATGTTACTGTTGCAAATTCATACGGGTCTCTTCTTAAATTGTAAATCCAAGGAATTCGCATTGTTTCCATTGGTTGTGACCAAGTTTCCATTGTTCCTGTAGCATTTTGCTTCATAAAAGTTACTTTCCAATCATTATAACGCAACGCCATTAATTCTCCATCATCAGAAAAATAAAATAATTCAATACGAGGACCTTTCTTCTCTTTTCCTGTTAAATAAGGTAACATATTATAACCATCTAAGTGTACTTTATATGTTTTATCACCAATAGTTTTTCCTTTCAATAATTCATCTTTAACTTTATTGTTTCCGGCAGCGGCAAGGAAAGTAGGCATCCAATCCATTCCCGAAATAATTTCGTTTGAAACAGAACCTGCTTTAATATGTCCGGGCCAACGAATCATCGATGGTGTTCTCCAACCACCTTCCCAGTTGGTGTTTTTCTCGCCTCTAAAAGGATTTATTCCAGCATCGGGCCAAGTGTTTTTATGCGGACCATTATCAGTTCCGTATTGTACAATAGTATTATCGGCAATACCTAATTCATCTAAAAGGTCTAATAATTCGCCAACGTGCATGTCATGTTCTACCATTCCGTCGCCATATTCATTCTGACCAGAAATACCTCTATGTTCATCTTTTACGTGAGTACGAAAGTGCATTCTTGTTCCGTTCCACCAAACAAAAAATGGTTCGCCCGATTTAACAGCTTCTTTAATAAATTTTTTGGCAGCAGCAATTGATTCATCGTCAATTGTTTCCATTCTCTTTTTTGTAAGTGGACCTGTATCTTCTATTTATATTGTTTAAAAAAAAGTTTGAAATATAATTTATTTATAATTTGGGAGTTACACTATTTTATCCTAAACCCAAACTGCATAGAAAATGCTGTATTTAAACCTGATTGACTCAGTGGGGAGTGAGCGCCATAAGAAAAACGTACAAATAATGGATTGTTCGCAAATCGGTACCCAATACCAATATTCCCAACAAATGCTCCACCATTGAATTTGCTAACATTAGCTCCATAATTTTCCAAAAGTTTTTCGTTATCAATGGAGCTATAACCAAACAATAAATCAACATCAGCGAAAAACCTTGATCCAATTCTAAAATTAGGACCTCCGTAATATCCCTGATATCCATTTGATAATGCAGTAGAAACTTTTAATCCAATTGCACCTTCTTCAATTTTCTTTACATCGTAAATAAGCTGGAAACTGCCCCCGTAAACATTGTCCGACCAAAAAACAAACTCAGAACCAGTGGAAGTAAAACCAGCTAACACAGATAGTTTTTCACTATTATCGTATTGCGAGAACGATTGCAAACTAGAATAAATCAGGATAAGAACTATAGATATTCTTCTCATAATAAACTTGTTTTAAGTGATAATAAAATAGCTGTGGGACAACAGATTTTATAAGTGTATATTTTAAAAAATACTATTCGGGAACATAAGAACTAATCAGCAATTTGCACTTCTTTACTTCACTCTCCCCCTGACTAGAATCAACTTCCTTCATCGTAATCCGACCGCTACTGAGTCCCATTCTGGCATCTTGCCTGATATAATACACCTGACCAGCTTTAACATCTATCTGAATAACAGCAGAACTTTCGGCAGATGAAGATGCGAATGTATAACTGCCAGGTTTTAAATCCCATTTAAAAAAAGTACCCGGACCAGTACCTCCCGCGGTAGTTGAATTTACTCGAACACTCAACTGACCTGCTGCTCCAACGGCTCTCCCAGTACGGTAAAGATACACTGTTCCTTTATCGTCAGAAGCTGTAAATGTTTTTGCAGCCTCGCTTTTTTCACTTGTTGTTTTCGATGTTGAGGCGCAGCTATAAGCAAATAGTGCATAAACAATTACCAGTAAAAAGCTAAAACCTCTAATGTTCATTTTTGTAATTTTCATAATTTTTAGTTTTTGTTCTCACAACAAATATATCTGTTTTTTGTTTACGTTATTTAACTAAATATGTTAAAAAATAAAAGATTTAATTGGAGTCTAACTTTGAGTGAGACATTGACATGGACTACAACTACAAAAAAGCCGACTGCAGTTAAGCAATTGGCTTTTAATATGTTTATAAATTAGAATTTACAATCCCAATTTTTCTTTTACTAATCTTGGAATTTCTGAAGGTTCTTTAGCAACCGGAACTCCGGCAGCAGCAAAAGCCTTAATTTTCTCTTCGGCAGTACCTGCTCCACTCGAGATAATTGCACCGGCGTGTCCCATACGTTTTCCGGGAGGAGCCGACTGACCTGCAATAAACGCCACAACCGGTTTGGTCATATTGTCTTTAATGAACTGTGCAGCTTGCTCTTCTGCATCGCCACCAATTTCGCCAATTAAAACAACAGCTTCTGTTTCCGGGTCGTTTTCGTACATTTCAAGTAAATCTTTGAAATACAATCCCGACACTGAGTCGCCACCAATTCCCACACAGGTAGTTTGTCCCAGACCGCTTGATGTAAGCATGTCAACAACTTCGTAGGTAAGTGTACCCGAACGGGAAATCAGTCCAACATTTCCTTTTTTGAAAATATTTCCCGGAAGAATCCCAATCAAACATTCGTCAACGGTCATTAACCCGGGGCAGTTGGCGCCAATCATTTTAGTTCCATTTTGCTTTAAAACCGGTGTAACTCTAATCATATCTTTTACCGGCACACCTTCGGTAATACAAATTACCAAATCAACTCCTGCGTAACTAGCTTCCAAAATAGCATCGCCAGCAAACGGAGCAGGAACAAAAATTACAGACGCATTTGCACCAGTTGCTTTTACTGCTTCATCTACCGTATTAAAAACAGGCACACCTTCTACTTCAATTCCGCCTTTTCCTGGAGAAATTCCTCCAACAACATTGGTTCCGTAATCTTTCATTTTACTGGTATGAAATGCACCATCGCGACCAGTAATTCCCTGTACAATTAACTTTGTATCTTTATTAATTAATATGCTCATTACTTTCTACTTTTTACTTAATTCAATTGCTTTTTTTGCAGCCTCGCTCATTGTTGAAACAGTTGGCAATCCTTGGCTTTTAATAATCTCTAATCCCTCTTTTGAATTTGTTCCCGACAAACGGATAACAATTGGAATTTCGGTTTTAATTACTTCGAGTGCATCTACCAATCCGCGAGCCACATCGTCGCAACGGGTAATTCCACCAAAAATATTAATCATTACCGCGCTAACATTTTTGTCGCTAAGTAAAATATTCATTGCTTCAATAACTTTCTCGGGGTTCGACGAACCGCCAATATCGAGGAAGTTGGCAGGGTCGCCACCATACAATTTAATCATGTCCATGGTAGCCATTGCCAAACCGGCACCGTTTACCATGCAACCAATATTTCCGTCGAGTTTAATATACGAAAGTCCTTTTGCAGTAGCTTCAATCTCTTTTTGCTCGTCTTCAGTAACTTCGCGCATGGCAAGAATTTCCTTTTGACGGAACAACGCGTTGTCATCGAAATTCATTTTACCATCGATTGCCAAAACTTTTTTATCCGGTGTTAAAACCAGCGGATTAATCTCTGCCAACGATGAGTCGGTATCAACATACAACTCATAAAGTTTAACCAAAATTGCTGCTGTTTGACGCACCTGTTTTGGGTCGGTAAAAAGTTGCAACGCAACTTTCCGTGCTTGCCAATCCATCAATCCCATGGTTGGGTCGATTGCCATTTTAATAATTTTCTCGGGAGAAACTTTGGCAACTTCTTCAATTTCAACACCACCTTCGGCACTTGCCATCAGTGTAACCGACTTTGTATTTCGGTCGTTGATTAAGCCAACATAGTATTCCTTTTCGATGTCAACAGCATCGGCAATTAATACTTTTTCAACCGTCAACCCTTTGATATCCATTCCAAGAATTTGCTCGGCATGTTCTATTACTTCGGCTTTTGAGCGTGCCAGTTTTACGCCACCGGCTTTTCCTCTGCCTCCAACATGAACCTGTGCTTTAACAACTCTCAGTTTGTCATCGTCAGTAACTTTCTTTTTTACTTCGTCAACCGAATGGCACACATCACCATCGGGTACAGGAATCCCGTACTTCCTGAATAAATCTCGGGCTTGATATTCGTGAATTTTCATCTGTTATATATAAATATGAATGAATTACGTAAAAAATAGTGTCCAAAAGTACCAAATATTTATATATCCATACCTATCAATATGTTACTTTTTTTTATGACATTTTTCATCTATTTGAAGATGTTGGAATTTGAATAATTTTGATAAGAAAAAACAAAATAAATTGAGAGGACAATAGAAAATTTTATCTCGAATACTCTATTATTAATTTGCGCATTCGTGGCTTATTATTCTTAGTTCAGATAGTTAAAAAAAATAGAATGAATTGATAGTATTGAAGGCTCAGATATTTAGTATAAATTTGCAGCAAAATTCAGTAAATAATGAAGGAGACAATCAAAGAAGTTATTGAACACGAAGCTCAAGCCATAAAAAATATTCCTGTTAATGATGGTTTTGTAAAAGCCATCGAACTTATTTTTCAACAAGTTCATAATAAAAAAGGAAAATTAGTTGCCAGTGGAATGGGTAAAGCAGGGCAAATTGCTGCAAATATTGCCACTACTTTTAGTTCAACCGGAACGCCATCGGTTTTTTTGCACCCCAGCGATTCGCAACATGGCGATTTGGGTATTATACAAGAGAATGATGTTCTATTGCTTATCTCGAATTCGGGAAAAACAAGGGAAATAATTGAATTAGTACAACTGGCAAACAATTTACATCCGGGACTTCCATTAATCGTGATTTCGAGTAATCCGGAAAGTGAGCTTGCAAAAAATACCGAAGCCTTTATATACACCGGAAACCCGAAAGAAGTTTGTCCGTTAGGTTTATCGCCCACAACTTCGACCACAGTAATGACAGTTATTGGAGATGCGCTCGTGGTTTCGATGATGAACAAAATTGGTTTTACAAACGAAGAGTATGCAAAACGACACCATGGCGGATATTTGGGGGATAAATCGAGAAAACAGGCAAAGGAAACAGGAATAAAAATCTCAGCATAACTTTTTTTTAAAAATATTTGACATGAATTGGTCAGCATTACAAAATGGCTCCGATATAAGAGGAGTTGCACTCGAAGGAGTTGAAGGAGAATTGGTAAATCTTACTTCGGAGGTAGTAAGAAAAATAGGGATTGCTTTTGCCCAATGGCTTAGCAAACAGTTTCCACCGAATAAAAAAGATTTATCAATCGGCGTTGGAATGGACTCGCGACTGTCGGGGCCAAAGTTAAAAACAGCCGTTTGCGAAAGTATGTTGGCGGCAGGTTGTAAAGTTTGGGATTGCGGACTGGCATCAACTCCGGCAATGTTTATGTCAACAATATTCGACGAATTTAATTTCGATGGCGCAATTATGCTCACTGCAAGTCATTTGCCTTTTAATCGAAACGGGCTTAAATTTTTCACAAAAAACGGAGGTCTCGAAAAAGCTGATATTTCTGAGATTCTATCTATTGCAGAAAGTGTAAAACTAACTGATAATGACTCTTCCAACAAAATTAAAAAAGCAGATTTGATGCCGGTTTACGCCAATCGGTTTGTTGAACAAATTAGGGAAAATATAAATTCTGACAACTATTTATTACCATTAAAAGGGTTTAAAATAGTTGTTGACGCAGGGAATGGAGCCGGCGGATTTTATGCAACCGATGTGATTCAGAAACTGGGAGCAGATATTACCGGAAGCCAGTTTTTAAATCCCGATGGGAATTTCCCCAATCATATTCCAAACCCTGAAGATAATATTGCAATGCAATCTATTCAGGATGCAGTTATAAAAAACATGGCCGATTTGGGAATAATTTTCGATACTGATGTTGACAGAGCCGCGGTGGTTGACCATTTGGGAAATCCTGTAAACAGAAATAGTTTGGTTGCATTAATGGCCTCCATTGTTTTAGACGAACACCCGGGCACAACTGTTGTAACCGACTCGATAACTTCCGACGGATTAAAAACTTTTATCGAAGAGAAACTTAAAGGGAAACATCACCGGTTTAAAAGAGGATACAAAAATGTAATTAACGAATCTGTTCGGCTAAACGATGCCGGAGAGGAGTCGTGGCTGGCGATAGAAACTTCGGGGCACGCAGCATTAAAAGAGAACTATTTTTTAGATGATGGTGCATATCTGGTTTCGAAAGTGGTTATAAAAATGGCTGAACTGAAACGAGAAAACAGAACCATTTTAGATTTAATTGAAGAGTTGCCGCAGCCAAAAGAGAGTACCGAATTGCGAATTAGTATCGAAGCAGATAACTTTAAAAATTATGGAGAAGAGGTTATAAATGAACTTCGAAATTACACCGAAAATCACGGTGGCTGGGAAGTTGTTCCGGATAATTACGAAGGAATCCGGGTTGCTTGCGATAGAAATAACGGAGCGGGTTGGTTTCTTTTGCGGCTCTCGCTGCATGACCCGGTAATTCCGCTAAATATCGAATCGGAGAAAAGTGGTGGAGTTAAAGAGATTGCAGAAGTTTTAATGTCTTTTTTGAAGGAATTTGAATCTCTCGATTTGTCTTCATTTGATAAGTTGAAATAGTTAAAAATGAGAATTACAAAAAAAAATACAATAGGTTTGGTAATCGATATTCAGGAACGACTGTTTCCGGTAATGTGGGAAAATGAAGCACTTTTAAAGAATTGCAAGATACTGATTCAGGGGCTTCAAACATTGAAACTTCCGCTGATTACCACACAGCAATATACAAAAGGGCTGGGCGAAACTCATCAGGATATAAAATCGGTAATCGATAACTTTTCGTTTGTAGAAAAGCGTGCATTTAGTTGTTACGACGAACCCGGTGTTGTGGATAAATTAAATGAGACAGATGCAAAAAACATAATTATTTGCGGCATCGAATCTCATGTTTGCGTTTTGCAAACGGCTGTTGATTTAAAGGCAGCAGGATTAAATCCGGTTGTTGTTATCGACTGTGTTTCATCGCGTGCAAAAGAAAATATTGAACTTGCAAAAGAGCGATTCCGCCACGAGGAAATTTTAACGACTTCGTATGAATCTGTTTTATTCGAGTTAACCCGTTCATCCGGTGCAGCAGAATTCCGTGCAATCTCGGGGCTGGTAAAATAAATTACACTAAAGCAGAGGAAGTTGACTTCCTAAAATAGTGGTTGCTTGACCGTAACTTTCAGTCATTAGTCTTAGTCTCTCGGGAAGTGAGACCATGACTATAAGATAAAAATGGAATTAGTTGCAACATTTTTATAACTTGTGGTGTCTGATAATGTAGCTATGAATGATGCCGAACTGGTTGAACAGATTTTAAACGGAAACAACAATGCTTTCAGGTATTTGGTTGCAAATTACCAGCGGCTGGTGTTGCACGTGGTTGGGCGCGTTGTTCAGCGGCAAGATGAGGCGGAGGATATTTGTCAGGAGGTGTTTATAAAGGTTTTCAGAAAACTGAAGCGGTTTAGAGGCGAATCGCGATTATCTACATGGATTGCTACAATTGCGTACAATACCAGTATTTCGCACGTTAGAAAACAGGTGCGGCGCGGCGAACAATCGTACGATGATAATCCGGTATTGATTGCTCAGATAAGAGACGAATCGTTGAACCAAAAAGTGGTTGAAAAAGAGGAGGCAAAAAAGATTTTGATGGAGATGATCGAGAGTTTACCGGTGAATTACCGAACGGTTTTAACACTTTTCCATTTGGAGGAGTTTTCGTATAAAGAGATTGAAGAGATTACCGGAATGCCCGAAGGAACGATAAAAAGCTACTTGTCGAGGGCAAGGAAATTACTAAAAGAGAAACTGGAAAAAGTGGTAAAATCAGAAAAAACTAATATTTTTGTTGATTATGCAAGAAAATAAAAAAAAATTAGATGTGGAGGATCTGATGGACGAGGTATTAACTACCGAGCCGGGGTTTTCTCTGCCCGATAACTTTGCGGAAATGGTTGCTGTGAAAGTGAGTCGGAAATTTGCATGGGAACAATATTTTATAGAATTTCTGATCTATTTAAGTGTATTTATTGGTATGGGAATTGTATCGGCTGCAATTACTCTTTTTTTATACGATGTAAATTGGAAGCAGTGGTTAGTTTTTATTGTTTCGAATATTGGGCTGGTTGCCGGAGTTAGTATCATCACCATTTTTATTCTGTTTGCCGACCGGGTTTTATTACGGTACTTTTTGTTCCGGGGCGAGACGGAAATTATTTAATATGTATTCGTGATTATTATAAGAAAATGGAATAGGGATATCAAAAAATTTAAAGAGGTTGGTTTCTGATTCTATTATTGCCCTCAAAATTAATTGCAAAATCTACACTTGCATTTTAATAAAATGATTTCTACATTTATCGCACCATTAATTTCAGGAACGAGACGCTTTTTCAATTCTGAATAATAACGTATTATGTTTCACCTTAAGTGCGTGTTTGTTGATATATTTACCAACACCGCAAGATGAAATGAGTAGATATTAACAGGAAATACCGATGCAGGTATTTCTCAATATTTATTAAAATTACAATTGATTACTAAAGAATGAAACACCTTTTATTATTTCTTTTTCTGTTGGTTGGAGTTGCTAGTAGTTCTCTGGCAAAGAGAGTAGAACTAAAAACGGCTCAACTTGTAGCGCAGAATATGTATAAATCTGTTACTAAACTTAAAAGCGCAAACAGTATTAAACTTGAACTTGTTTATATAACTGAGCAAAAAACTATTTCAAATACAGGTAGATTAAAAGTTGCTGAAATTCCACTAATTTACATTTTTAATGTAGAAAATGAGCATGGTTTTATAATTGTCTCAGGAGACGATAATGTATCTCCAATTTTAGGATATTCAACCGAGGGCTATATCGATAATTCTAATTTACCACCAAATTTTATAGCATGGATTGAAGACTATAAAACTCAAATTGAGAGTGTTGTAAAAAATAAAATAATTGCAACTGATGAAATTAATACAAAATGGGAAATATTACGAGATGGATTACAACTTAAGAGTTATACAGAAGTTTCATCAGTTGATCCGTTGATTTCAGCTAATTGGGGGCAAGCAACGGGCTGGAATGAATACTGTCCGAGTGATGTTGATGGGCCAGGCGGACACGCTCTGGTTGGATGTGTTGCAGTTGCAATGGGACAGATTTTAAATAAATGGGGACACCCAATACAAGGCATCGGAAGTCATAGTTATACTCATCCAGATTATGGGACTATCTCTGCGGATTTCGGAAATACAATATATAATTGGTCGTCTATGTCTGATAATACAGCAGATCAAAATTCCGCAATTCTTCTTTATCACTGTGGAGTTGCAGTTAATATGGATTATGGTGCTGCGAGTTCCGGAGCTTATTCCTACCTCGCCAGAAATGCCATTATTAACTATTTTAATTATTCGACTGACGCAGAGTACATCTATAAAAGTAATTATTCAGTAACTGCATGGAAAGATATATTAGTAAATGAATTAAATAACAACAGACCAGTATATTATAGTGGACGTAATGATTCGAGTGGTCATGCTTTTGTTTGCGATGGCTATCAAAATTCGGACTATTTTCATTTTAACTGGGGATGGGATGGCTATCAAAATGGTTATTTTTATTTAGATGATTTAACACCAAGTTCACGCAGTTATAACGATTCACAGGAAGCTATTATCGGAATTCATCCTAATACGACGACAACAAGTGTCGAAGTTGAATATTCAGACTACTATATTGATGATGATACCAGTGGAAGTAGTAATGGTGATGATGATGGTAAAGCAGAAGCTGCTGAGACGATTGAATTATCTGTTGAATTATATAATTCCGGAAGTTCCACCGCGAATAATGTTGAATGTGTTTTATCAACGAGTGATAGTGATATAACAATCACGGATAATTATGAAAGCTGGGGAGACATAAATGCGGGGACTCGGAGTTGGACTTCAGGTTTCAATTTTGTAGTGTCATCATCGTGTCCTGCCAAAGACATTATATTTACACTTGCTATTACTTCAGATGAGGGTAATTGGACTAAAACATTTGCTGTTCATATTTATTGTGATGAACCATCACGACCAAATTATATCTCAGGAAATGGAACTGTTTGCAACAATTCAACACAAACATTTACAGTCTCTGAAGTTTCGGGAGCGACATCTTACTCATGGATACTGCCCGAAGGATGGGACGGCAATTCAACAACCAATTCGATAACCTGTACCACCGGAACCGACGGTGGAATA
>JAJRSD010000066.1 GCA_024278975.1 Bacteroidota bacterium
AATTTCCATAAAATTGAATATTTACAAATTCATTTTTAAGTATAACATTTCCGGTTTTTGAGTATAAACCATATTTGCCGTCTTTATATGTTTTTATATAATTTCCATAAAATTGAATATTTACAAATTCATTTTTAAGTACAACATTTCCGGTTTTTGAGTATAAACCATATTTGCTGTCTTTGTATGTTTTTATATAATTTCCATAAAATTGAATATTTACAAATTCATTTTTAAGTATAACATTTCCGGTTTTTGAGTATAAACCATATTTGCTGTCTTTGTATGTTTTTATGTAATTCCCATAAAATTGAATATTTACAAATTCATTTTTAAGTATAACATTTCCGGTTTTTGAGTATAAACCGTATTTGCCGTCTTTGTATGTTTTTATGTAATTCCCGTAAAGGGAAATATCGTCGTATTCGTTAGCAAGTATCCGGTTCCCTGATTTTGTTGACAAACCAACTTTGCCATTTTTACTAAATGTTTTTAAGAGACCATCTCCAAAATATTCTGAATTGCAATTTGAATTTTGCAGATCAGTTTTTTCCTGAAAATAATTCACATGTAGCAGCTTTACTTTTTGCAATGACTCTTTTAACCGGCCGACTTCACTTTTTGAAACTCCTGCCTTCACCTTCACATTGGCAACTAAATACTGCGTTCCACCGGTTGCTTTGTATTTCTTTTTAACACTATTTTTTATCTCAATAAGTCTATCTTCAAATTCATCGTAGGAGGTAAATCTATCGTTACCTACTTTTAATTCTCCGCTACTGTTTATCGAAATATAAATTGGTGCAGGAGCAGGTGGAATCGTGGTTTTAATAATTCGGGTGAGTCCTGCAATTCTATTTAAAATACTATTAACATCCTCAATCCTACTTTCAGAAGTGCCTTCAAAAACCCGTAGTTCAACGGTATTTAAATTCTTCGATTGTTCAATCTTTTCTTCAATAATAATCTTCAATTCGTTTAGTGTCGTTTGTTTGTCATCGACAAAAAGCAGATCATTGCTTAGCACAACAGTACAGGCTTTTGCGATATCGGATACTGCTTTAATTTGAGAAGTTGCCTCGCTCTTTGTCACTTTTTTCTGCTCACTAAAAACCTTTGCATCCCCATCTTTCTCTTTTAAAGCAACCTCTTCTTTCTTGCTGAATTCCTTTTCAACTTTAGTCTTGTTCCTTCTATCTGGCAGTTCACTTACCGAAAGAAACGGCTTTTTTACAGAATCTTTTTCTTCAGGAAAAAACCTATTCTGCTGTTGTGCCAAATCATCATTGGTTTGCTGAACAAAACCCGATTTAGTTTTATTCTCATTTCCAATAATAATATCGGGTTTTGCAAATGCCTGCAACAGCAATAAAATCAAGGGTACAAACACAATTAACTTTACTGCATTCCATTTTTTTCTGTCTCTGTTTTGCATCATTTTTAATCGTTTTAAAATTGGTTTTTGTGCGAAGTGATTTGCCATGGCAAATCGTCTTTCGCCAACAGACTTCTGTAAAACCAACAGTTGGTATTTTTTTGCATCAATGCCTTTGTTTAGAACGGTCTGGTCGGCCTGAAATTCGTGAATCAGTTTCAGGTCGTGGTGAAGCAGCCACATAAACGGGTTGAACCAGTGCAACAGGGTAAATAGCTCGCAAATAATTAAATCGGCCGAGTGATAGTGTTGAATGTGTGCCTGCTCGTGTGCCACAACAATATTGCGGTTCTCGGTATAATCTTTTTCAGAAATTACAATGTATTTCAGGAACGAAAAAGGTTGGATAACCTCTTTTGCAACAGCCAGGATTATTTTTCGGAGTCGCTGTTTTTCCGCATTTCCAATTATCATCGTAACTTTTATTATTGAAATGACCAACCATAAAACAAGAAGCGAAACAGCAATCAGATAAAAAGTAAGTAACCAATTTATTTGAACTGTTTCGGGTGCAACAACCGTCTGTTCCACATTTAAAATCGGGGCGGTTTCGGGCGCAACAAAAACTGGTGTTTCCGCAACCTCGCGAACCTCTTCAACTTTCGGGATTGTAATAATCTCTGTTTTCCCAAAAACAGGAAAGTCGGCAAACGGAATAACTGCCGAAACAAACAAAATGCCAAGTAAAACAAACCGGTTTATAGTGTGCATTTTTTCGCGGCTCACTGCCAATTTAAACACAATGTAAAAGAGTGCCAGACTAAGCGATGATTTTATGAGGTATTCAAAAAACGGATTCATTTTGCATCGTTTTCACTGTTTTCTATCTCGTCAATTAATTTACGTAATTCGTCGAGCGACAGGTTTTCGTTTTCGACAAAAAGGGAGACCACATTTTTATACGAGTTGTTAAAATATTTATTTACCACACTTCCCAATGTGCTTTTCCGGTACTCCTCTTTTGTAATCGCAGCAAAATACCGGTAAGTATTTCCAAACTGTTCGTGGTCGATAAATCCTTTCTCTTCCAATGTACGAACCATTGTTGAAAGTGTATTGTAATGCAATTTCTGGTCGGTATAAAATGCTTTCAATTCTTTTACAAACATTGAACCTTTTTCCCAAAAGAGATTCATTATCTCATCCTCTTTTTGTGTGAGTTTTTTCATTTCTCAGATATTAGAATTTTAGTATTGAGACTTTTAAAATGACAAAACAAAGGTAACTGTATTTTTTAGTTGTGCAACTATCTTTTATAGTTATTTGACTAATTATTTTAGTTAAGATGCTTTTTGAGTTGCAAAAGGAACGGAGATTCTCAAATTCCCCAATGGGCAGATTAAGTATCCGGGTCTCAACCACTAAAAAAGTCAGGGCTTTACTTAAAGCAAACCCCTGGCTTAAACAATATTTATTACACTATAACTTTGATTTTTCCTCTTCGATAATTCTGCCTATTTGGAAATTTAGTTCTTCAATTTGATTTTCAATTACATCCCAAACCAGCTCATAATCTACTCCAAAATAGTGGTGGATTAATTTATCCCGCATTCCTGCAATGGCTTTCCATTCAACTTCAGGATATTCGTATCTTATTTCTTTAGGAATATTTTTAACTGCTTCGCCAATAATTTACAGACTCCTGGCAAAAGCACGTTTTAAAACTTCATCTTCATAAAAAGTCTCATCATTCAATTCTTTTGAGCTATTCTCAAGAAAATCAAGTTCTTCTTTAATATGCTGAAAAAAATTAACTGCCGAGTGGGACATTCTCTATTTCGTTTAATATTTGCGAACCAAAATAGGGGCTCAATGATTTTTTTGTTAATAAATCTACATTTCTTCCAAATAATTCTTCAAGGAAAAAAACCAGATTAATATAACTATTGTATGATTTTTTATCTTTTTCGAACTCAACTATAAAATCAATATCAGATTTTTTTGTTTGTTGATTTTTTACGAAAGAGCCAAATAAACCAATTCTTTTTACTCCATATCCCTTAATCTTCTGGTTATTAGATTGAAGTAGTTTAATTATTTGTTCTTTATTTTTTAACTCGTTCTGCATAAGACAAATATATGAAATATATTTTTGACATTGAAAAGCACAAAGAATGCGCCTGATTTAACTATTATACCAGCTATTCTGTGTTTTCCAAAAAAGCAACCGTTCGTTTTACACTTTGGTAACCGCTTTGGGTTTTTAAAACTTTACCCTCGGGCGAAACCAAAATAAGTGTTGGATATCCTTTTACTCCAAACCTTTTTACCAGTTCGGGATGTTCGTCGCAATCAACTTTTACGGCAACCACATTTCCCGATGCTTTTACAACAACATCGGCATTGTAAACTATTTTATCCATCAATTTGCAGGGACCGCACCAGATAGCCTCAAAATCGATAAAAAGGTTTTTATTTTCAGCTTTTGCTCTCTTCTCAGCAACTGCAAAATCGTGCTCAAATTCAACAGTTTCGCCAGAGTGTGCCGCCTTTTTGTCGGCTGCATAAATATCCATTTTTTCCGCCTCTTCCATGCGCGTCATTCCCGGGTCGAACAGCTCAATAACCACCCGACGACCGGACGGATGCACTTCAACAATTTTATAGGCTTTGTCGTTAAGCCAGCTGTGTTTTGTTATTTGCCGGCTGTTTCTGTAATCATATAATCCGCGTAGGTCTGCTTTTGGCGAAATTGCCCAATAATCATTTGTGTCGATTTTACCATCCATTAATCCTTCGGTTAAAAGAATATTTGTCTCAATTCCGTCAATTTTTGCCGAACCTTCGAACCAGCTTTTACGAGAAAACCGCATACTGTTTTCCGGATTTTCCTCCCGCGGGTCGAACACATACCAAAAGCTCAGCGGATAAATATTTTTAACCTCGTCGCCTGTCCACGGATCGGTTGCCGCCACATCAACCACAGCATTAAAACTCGACCATATTTTATTTCTCGATTCGGAAGGCTCACATTTTATTATTTCCGAATCTTCAAATTTTTGGTTCTGATTTTTATCGACAAACAGAGTATTGTAATACTCACTTCCATTGGTCTTTATCATGCGAATTGCCCATCTATTCGCCGGGTTATCACCAAGTTTCAGTTGCGTTTCCAACCCGTTATTTTTTGACATTAAAACCAACTTTTCACCTTTGGGACTCCACCGCGGACCCCGCTCTTTTTGTGCCGGTTGCGGTAAAAGTTTTATTTCAATGCTTTTCTGTTTCGAACAGGAATTTAGAACCAGGATTGAAAGTACAATAATTATTGTTAAATATTTCAACCAATTTCTATTGGTATCTCTTTCTTGTTTTGCCATATTATTAGCCTTTATTTGCTTTTTAGTCATACTATCACGGGAAGAGATAGTATGACTTTATTATGTCGTACGCGCTGAGCGGTTTTAAACCGCTTAGCGCAACAAAAACAGATTAATTATTTTTATTCAGCAGATAACTTAAAGTCACCTTTGAACTTTAAACCCGAAACTCGAAACCTTAAACTTCAAACTTTAAACCTTAAACTTTAAACTCTCTCCCCCAACTACTCTTTCCAAACCGGTAAACGGCCGGGAGTCCACGGAGCGCCCATTTTATTGAGTTCGGCTTCCAGTGCAGGAATATCGTTTTCAACAATTCGTTTTAGAGCTTCGAGAACAGGTGGAAATTCCTCTTTCAGAATTTCGTAGCCTTGTTTTTCGGTGGTCGAAATTCCGGTGGTGGAACCCATGTGTGTCCAGGTAATATTTCCGAGGCGTTTGTTTAAGGCAACCTGCGCCGGAGGAACTTCCTCGCCACTGGCTTTTGCCGGAGTACCGTTCATTTTAAAATCAAGTTCTTCTAACTCAACTCCCAGTGCACGCGCTTTGTCCATCAACTCCTGACTTGCGCCCGGAGTTGTATAAATTGCCTGTTTTATGCTTTCAACTTTCGACGAAACCTCGCCAATCATTTTACGGGTGCCCACCATTGCAATCGCCAGTTTGCTTACTTTTTGTGCGAACTCAACATTTTCGTTGTAGTCTTCGGCAGGCAGTGTTGTATGGTTTAGCTTTTTGCAGGTAAATTCTACGGGGTCAACCAAATGAGTCAGTTCTCCTTCGTGCCACAATTTTAAATCAACTTTGTATTTCCCGGGCATTACCAAAATACCACCACCCGAGTTCGATGTCGGGTTATATTTTGTGCCTGCACTGGTTGGCATCTGGTAGCGCAAATCCCAGTTTATACGTTTTAAACCTTCCGACGCAGCAGTTTTTATCTGTTTCACTACATTGTCTTCGGCATCGTAAATGGTAAAAATCAGGTGCGATTTTTCCTCTAGTTTTTCGAGTTGTAGCTCACGCCAGGTTGGTTGAGGAATGGGTTTCCCCTCTTTAAACAATTTTTTCTCTTTCTCTTTTCGTAATTGTTTTTTCGTTTTTGGAACCTCTTTTATATAGTAAGTGAAAGTTGCACCAAATTTTGGGTTTGGCGAAGTAAAATAGGTACTTCCCTGATTACTTTTTCCGCTGGTTTGAATGAACATCAGCGCATCTTTTACAGGGAGGATGCAAGCATCTTTTTCTGCCATTTCGTGCGACACTTTACGTAGCGGACTGTAATCGTCGAGAATATAAAAACCACGGCCAAATGTTGCAATGACCAAATCGCTTTCGCGCTCCTGAACGGCAATGTCGCGAACAGGAATTGTTGGCAAACCTGATTTTAGCTGCACCCAGTTTTCACCATTATCAATGGTAAAAAAGATACCAAATTCAGTTCCCACAAATAGTAATTCGGGACGAACAAAATCTTGTATAATAGTGTGTACTGTTCCATTTTCGGGAAGATTACCACTTATTGAAGTCCATGTTTTTCCTTTGTCTGAACTTTTATAAACATAAGGTTTAAAGTCATCGCGTTTCAGATTATCGAAAGTTGCATAAACCACATTTTCATCGAAACGGTCGGCACACAAATCGCTAACATAAGTATATTCAGGAACTCCGGCAAACGATTTTACCTGTGTCCAGTCTGCACCATCATTTTCGGTAACCGAAATTACACCATCATCAGAACCTGCATAAAGCAAACCTTTAACTAATCTCGATTCGTCTAACGACACCAGCGTTCCCCATTGCGATGTTGAGACATCTTTGCGAACGGCTTCGGCAGGCCAGTATTTTCCCATCACCGGAAAACTATTACGGTCAACCTGTGCTGTTAAATCATCGCTGATTACTTCCCATGTATTTCCCCGGTCGTCGCTTTTAAATACTTTATTAGCGGCAACATACAAACGAGTACTCTTGTGCGGGCTAATAACAATTGGAGTGTTCCAGTTCCATTTATAAGTTAATTCACCTTTGCGCTCCCGGGGTTTAATACTAATTCGCTCACCACTCTTTTTATCGTAGCGCGACATATTTCCATATTGCGATTCGGAGTAAACAATATCGGGATTATTGGGTTCGGTCACCGACCAAAATCCATCGCCTCCAACAGTAATAAACCACTCGTCGTTTACCACACCACTGCGGCTGGTTGTTTGCGACGGACCACCGGTTGTATTATTGTCTTGTGTACCACCGTAAACGTTGTAAAATGGTTTGGCATCGTCAACCGCCACTCTGTAAAACTGGGTAATTGGCAGGTTCTCTTTGAAATCGAAAGTTGCACCGGCATCCCATGTTTCATAAATTCCACCATCGCCACCAATAATAAAATGGCGGGTGTCGGTGGGGTCAATCCAAATGGCGTGGTCGTCAACGTGGCGACCTTTGTTTCCAATCGATTTCCAAGTTTTACCGCCGTCGGTTGTAACTTTCGAAATTGTTTCGGTTGAATATACTTTGTCAACATTTATAGGGTCGCACACAATTTCATTATAATACTGACCACTGGAGTGGTAGCTGCTCATTTTGTTCCAGCTTTCGCCTTTGTCGGTTGAGCGATAGAAACCACCTTTATCATCGGCGGCCTCAATAATTAAATAGACAATATTCGGGTCAACCGGTGAAACGGCAATTCCCATTCCGCCTAAATCTACTCCGGGCAACCCTTTTTTAATTTTGCGCCAGTTTTCGCCACCGTCGGTCGATTTATAAACAGTTGACTCGGGACCACCGCCAATTTTTGTGAATGAAGTACGGCGTCGCTGTTCCGAAGTTGCGTACATAATATCGGGATTCGACGGGTCGATTACAATATTGTTTACACCCGTATTTTCGCTAATTCCCAAAACTTTATTCCATGTTTTTCCTCCGTCGGTGGTTTTGTATAAACCACGCTCTTCGCCGGAACCCCACGCAGAACCTTCGGCAGCAACAAAAACAATATCGGAGTTTCGCGGGTCGATAACAATTCCACCAATCTGGCGGCTCTCTTTCAATCCCATATTTTTAAACGACTTGCCACCGTCGAGACTTTTATAAACGCCATCGCCATAACCCAGCGCACGCTGATGGTTATTTTCGCCTGTTCCCACCCAAACAACATTCGGGTTGTTGGGGTCGAGTTCGACAATACCAATTGAGTACGCACCATATTTATCGAAAATAGGTTTCCATGTTGTACCGTTATTTGTTGTTTTCCAAACGTTGCCGCTTGCTACAGCCACATAATATTCGCTTGTATTTTTAGGATTTACAGCAAAGTCAGCAATTCTGCCACTCGCCCACGCCGGTCCGATGCTTCTCCATTTTAACGCACTTACTAAACTACTTGTGATAATTGTGTCGCCTTTCGCTTTTTTCTCTTCTTCTTTCTTTTTCGCAAAAGATACCGTTGAAATAAAAAAAACAGCAATCAGTAATAAAACTAATTTCTTCATAATTAGATATTTAACTTAATAGATTTAATCAATGTTTTTTAATTTAATTAATGCGAAAAAATACAAAGTAATTTGCTTGCCAAACAGGATAAATGTCACATTATCTTTTAACAACTTTTGCCCTATAAACAACACCCGCTTCATCAACCATATTTATATAATAGACACCTGTTTTAAACGATGTTAAATCGAATGAGAATTGTGAAGGTGCATCTATTATTTCACCTTTTTTTACAACTTGTCCGGTTGTTGAATAGATGCTGTAATTAAGACTTTTACTGACAGGAACAGACAAATTTATAATTCCGGCAGTTGGAACAGGAAACGCTTTCAACTCATTAATAATCTGCTGAGTTGTTACATCGGTTGCACTTTCGTAACACCCGATAATATTTATCTCGGCAATTGTTGTAAAATTTTTATCGTCAACTTCCGATAGGGCAACAATTTTAAGAAACTGTCCTGAAGATGGGTTTGAAAATTTAATGGGAGCTGGAGCAGCACTGTTTTCAAAAGTTCCCGTTTTTATTGGCGACCCCCAATTTGTTTTGCTATCACTTAAATAAATTTTATAATCTGCAATCCGACCGTTTGTCCCGGTTGGCCGATTAATAATTCCCAATTGATGAATGTTGTAACTTTCGCCCAAATCAATTTGTATTTCGTGCGGATGCGCAGGTTTTGAGTTTCTCCATTCGGTATGCCAAAAAGTTGAATTATCGCCATCGAAAGTGTAGGTTGCCAACCTGTCCGGTTCCTGACTATCGGTATAAATTAAACTCCACTTGCTTTTATCGAGTTCTGCCGGATTTGAACAATCTCCAACCGAGGGACAGTGCGTACAAAAAAACATATTTTCGATTGATTTAGAATATACAGTTCCGTTTATAGTTACCCGTAGCTTGACATTATAATTGCCGGTAGCCCCGGGTACAATTTTTGGATTACGGATATTGGCATCGCTAATATATTGAGGTGCCGGATTTATTTCCCATTCCCAGACTGCTCCCTCGTGGTTTAACATCGAATGATCGTCTAATTGAAGTGTGTCGAGTGCACATTTGCTAATCGGAACATCTATCCATGGATTAATAATCGGCATAAAATCGGGCTCTTCCATTGGCGACTCCCAAATTCCTCCTTTGCCGGCAACACGGATTTTGCTGTCGCGGTAAAACGGCAATGCCATAATTGTTGTCATTCCTGCCGGATAATTTGTGTCAAATGCTTCCCAGTCAGCCATTCCCTCTTTACGGTAATAAACTTTACCAATTGCACCTGCCATATTTTTTTGAGATGTAATAAAAAGGTAAACCAAATCGTCTCTGGTTTTTGTAGGTTGAATAACAAGGCATTTACTAAATTCTTCTGATGAAACAGACCCCGACCAATCTTTCCATGTTGTACCACCGTCGGTAGATTTAAAAACTTTTGCATCCCAATTTACTGATGTTTTCTGCGGAGTGGCATAAATAGTATTTTCATCGTAAGGCGAAATAACAAAATGCAATCTACCTGCCCAGGCAGATTCTCCATATTCTTCGGTTAGCGATGGTTTACGAGTCCATGTTTCCCCGCCGTCTTCCGATTTGTATAACCCTTTCCCTTCAACATCGGCATAAATTACATCTGGATTTTTATGACTGATTTCAATAAACATTACATCGCCGCTGAAATTATATAGTAAGTCAAAAGTCTCTCCCATATCCGGACTTTTCCAGAAACCGGTACCTTCGCCAACATAAATTACCGAATGATAATTGGGGTGATGCAAAAGGTTTCCTCGTCTTGCACCATAACTTTTCATATTGGGCAGCTTACTAAAAGGGTATTTTTTATTCGCAACAACCTCATCGATTGTTGCCGGGATGGAGGTTGAAAAACCTTGGTTAATATCCATGAAAACTGCCTGGTGACTTTTGCCATGAATAATCCATCCGGTTGGTTTTTCTGCCCCGCCCATCCGCAATGCCTTGTCTCCATAAGCATCGGTAATAGCGGTGTTGCCATTATGATACCTGCCGCCCACAACAATATCTTCGTTCCAGCCCTGATCGAATCCCCACATGTGAGAACCAATTAGACCTTTTATACGGGGATGGAAATTATCTAACAAAGTAAAATAGTCGGTTGAATAATTCATTCCGCCGTCGGTTGACACCCACATTTTGCCATCGGACAAAAGCTTAATATCCTGAATATCGGGATGAATTGAAAAATTGCCACCGTAACCACCAATTTTTTTAAAATTTACAGCACCATCAGTAGATTTGAATAACGAACAGGTACCCCAAAAAACAGTATTTGCATCGTCGGGCGACGCTTCAAGTACGAAATCGAAATATCCCTGTCCGGTTGAAAAACCACCCAGCCCAACTTCCGACCGAAGGTCTCCGGTTTTTGTGCGCACCCAACTCCATTTACTACCGTTATAGGTTCCCTTGTAAATATAAGTTGTAGCATCATCATCCACTTTTACCAGCATCGACACATAAACGATATTCGGATTTGCCGGTGTAACCGAAATTAAACCGCCACTTTTATTGATAATATTTGACGGAAAATTCGCATCTTTTGAAAAAGTAGCCCCACCATTTTTCGAAATTACCAGCTCAAAAATATCACCTTTAACCGATGATATTCCATAAATAATATTGCTGTCATCGGGTTTAATTTCAATGTCCCAGGTTTGCTTGTCCCAACGATTTACCCACGAAACTCCTGCATTTGTACTGATAAAAATTCCTTTATCGGTTGCCGCAACTAACTTATTATGGTTGTTGGCATCGATGCGCAGACGCGAGGCACTAAAAATATTATCATCGGTGAGCATCGGAGTCCAGGTTATCCCCCCATCGGTTGTTTTATGAATTTGTCTTCCTGCCGAAACATATACAATATCAGTATTAGAAGGGTTGATTGCGGTTGCCGAAACGCCACCTCCAAAATGGTAATCCTGCCCGCAAATTTGCCAGGTCAGCCCGTTATCAACCGACTTATTTACAAAACCAGTTTCGGTTCCACAATACAAAATATTATGATTGGAAGCAGCCACGTCGAGCGAATAGACATTTGCCTGCCACGGTGCCGGCGTTCCTGCCTTATCAGGATTTTTACCGGTATTTCGCCAAACAATCTCTTTTGGTCCCAGAAAAGTCCAGCTCGAATTGTTTGCCGCAGCCGATTTTTTAAGCGACTTCGATTTTAAAAGTGCTTCCCTGTTTTCCCTGAAAATAGTTTTTTCATCGGGAATTTTAATTGTTCCATCGGCTAAAACAAAAGGTTCAACAGCCGGTTTCCAGTTTTTAAAATAGCGGATAATCTCATTTTTCTTGACTTCAGATGTAGAAATCCAGTTATCGTACTCGTCACAAATTTCATAAAAATTAACGGGGTATTGATATAGTTTTTTCGCCCACGAGGGGTAATTTTCGTCGTACGAAGGTTTCTCTAACCTGTTTATTGAAGGTAAATTATCGTAGGGCGTAAAAGCTGTTTGGGCATTTACAACGCCATAAAAGAAGAATACCAAACATACGAGAACTAATTTATTTGCTAACATAAATGATTTAATTTTAAAATTACTTATAAGTTTATGGTTACACATTTGGGAATCTATAAAGATCCAAATCTCTGCGTTACTCAAATTTTACAATATTACTATTTATTATTTTCATCTCTTCCGGCGATTCGAAGTCGGTTTTGCTAACCCAACCTGCTCTTGTATTTTCACCATTCATATATCGTTCATAAAAGTTGCGGTCGGATTTATTCGAATATAAATACTCGTCGAAAATATGCCCATTCCCAAACATACGAGGGTCTTTTTGTTCTTTTAACTCTGAAATAAGTTGTTCTTCTAATTTATTCGCGGTCTCTTCAAATTCAGCAATACCAATAAGATTATTCATACATAATTCATCTTTCACCACATTATAAAGCTCTTTTGCCGGGCGTTTACCAAAACATAAATCCCAATATTTATTGGTTCCTGTTTCTCTGCGGTCGGTAATTATTTGCGATTTTGTAGGACTTCCGTCGCAATTCAGATAACCAGTTTCAGGATTTCCCGATGGCCAGCGATCTGTCTCGAAGTTCAGAACTAACAAAAAATCTCCTTTGCGAATACCACGAATAGGATATCCCCAATCGTGCGGGCGACCAACATCGTGTCGTTCCTTTCCGATTAACACATGGTCGCGATCTGCTGAAATATTCTCTCCCTTTTTTGAGTATAAAATATCTGTTAGACTTTTACCCTCGATTGGTTTCATACCTGATACTTTTTGATCGACACCTGCAAGTTCTAAAAAAGTTGGGGCAAAGTCTATAAAACTGACAAAATCTTTGATAGTGCGGCCCGGTTGCCTTATACCGTTTTTCCACATAATGGCAAGGGGCAAATGGTTTGAGTATTCGTATTCCTGACCTTTAACACGGGGGAAAGGCATCCCGTTATCGGCCGTTACAATAACAATTGTATTATCCAACATCCCTTTATCTTCAAGCATTTTTAGCATTTTATCAAGATGAGAATCAAAATATTCTATCTCGAAAGCATAATCTAACATATCTGTTCTAACGGATTCTTTGTTTGGCCAGAATGCTAAAACCTCGTCAATATCTTCAAGTTTTTTATCTCCTTTATTTATTCCACTGCCATATTCGTAACCTCTGTGAGGCTCAAACCCGCCGTACCAAAAGCAGAATGGTTTATTACCTCTTGTAGAATCATTTAGAAATTCAGCAAAGTTGGCTGAGTAATCATTACCGGATATTCCTGTGGTAGGCGGTTTAGTTTTGATTTTACTATAACTTTTCATTAGCGTTTGTCGTCTTTTCCCATCGGCTGTAAGTGCAACAACCGGAGCTAACCCCTTTCCGGTGTACCCCACAAAATAGCCATTATCAGCTAATGTTTCGGCATAAGTTTTAAACTTAACCGGGAAGTAGCTCCAATGATTAGCAGCCTCTTCAAGTTGCCATGAGTTACGACCTGTTACAATGCACGAACGCGATGGTGCGCACTTTGCATTTGGCGTGTAAGCGTTGGTAAAAAGCAGTCCCTGATCGGCAACCCGGTCGAAAGCGGGTGTGTTTACCCAAGTACAACCGTACGCACTCATGTGTTTGTATGTTGCGTCATCAGCAATACAGAATAGGATATTTGGACGAGTAGTCTCTTTATTTTTAGAAGTTTGCTTACATCCAAATAGAGATAAAACTATTATTACAAATACAATGGAGTACGACTTCTTAAGATTTTTCATAATTTTGATTTGTATATTAAAATCTAAAAATACAGTTATTAAATTAAACTTAAGTAGTTTACATTTTGTTTAAAATCTGCCAATCTAAATATCTGTTATTTAAACGGCACTTTCACAATAACGGTTTCGCCTTTGCCCTCTTTGTTTGCACGACTTTGAATTGTCCAAAGGTCGGTTAAATTATCGCCATCGATTGTGCTGCCACTGTAATCGCCCCATGCAACTCCGTTTGTTGCGCCCGTTCCTTCGCCGAGTTTTACTATTTCGCGAACCGTTCCGGGCTTATCGTTTGCGTATCGGAACGCCATTCTCGGGCTGATAAACATTTCAGAATTCGTCTCCTGAAAGCCCACCAAAACATCGTTGTTTTTGTTTACTGCAATTGTAGTTTGAATGTAGTTACTTGTTTTGTTGCTAATCAATCCGGTTTGCAAAATAGTTCCATCGAGTTTAATCTGGTGCCACTGCACGGCAGACTGCCCCTCGCAATTTACCGCCTGCGAAAACCAAAGACAACCACTCTGAACAACGAGGTTTTTAGGGTTTCTGTCGCCCGAAGAAGTTACCTGCTCTGTTCCTTTTTGTGGAGATTTTGGCGGATAATCGATATATTTTAATCCGTGAGGTTTTACACTTACCACTTCCGAAATTGGGTTGCTGTTTTCGTCTTCTGTAATTCGTGTAATCACAAAGTTATCGCCTTGTATTTTAAAAAAATAGAGGTCGTCGATATTATCCTGCGTAAAAGCGGGTTGCCCTAATCTACCTTTAAAATGGTAAATGGTTGCAGGTTTACCCAACTTTGCTTCACTCATTTTTAGAATGAAAGTATTCTCATCGCCACCCGGAAAAGTGTAGCCAATCCATTTTTTACTGAATCCGATTCCGCCACCATCTTTTCCATTCGATGCTGATACAGGATATATATTCCATGCTCCGCGTGGGTCACTTGTTTCCGAAATTGCTATGTTTACCGGTTTCACTTTCAGGCTGTCCCAATAAACCCATAAATCAAAACCAAATATTTTGTTGTGCAGATCGTAAAAAATCTTTGGGTCGATTCCGTTGGCAAAAGCTTTTTGCGAAACGCCATCAATAAAATTTCCCTCTTTATCGTAAATGGTTAATCCGCTGTTTGTCCCGTGTAAAACATAACCACCGCCCACCGCAATTTGCGGGTCAACCTGCCGGTTTCCGTCCATGGCTCCATCGAATTGCAAATAACCGTTTACCATTCTTGTGTTTCCACCTTGCACACGCTGTTTATAATCAGTTTTTCTAAATTCATTTTTATGAATTGGTTGAATAACTTCTGTTCGCGACGGGGTTTGCTTTGTGTTTTCAATGGCAGGTGCCTCTTTTTTGCGCTGGGCGTTTACGATACTTGTTACGGCAATTAAAAGTGCAATTAATAATGGAAAATGTTTATTTATTCTCATTTGTATATTATTATTTTTAAAGTAAAGAATTAGTTTAATGCCCAAATATATAATCTTAACGACTCTCCCTCTTCTCCCTCTCTTCGCAAAGAGAGGGACGATTGTGACGTAGTCGCAATCAGGGTGAGTAGTCTATAAAGTACTATTTTATGTTTGATAAACCATGCTCGTTTCATTCCTTCACAATTAGTCTTAGGTAAAATACAGATATTTTTTTTATTGACTATTCAACTTTTAATTGCCCCTTCGAATCTGCATCTTTCAGGTTACGGACTTTTGTTGTGCCGCCACCTTTCAACGTCAATTCAACGGGTTTGTTTGTTTTCCATTTTCCACGAGTGAAGTCGGGTATTTCGATTGGTGCAGATCCGTTTGCAATCGACCACTCACTAAGCGGTGTAATCGAACTCCAGGCTGCAGCATCGTAAACATCCATATCCATTGGCAAACCGTTTCGCAGGCAATCTATTAAACGCCAGTCCATAATAAAATCCATTCCGCCATGACCGCCAACCTGTTTTGCCATTTCGCCAACTCTTTTAATAATTTCAGGTTCGTACTTCTCTTGCAGCTCTTTCATTTCGTCGTCGGTAACTTTTTTATGACCAAAAGCGATGTGTTTTAGTGGCCATTTTTGGGCAAAACATTTTGTTCCGCTCAACATGTGAATCCTGGAATAAGGCCGTGGAGAAGATATATCGTGCTGAATTAAAATTGTACGACCTTTGTTGGTGCGTATCATTTGCATATCCATATTTCCGCGCATATCCCAACCCACAAACTGCTCAAAGAAAGGGTCTTCTTTTGCTTTTTCTTCAATACGTTTTTTCAGTGTAAAGTCGGCACTCATCATAGCAGTCAGATACTCCATTTTATCGCCCCGGTTAATATTCATTGCCTGGCAAATTGGTCCTAACCCATGTGTTGGATAAACGTTTGCTTTACGTTTATTTTCGTGCAGACGCCACATTTTTGTATAAGCACCATCGGACATTTGGTCATTTTTCGGCTTGTTGAAATGCCAATAATCCAAATCGTGAATATATGCACCTTCTCCATGAATCAGGTCTCCAAAAGCTCCCTGGCGAGCCATGTTTAATGTTAGTAATTCGAAAAAATCGTAGCAACAATTTTCAAGGATTACACAGTGTTTACGTGTGCGTTCCGATGTTTCAACAATGTCCCAACATTCGTCCATAGTTCGTGCGGTAGAAACTTCAGTTGCCGCGTGGCTGCCTCCGTTCATAGCTGCCAAAGCAACCGGCACGTGCCATTCCCATGGTGTAGCCGTATAAATAAGGTCGCAGAGTCCGCTGTTGCAAAGCTCTTCGTATTTCAGGTCGCCGCCAACAAATTCTTTAGCTTTTGGCAAACCTGCCTCTTCCAGTATTTTTTGCCCGCCATCGACAGCACTCTGCCGGATATCGCAAAGGGCTACAATTTCTACCCCATCGATAAATGTCATTCTTTTTACGGCACCCGAGCCGCGGTCACCAATTCCCACAAAACCTACCCTTACTTTATCGAGTTTTGGCGCGGCATACCCCGACATATTAAAAGTCATTTTAGGCACACGCTCTGCCGATTTGCGAATATGTTTTACCTGCTCTTTTTCTCCGGCACCTGTCGATGCCATCAATGTAGTTGTTGCAATTACTCCGGCACCAAGTCCAATGTTTTTCAGAAACGATCTGCGATTTGTTGTCATACCTTTTAATTTATTATTGATTAATTATTATTGATTAATTTTCTTCAATTATCATAGATTCTGAAACGAGTTCAGAATGACGTTCTAAAGAAATATCAGCTCTATTCTGAATACTAAAACTGGCTTCTAACTTCCGACTTCCAACTTCCTCTCTATTTATCTCCCAAAACTTTTTGTTTGAACGCGCTAATAGCAGCAGGTTTATGCTCATTTTGCATTATTGTTTCAATTTGCTTTACAATTTCAGGAAAATCGTCAGCAACGTTATTACTCTCCTGAATATCATTTTCCAGATTATAAAGTTCTAATATTCCTAATTCTTCTTTGCCATTTTTACGAATACCTTTCCATTTTCCCATCCGCACTGCTTGGTTTCTTCCTAGTTCCCAATAAAGCGAATAATGTTCTATTTGTCCTTCGTTTCCCAAGAATGTTTGCAGCATCGAAATTCCGTCGGTGTCGTCGGGAATTGTTGCACCTGCAACTTCGCAAAGTGTAGGCAATACATCCCAAAAAGCTGAAATGTGATCTGTTTTTGAACCTACTTTAATTTTCCCCGGCCACGAAGCAATCATCGGCACACGTATTCCGCCATCATCAAAAGAGCCTTTTATTTTTCTCCTTTCGTTTCCAAGAATTCCTGCACTTTCAAACCATTCGGGGTCTGCTCCGCCATTAAATGTGGGTCCGTTATCAGAAGTAAAAATGATTAGCGTGTTATCGTAAATTCCCAGCTCTTTTAATTTCGCCACTAATTTGCCAACATTTTCATCTAAATATGAAATCATTGCAGCATAAGCAGCGTGTGGATAGCGATGTGGATAGTAGCCTTGATTTCCCAAATATGGCTCTTCGTTACCAAACTTTTCAACATAATAATCGACCCAACGTTGCGGCGCCTGCAAAGCAACATGCGGAATTAACGATGCCCAATAAAAGAAAAATTTATTGTCACTATTTTCAACTATAAAGTTTTCCATTTCGTTATACATAACATCGGGAGCATAATCGGGTTGTGTGTAACGTTCGTAATTTGTTTCATCGAGAGGGTCTTTATCTTTCGGAAACTTTTCGCTTAATGGAATTGCTTCATTATTCAAATAAAGCCGCTTGTCGTTTTTATATAAAAATGGAGGATAATATGTGTGAGCAATTCGCTGGCAGTTGTAGCCAATAAAAAAGTCGAATCCTTTTTTTGTGGGAGTACTGTTGGTGTGTGGTGCTCCCAAACCCCATTTACCCGACATTCCGGTTTTGTACCCTGCATTCTGAAGGATATTGGCAATGGTAATAGTATTATCTTGCATTGGTAAATTGCCTTCGAGAGTTGAATCTTTTAGCATTGCAAAAATATTCCAAACATCACCGCGCGAACCCCAACCACTATTATTTCTAATATCGGAATGTCCGGAATGTTTACCAGTAAGTAATACACTTCGCGAGGGTGCACAAACCGCAGAACCCGAATAGTGTTGTGTAAACATCATCCCCTCTTTTGCAAGTTGGTCAATATTCGGAGTTTCAATTTTTGTCTGTCCGTAGCAGCCCAATTCTCCATATCCTAAATCGTCAGCCAGAATGTATATTATGTTTGGTTTAGTTGTTGGCTTCTCTTTTGTTTCGCATGAAAAGGTAAAAACTGATACCAAAACTATCAAACACAAAATCTTGAATTTATTAGTCATTTTATTTATTCGTATATAATTAATATCTATAAATCAAGTCTTTAAATTGACTCGATGACTATCACCTATTATGACAAATACTAATCTCCAAGTTCCTTCATTCTAAAACGTTCCGAAACTGCTGTTGTATGCTCCTTCGCCATAATCTCCTCCATCTGTTTTACAATTTCAGAATTATCTTCAGCAACATTGTTAAGTTCCTGGACATCCTCCTCTAAATTATAAAGTTCAATAACCATATTCCTTTAAAAATATTTTTACGAATGCCTTTCCATTTGCCCATCCGAACTGCCTGCTGCCCTCCGTACGAAGGAAATTCCCAATACAAATGTTCGTGTGCAGTTTGGTTTGCGCCTGTTAGTGCAGGCAAAAAACTTATTCCGTCTGTATCAGCAGGTGCATCAATTCCTGCAACTTCACAAAGTGTTGGCATAACATCCCAAAAAGCAGAAATATGATTTGATTCAGTTCCGGGTTGTATTTGTTTTGGCCACGATGCAACCATTGGTGTGCGGATTCCTCCTTCGTGAGTGTAGCCTTTCCCCCAGCCATATTCACTTTTAAATGGGCCGCCACTGTCAAACCAAGGAGAATCAGTTCCGCCATTATATGTTGCTCCATTATCCGAAGTAAAAATTATCAGCGTGTTATCGTAAACACCTAAATCTTTTAGTTGCTGAACTAATTTACCAACGTTTTCATCGAGATAAGAAATCATTGCAGCATAAGTAGCATGTGGATAGCGATTTGGGAAATAGCCCTTATTTCCCAAATAGGGTTCTTCATCTCCAAATTTCTTCACATAGTAATCAACCCATTTTTGCGGTGCTTGTAATGGTGCATGTGGAATAGGTGTTGCCCAATAAACAAAAAACGGGTTATCGCTATTATCTTTCACAAAACCAGTAAGTTCGGCAAACATTACTTTACTGGAATAGTTTTGTAAATTATATTTTTCGTAACTTTTTAAGTCGTACGGATCTGCACCTTTATCTAATTTTGTATTTGGTGCAACGGTATCGTTTCCGAGGTAAAGTCGGGCTTCGTTTTTATATAAATGAATAGGAAAATAAGTATGCGCCTGACGTTGGCAATTGTAACCAACAAAAAAGTCGAAACCCATTTTTGTGGGAATACTGTGTGTTTGCGGTGCTCCCAAACCCCATTTACCGAACATGGCAGTTTTGTATCCTGCATCCTGCATTTTTTTGCCAATAGTTATTGTTCCCACTTTCATAGGCCGTTGCCCTTCGAGGGTTGAGTCTGCAAGCATGGCTCGATAATCCCAAACATTACCGCGTTCATTCCACTCATCGTTACCACGAACCTGTGCGTGCCCCATGTGTTTTCCGGTTAACAATACACATCGCGAAGGTGCGCAAACCGGAGCACCTGCATAGTGCTCAGTAAACTTAATTCCATTTTTTGCAATTTTGTCAATGTTTGGCGTTTCAATTTTTTCTTGTCCATAGCATCCCAAATCGCCATACCCTAAATCGTCAGCCAAAATATAGATGATATTTGGTTTTTGTTCTGACTTGTTTTCGGCTTTTCCACCAGAGTTGCATGCGGTTATTGCACTGAATAATCCTACTACATTAATCAGAAAAAACAGTTTTTTAAATGAGTTCATTGGTTTTAAGTTTATTGATTTAGATCTATTCTTAACTTATTTTCAAAATTAAAAAAAAGGGCGGCAGTATAAACTACCGCCCAAATAATTAACTAACTAAATCTATGAAAATTAGTTTTATTGAATTCAAAAATTTTAAATTCTCATGCTAATTACTAATCATCCCAGCCCGGATTTTGTTTAATTTTAGGGTTAAGTACAATTTCGTTTGATGGAATTGGTTCTAAATAATAGTATTCCGGCACACCCGGTGGTTTTCCAAATACTTTTACATAACCTTCGTCGCCACCACCAACAATCGGAACTTTTCCTTTATAATCAGATTTCACAATCCAACGCCCTACTTTTTCGTCAGCTCCATATTCTACTAACTTCTTCCAACGTTTTATATCTAAAGCACGTCCGAAACCTTCTCCGAAAAATTCAACAAAACGTTCTCTGCGAATTTCCCACATAACAGCGTCAACATCAGAATCTCTTGTTGGATCATCGGGAATATTATTTAAGTCGAGATGAGCAACAGCACCACGGTCTCTTAATTTATTGATGGTAGCATCGCAAACACCCTGATCAAACTGTCCCAGCTCTTTCATCACTTCAGCATGGTTCAGCAATATTTCTCCCATACGGAAAATTGGTTTATCATGAAAATCCTGACTTTGCAACATGCTATGAGTGTTGTAGTATTTGTGGAAAGCATAACCCGAATAAGTTACATTAAAACCGGCACCTCCATTAAATTTCCTAAAGTGTGGGGAAACCCTGACTATCAGCCCTCTCCAATTCATATCTGGAAGCCGTTTTTGTTTTTCATTTGGATACAATTCTACCATCAAATCGATATATTCCCTTGTTTTCGGGTCTGAATCATATTTCCAGGTCAACTGGTTTTTACCATCAGTATCAACCTTAAAAGGAGGTACAATATTTACATACATCCGACGATCACGATTTCTGAATTCATCATAAGGATCTTTTTCACCATCGAATAACGGACTGGTATGAATGGTTTGCCCGTCGGTGCACAAAAACATATCTGCACCTTTTTTAGTTATGTCTTCACTACCAATTGAAGAACGGTTATAGTGTGCATAATTTCCGGTCAGTACAGCAAATTCATACGCTTTATAAAGAATTATTCCATCTACTCCATTTAAACTTACAGAGTTAAACATGGCATCGTAATCGGCATTTAAAGTTGGAAATTCTGACATTAAAGTAGTACTCGCTGCTTTACTAGCCTCAAGAAACTTGGCTTCACCACCAAGTCCATGGTATTTCCGCCATGTACCTTCAACCAAACCAAACCTCGAAATTAAAGCACGAACAACGTTTGTATTAATTGTATTCGGACCATTTCCGTCAGGGTTAATTTTCGCTTCTGCATCTTTTAAATCCTGAAGGATAAAGTCTGCCATTTCGTCGCGTGTAGCTCTTGCTTTGTATAATTCGGTTGTATCCTGGTCGGTAACTCCTCCTTTAATAAGAGGAGTTGGTCCATAAGTTTTCAATAAAAAGAAATACTGATAAGCTCTAAAGAATTTCCCTACACCTTCCCAGTGTGATTTTTCTTCATCAGTCAACTGACTTTCTGCAATATTATCGAGCATTAAATGAATATCACGAATTTTAGCATACCCATTATTATATGTACTGCTTGATGCAGGAACCGTTTTGTTTTGCCAAAAGATATCATGACCTCTTGAACCACTGTTGTTTACCATTAAATCGCTCTGCATCTCCTGAAGATAATCTATTCTTTCGTTGGAACGATAGCCTGGTAATGACTCATATAACTTCCATGCATAAGTCTGAAAATTGGCGTTGGTAGTAAAGGTTGTTGCCTCAACCAACTGATCTTTTGGGTATCTGGTTAAAAAGTCTTCGCCCTGGCAGCTTACCAAAAAGAACAGCAATAAGCTATATATTAAATATTTTGTTTTCATAATAATTATTTTTTCAGATTAGAATGTTAGATTTAAACCTAATGAATAACCTCTCATATACGGATAAGTTGCACCGCCGCCTTTATTTCTTAGTTCAGTATTTATACCGTCTGGCCAACTGTTAAAGTCGGCAACATTTTCAACAGCTACGTAAAACCTTAATTTATCGATGTTTACTTTTTTCAATAAATCAACTGGCAAAGTATAACCTAAAGTAATATTCTGTATACGCATGTATGCACCATTTAACATATACTTTGTTTGAGTTTGACGACTGTAGCCATAATTAACTCCTCCCAACGGGTAGTTCCGAGGGAAATATGCTTCTGTTCTGTCCGGCATCCAATAATCTAACTGTCCGACGTACATTACTCCAAATTCGGAGGTGTATGGGAAACGGATTGAGTTATTTACGTAGATGTCTCTTTTACCAACACCGTTCAATACCAAACCGAAATCGAATCCTTTGTAATCAGCATTTACAAATAAACCGTATTGATAGCGTCTGTTGTTGTTTCCAATAATTTTTCTATCACCTGGACCTGTTCCCGGAATCACCTCTCCGGTTTCAGGATCTATATCTGCCTTAATTGTATTATTCCCTGTGAAGATTTCTCCATCACCATTTAAGTCGGCGTATCTTGTATCTCCCGGGTTAACCGTTCTTCCTCTTGGTACAGGTATCCCCTCTATTAATGTACCATTCATCAGGTCTTCATTTAACGAGCCGGGGACAAAATCCTCAACAGCATATACTCCCTCTGATACATAACCCCAAATTTCACCAATTTCTCTGCCTACATAATTTCTACCAATAATTCCGGTTTCACTTTCAAATTTTGTGATTTTTGATTTATTATCGTACAAGGTTGCTCCTATATTATAGGAGAAGTCGCCAATTTTATCGTTCCAGCTCAATTCAAATTCCCAACCGGTAGTTTTCAGGTCGGCCGAATTTTGGTCGGGAGCACTTGTTCCTAACAGAGCAGGCAAATCAACACCCGACTCTAACATTCCCAAAGTTTCTCTTTTGTAAATATCGAAAGAAGAAGAGAGTCGGTTTTTTAACATTTTAATATCGATACCAAAATTAGTTGTTCGTACTGTTTCCCAGGTAAATCCGGCACTTACCAAATCGGGAGAACGTAAACTTGAGTATTTCTGCAGTGCGTTTTCGTTTAACCATCTGGCTTCATAAAGTGGCATTCCCGGAACATACGGATAGTACCCGCTTGTACGCTGATTACCTACTTCACCCCACGATCCTCTTACTTTTAATTGGCTAATTAACTCTACATCCTGCATAAAACTTTCTCTGGCAATATTCCATCCACCCGATACTGACGGGAAAAATCCCCATCGGTCTTCTACAGCAAATCGTGATGAACCATCGTAACGTGCATTTAACTCAAGGAAATATTTCTCCTGGTAGTTATAATTTAAACGACCAAAATATCCCATAACTGCCCACTCATAAAATGAATCGTCAGCTTCAATAATTCCGGTTGCAGTTCCTAATGCAGGAAGATTTACATCGACCAAATTATAACGGCGTGCCCTAAAATATTCATAACCTTGCTCTTCACGGTTAAAACCTCCGAGAAGTGTGAAATTATGATTATTGAAACTCTTATTATATTTGGCATATAAGTTAAGTCCTTTATAAATAGTTTTTGAATTTGATTTCTGGTGATATGTACGGGCAGGGTCAACTGCATTTAAAACAAAACGCTCAGGATTTACTGTTAGTACCTGATTGTCTCCTGTTACGTTGTCAGAATTTAGTTTAGAGAAAGTGTATTCAGCAGTTAGCATCAAATCTTTAATTGGAGTGTATTCTGCTTTTCCAAATAACCTGATTTTATCTTGCCACCGCTGAGGAATTACCTTAATTTTTTCTGCCATGGCAGGAGAATCGTAAGGTACTAATGTACCATCTTCAAATTCATGATATCCATCAGCAGGAGAAAATGGATTAAAACTAATAGCGTTTCCATACTGTCCTCTTGGAGTTTTACGATAATCGTTATTATACCTAATATCAGCAGTTACCGATAGTTTGTCAGTTAAATCAGTTTTTAAATAACTTGTAATATTGTACTTTATCTGACTATCACTGTCAGTTACAATAATACCATCTTCATTGCTATAACCAGCCGAAACGCGATAAGCAGTTTTTTCACTTCCACCCGAGAAACTAAAGTTATGAATTTGTGTAAATCCCGGATCGTTTAAGAAAGCACCAATTAAATCAGTATCCACCAACGGGTATCTTAAACCATCAACAATCTCGTATCCATCAGGATATTTTTCAGGGTTTGCGCGATGATCATCCAACAAATCAACCCAAGTAGGAACATCCATTCCTGTCCAGAATGCATCCAAACCCCAATCGTTTAGCGAGTGAGCAAAATCGTAAGTCGATGCCTTTTCCGGAATGTCTTCAGGTTGCTTAAAACTAAATGTATTTGAATAATTAAAACGGACAGGCTGATTTTTAGCACCTTTTTTAGTTGTAATAAGAATTACACCAAAAGCAGCACGAGCACCGTAAATAGAAGAGGCTGCCGCATCTTTCAAAACAGTAACCGATTCAATATCCTGTGGATTCACTTCCGATATCGAAACCGGAGTGTTGTCCATTAAAACTAAAGGACTACCACCATTAATAGAGGTTGTACCCCTGATATTGAGGTTAATTCCTTCGGCTCCCGGTTGCCCTGAATTGGAAGTAACCTGCAACCCCGGAATTGATCCTTGTAAAGCAATTGCCGCGTTGGTTATCGGTCGGTTACCTAATACTTTGTCCATTTTTACAGTTGCCGCCGCACCTGTAATATTGGCTTTTTTCTGGGTTCCGTAGCCCACTACTACAACTTCATCAATGTCCTGCGTGTCTTCTTCCAACAAAACATCAATGGTCGATTTTCCTGCGATGGCGATTTCCTGGGTAATAAACCCAATAAACGAGAAAGATAAAGCAGCATCTGAACTGCTAACTGTAATCTCGTAATTTCCATCGGCATTTGTAACTGTACCATTGGTGGTACCTTGTTCAACTACGGTTACACCGGGCAACCCCAATTGATCACTAGTAGTTACTTGTCCTTTAATTGTTACATTTTGCCCATAAGAGAGCAATCCGCAAAAAGTTAAAGCAAGTAACAATAACAGAGATTTCTTCATAATTAATATAATTTAGTTTAAAATAGAAATTTTCATTCCTCTTACACAAATGTAAAACTAACTTGTATTACTTTTCGAATTGAGTATAATTGAATCATTATTGAGTACAAATTCAAAATATTAAAGCACACATCATTCGTTAATCTGCAATTATCATTCATAAACGCACATCCAAGATCAACCATGCTTACTGTTATTCTGTTGAATTCAAGCATATTAAAATCATTTTGTAATTTATTAAAAAGTGTTAAATTTGTTAACATCTCTTTTTAGTTAATTCTATGAGAATAAGATTTAAAATATTTTTTTTACTCTTGCTGCTTTGGGGGCTTTTAACATCTGAAGAAGTTAAATTTTCGCATATTACAATTGAAGACGGATTGTCTCAATCGAGTGTAAAATGTATTTTTCAGGATTCAAATGGATTTCTTTGGTTTGGCACAGCTGATGGGCTAAACAAGTATGATGGTTATAGATTTCAAACATATTACAGAAGCCCTTTAGACCCATTGTCGATTAGTGGGAATGATATTTCGTGCATTTATGAGAATCCTTATGATAGCATGCTATTAATTGGAACTCAAAATGCCGGGCTAAATATTTATAATCGTGAACATGATAATTTCTATTCATTTTCTCTTAATTCAAAATCAAAAAACAGAATTCCTTCAAACTTTATAACAGACTTAATTGTAACTGAAGATAAAACACTTTGGATTGCAACTAATTCGGGTGGATTATGCTATTTTAACAAACAAGATTCGTCTTTTATTAAACCCGGGTTTAGTAACGAAAATGGTTTTAGAACAATAAACTGTTTAGAAAAAGATGAGTATGGAAATCTTTGGCTTGGAACACCTTCCGGTTTGTATCTATGGAATTATAGCACTAAAGATAGTAGTAAAAAACCTAAAAGAGTAAGGTTTAAAGACAAAAAAACAAAACAAAGAATTACTTCATTAAGGTTTGATTTAAAAGGAAATTTATGGATTGGGACCAGAAATAATGGTCTTTTCCGATATCATCCAAAATCGAAAAAAAGCTCTCATTTTTTACCAGATAGAAATAATATTAGTAGTGTAGCCGGACGCCGTGTTTACGATATTCTATTACGGAAAAATGGAACAATATGGATTGCTACAAATAACGGGCTTTGCACTTATCGTGTAAAAACTCGAGACTTTGAAGTTTTTAGGAATATCCCAAACAATCAGGAATCATTAAATAACAATGTGGTTTACTCTCTTATAGAAGACCGGGCAGGAATTATCTGGGCAGGAACATATTTAGGAGGAATAAACAAAATAGACCCAATTCAATATAGATTTGCAAAACACAATAATTTTTCTGATTTAAAAAATGGAACCAGTTCTACAAACGATATTCGATCGATTTGTATTGATGATTCGAACTCTGTTTGGCTCGGAACGTCAGATGGGTTAGTTGAAATATTACATGGAAATGCAATTTCTACGCTTTCTGATTCGAACGCAAAAATATACTTAGCGGGTAAAACGATAGGGGCAATTATTGCCTTATCAGAAAATTTATATAGTTCAACAAATAGTGGGATTTTTTTGTTGAATAAAAATAGTAAACTTACCAATATTACAGAACAAATAGAGCTTCAAACAAACCTTTTAATTCTAAATTTTTATTCTGCAATTACCGATGAATTAAATCAAATATGGTTTACTACCGGGCAGGGATTACTAAAATACACTCCTGCTACAAATAAGTTTGAACTTTTTAATCCTGCAGGACCAGATGGTGAGCCAATTTCTTTTTTGCCACTTTCGATTAACGAAGACCAAACAGGTAAAATATGGCTTGGAACAACATACGGAGATTTATATTCATTTGATAAATACACAAACGAATTTGAACTAATTTTATACTCTGACCCCAATAATAAACTAAAGAGTTTTACAAAGATATTTTCTTTGTGTACCTCCATACCCAATCAAATATGGTTAGGCACAAATCTTGGGCTATACAAACTCTCGACGGAAACCGGAGAAATAATTCGCTATTTAAAATCAGACGGTCTGCCAAATAATGTTATTTATGGGGTTTTAGCCGATAAAAATAAAAATATTTGGTGTAGTACTAACCGGGGAATTTCGCAATTGAATACCAAATCAGGAACCTTTCAAAACTACACTTATAAAGATGGACTTCAAAGTAATGAATTTAATCAGAATGCATTTTTCAGAGACTCATCTGGTAAAATTTATTTTGGAGGAATAGGCGGGCTTAACATTTTTGATCCGGAAAGTATTATTCCAAATAGTTATATTCCACAAGTTATAATTACTGGCATGGAAATTCAGTATGAAAAAGTAACTCCATTTTCGCATCCTAAAATAACAGATAAACAAATCAGTGAGATAGAAGAACTCACACTTAATTACAAACAAAACACTTTTAGTTTCGAGTTTGCAGCTTTAAGTTTTAGTCTTCCCGAAAGAAACCGATACCAATATTCGTTAACAGAGGTTGGCGAAAATGATAAATGGATATATTCAGGTAACCGAAGAATTGCTACGTTTACGAATGTCAGTCCAGGGGAATATTATTTTAAGGTAAAAGGGTCTAATTCAGATGGAATATTCAACAAAACTGCAACTACAATCAGAATATCAATTCGCCCGCCATATTGGCAAACATGGTGGTTTAAATTATTAATTGTTTTATTAATTATTGGAACAATCTATTTTATAATTTACTATCGCATAAAGCGTATTAGCAGGCAAAAAATTATATTAAAGAAACTTGTAATTGAAAAGACAAAAACCCTTGTTAAACAAACTAAACATATAGAAAAACAGAATGATGAATTAAAGGCTATAAACGAAAAAATAAGTAACAAAAACAGTAAAATAATACAGAAGAATAAGCAACTAAACGAGCAACATATACAATTATCGAAACAGCGAGATAGTCTTTTGCAGTTGGCTGATAAAGTGAATGAAGTAAACCAAACTAAATTTCGTTTTTTTACCAGTATATCGCACGAACTCCGAACTCCATTAACACTTATAATTAGCCCATTAAAAGAGTTAATTGTAAATATTGGGAGTAGTAGCAAAAAAGAGACTACGCGCAAGCTGAATAATATTTACAACAATGCTTCAAAACTATTGCTAATTGTTAACCAACTCTTAGATTTTCGAAAAGCCGAAACAGATAATATGGAAATGTATGTTTCTAATTTCGATATAACTCCTTTTGTTCAAAAGTCAGCATTTTTATTTAATGATTTACGAACCCAAAAGAACATCGATTTTAGTTTTAGTTCAACAGCAACGAACACTAAAATTTGGGCAGATAAAGACAAGTTGGAGAAAATGATCTACAACTTATTATCTAATGCTTTTAAGGCTACACAAAATGGAGGAGCAATTAGTATTCTAATTTCGGAAAGTATTGAAGAGGGAAAAAAGTTTGCAACTATCTCGCTAAAAGATAATGGTGTTGGGATTGAAAAAGATAAAATACCATTAATATTCGAACGTTTTTATCAATTAAAAAATAGCTCTAATTTGCAAAATCAAGGGAGTGGACTTGGACTTGCATTGGTGAAAAAATATGTAGAATTACATAATGGAAGTATTACAGTAGATAGTGAACTTGGTAAGGGAAGCGAGTTTATAATAAAACTCCCCACAGGCAAAAGTCATTTCGGGAAAAATGTGAAATTCGAAGAACAGAAAAGGGAAGGAAAAGAGCTGTTGATTGCAAGTATTGGTGAATATTTGACTTCATCGTCAAAAAATTCAGAAATATCTGACGATAGGGAAAAATCGACATTGCTTTTAATTGAAGATGACAAGGATTTAAGAACTTATATGAACGAGGTTCTTTCGGAGCAATACAACATTGAAGAAGCCGGAAGTGCCAAAATGGGTATTAAATTAGCCGAAGCAAAAAAACCAGATCTTATTATTTGCGACGTAATGTTACCTGATTCAAATGGGTTTAATGTGTGCAGAAAACTAAAATCGGAGTTTAAAACAAGTTATATTCCGGTAATATTACTCACGTCGCTTGCTGATAAAGAGAATAGAATGAATGGTATTAAAGCCGGTGCCGATGCTTACATTACAAAACCTTTTGATTTGCAACATCTTTTATTGGCAACCGAAAACCTGATTGAAGGACGTCGCATATTACATAAAAGATTCAGTTTAAGTAATTCGGGGAAAATTGAAGATTTAACGACAAATACAGGAGATCAGATTTTTATGAAAAATGCCATGAAATATATCGAGTTAAATATTAGTAATGCCGACTTTAATGTTGAACAATTTTGTTTGCTTTTAAAGTTAAGTCAACCGCAATGTTACCGTAAAATAAAGGCAATAACAGGGTTTAATATTTCTGAATTTATAAGAATTACAAGGCTAAAAAAAGCAGCACATCTTTTGAAATCAGGAAACTATAAAATTAACGAAGTTGCTTATGAAACCGGATTTAACGATCCCAATTATTTTACAAAAAGCTTTACTAAAATGTTTGGAATTACACCAAGCGATTATTTGAAATTATAAATAAACTACCTATTATTTCCCCGTTATCGCAGCCCAATCAGGAAAAACATTAACATCGATATCGAAAACCACCGTTCCCCAAAAATACATAACCAAAGTTGCGATGATTATCCCGAGTATATTCAGAAGTATTCCTGTTTTTATCATATCCTTTATTTTAATCCGGTTTGTGCCAAAAACAATTGCATTTGGCGGTGTGGCAACCGGCAACATAAATGCCAGCGAGGCTGCCAGAGTTGCGGGAATCATTAGTAACAGAGGATTAATTTTAATTGTTGTTGCAAGTCCTGCCAAAATTGGCAGTATCATTTCGGTGGTTGCTGTATTCGATGTAAGTTCTGTTAAAATCGACATCATCGAAACATTTGCAAAAGTTAGCACAATTGGTTCTACGTTTGCCAAACCTGCCAACTGCTCTCCAAACCACACCGAAAGTCCGGATACAACAAAACCTTTTGCCAATGCAAAACCACCTCCAAATAGCAAAACAATATTCCAGGGAATTTTCTTTGCTGTCTCCCAGTTCATTATCCGTTCTCCTTTTTCGGTTTTCGATGGAATAATAAAAAGCAGCAGGGCAATAAAAATAGCAACCGTTCCGTCGTTTATATATTTGGGGTTATCGAATAATTGAGACCAACCAGGAATAACAAACAACTGAATATTGAACCCCGACCTAAAAATCCATAAAAAGGCAAGTGTTATAAAAAGTGCAAATACAATCCTCTCTTCAATTTTTGCTTTCCCCAGAGCTTTGTATTCATCTTTAAAATCATTTAACTGAACGTTCTCCCAACTACTTTTCGGACGGTACATAAAATGAAGTAACAACCACACAGCAATAAAAAGTAAGATAGTTGCCGGCAGAGCAAAAATAAGCCAGTTGGCAAACGATATCTCAGGCATCCCGGGGAAAATAATACTTGTAATTCGGGCAAACGATAAGTTGGGAGGTGTACCAACCAGAGTTGCAATTCCGCCAATTGAAGCTGAATATGCAATCCCAAGCAACAATCCAATGGAATATTTACCCATTTTAACTTCACCCAAACTCTCTTCAAGTTTCATAATAATAGATAGTGCAATTGGCACCATCATCATTGCAGTTGCCGTGTTCGACATCCACATCGAGAGGAACGAAGTAGCAAGCATAAATCCCAGCAATATTCTGCCCGGACTAACTCCGAAAAGCAATAAAATTCGTAATGCAATCCGCCGGTGTAAATTCCAGCGCTCCATGGCAAATGCCATTAAAAACCCACCGATAAAAAGAAAAATAAGGTGATTAAAATACATTGCCGAAATGGTTTTACCGTCAACTACACCAAAAAGCGGAAATAGTGCAACCGGTAAAAGTGCAGTTACCGCCAATGGAATTGCTTCGGTAATCCACCAGATTGCCATTAATAGTGCAATAGCAAAAGTATAGGTTACCTTCCTGTTTTCAGGGTCTAAGTCAGCAAAAAGGATAATTGCCAAACTAATAAGCGGTGCAATTATTAATGCCCACTGTTGAACTTTTGTTGATTTTGTAGCGGAACTATTTTCCATAAAAGAGGAGTAGATTTAGTTTGTTCTTGAATAAAATTTTCAATTCGAAAAGTAGTAAAAGTAAGTTGTTTTGACAAAGGATTTTTTTCATTATTAAAATACTGCATCTCATATTCAATAATTCTGAATCTGATTTTTAACAACTTCACAAAAAAAAATATCTTTGGTAATTTTTTATAACCAAATTTAAATCGCATGAAAAAAAGTATTTCTCTTCTATTTGCAGCAATATTTATATTATCGTTTCAAACTACTAAATCGCAAAATATGTATAAAGATTCCGGGCAACCCATTTCGAAACGAGTAAATAATCTGCTATCAGAAATGACACTTGAAGAAAAAGTTGCCCAGCTTATGATGTCGAAAAATATAATGTGGGATGAGAATGGAGATATTAAAACTTCGGAGAGTAAACCAATATTCAATAAAGGAATTGGTCTGCTGTGGTTCGACAAACAACTTGACGCAGAACGGATGGTGGAGATATATAATGCCAGTCAAAAGTTTTTAGTTGAAGAGTCGCGACTTGGAATTCCGGCACTTGTTTTTGGTGAAGGACTACATGGATTTCTTGCATCCGGTGCAACAATGTTTCCGCAAGCAATAGCAATGGCGAGTACCTGGGACACAGAATTAATCGAAGAAGTTTATACTGCTACGGCACTGGAAATGCGAAGCCGTGCCGCCAACATAGCATTTACTCCTGTAATTGGTTTGGCTCGCGACCCGCGCTGGGGCAGAACCGATGAGACTTTTGGAGAAGACCCGTTTTTAGTTGCACAGATGGGAGTAGCTGCAATAAACGGACTGCAAGGACGAAACGCTAAAATAATCGACACAAATCATGTTGCTGCAACAGCCAAGCATTTTGTGGCTCACAGTGTTCCACAAGACGGTACTAATCGCTCGCCTGCCCACGTTTCGAAACATTCACTTTACGAAAATTTCTTTTATCCGTTTGAATTAGCAGTAAAAAAAGCCAACGTAAAATCTGTTATGGCAACCTACCACGAAATTGACGGAACTCCAATAGTTGGGAATAAACATCTACTAACAGAAGTACTTCGCAACGACTGGGGATTTGACGGAATGATTACTTCTGATGCCGATGCAATTAACCACATGCACGAATTACACCGTGTTACAGCAAACAAAGCGGAATCAGCAAAAAAGGCAATTGAAGCGGGTGTCGATTTCGATTTGGCAATTTTTAAGGAGTTTTACTGTTTTCAAACTTTGCAGAAATCGGTTGAATTGGGCGATGTTAGTGAAAAAACGCTCGACCGGGCTGTGTCAAAAGTTCTTCAACTAAAATTTGAGTTGGGTCTGTTTGAAAATCCGTATGTTGATATTAAAAGAGTAAATGAAGTTACACACACTCAAAAACATATTGACCTTGCTTTAAAAACAGCCGAAAAAGCAATTATTATGCTGAAAAACCAAAATAATCTGCTTCCGTTGGACGCCACAAAAATTAAAAACTTAGCAGTTATCGGAGCCAATGCTGCCGAATTGCAATTTGGTTCTTATTCGTTGGATAAAAAATATGGTGTAAGTATTTTAGATGGATTAACTAATTATGCGCAAGGCAAATTCAACATTAATTATGCCGAAGGTTGCCGTATAACAAACGAAGTGGGAATGTGGAAACCCGAACGAAACGGGACATTAACCGACCCCGAAAAAGATAAAATTTCGATACAAGAAGCTGTTAAAGTTGCCCAAACAAGCGACGTTGCAATTGTTGTGGTTGGCGGAAATGAGTTTACTGCACGAGAAGCATGGTCGAATGAACATCTTGGAGACCGGGATGATTTGAATTTATTGGGAAGTCAGGATGAATTAGTTAAGGCAATTATAGAAACCGGGAAACCCGTTGTGGTTATTCTTATTAATGGTCGCCCACTTACTATTAACGAAATCGACAAAACAGCACCGGCTATTTTAGAGTGTTGGTATCTTGGCGAAGAAACCGGAACCGCCGTTGCAAAAACTCTTTTTGGCGATGTAAATCCCGGAGGCAAATTACCAATTACGTTTCCCCGCTCGGTTGGGCAGTTACCATACTATTACAACCATAAACCCACGGCACATTTATTACCTTATGTTTTTGTTGATAGTACTCCACTTTATCCTTTCGGTTTCGGACTCTCCTACACAACATTTACCTATTCAAATTTAAAAGTTACGCCCGAAAAAGCATCGGCCGACCAAACCATAACAATTAGCATTGATGTAAAAAATAGTGGCAAAGTTACCGGAGACGAAATTGTTCAGTTATACATTCGCGACGATGTAAGTAGTATTACACGACCAGTGAAAGAGTTAAAAGGCTTTAAACGAATTACACTTAAAGCCAACGAAACAAAAAATGTTAAATTTGAAATTGGTCGCGATGAATTGCAATTTTATAACATAGATATGAAACGTGTTGTTGAACCCGGTAAATTTATTGTTATGGTTGGCGGCAACTCTGAAGATGTTATAACAGCAGATTTTTCTATTGTTGAAAATTAGACTAAACCCATAATTTTAACCCCTTAATATAATTTTCCCCGGTCAGTAGTGATTTTAAAAGTTTGAATTTCAAATCGTTTTTGCCTAACTTGACAAAAATAAAAAAACTATTATGTACAAATACAAAGCAAAAGTAGAACGAATTGTTGATGGCGATACCATTGATGTGGTTATCGATTTGGGATTTAAAATTACAACAAACCAACGAATCAGGCTTAAAGGAATTAACACACCCGAAACTTACTCCGTTAAAAGAGGCTCGGAAGAGTACAAAAAAGGTATGTTAGCAAAAGAGTTTGTAATACAACGTATTGAAGCCAATAACAACAAAGCAATTGTTGAGACAAACAAATACACGGGTAAATATGGTCGGTATATTGGAACTATTTGGCTTGCCGACAGTTCAACTTCGTTAAACGATGAGCTTGTTGAAAAAGGATTTGCGAAAGTTGCCAATTATTAATCTTATTTCATTTTAAATTGAATTTTTTGTTTGATATTGAATTTTTTGTCAGGATAAATAAATCGAAACTGAGAAAGAAACACGAGTAGTTTTTAAGCTATTTGGTTTGATTGTATTATTTTCCACAGCCAACTTTGATTATTTTAAACGAGATATTACATTTGTTGCAATAAGTAATAATTATTAGAACTGATTCTAAATGCGGATGATGCTGGCTCTTACGCAATTTTAATGAAAATTGAAAAGGAGGCTAAAACGTTTTCAATTCAAACCAAGGACCAAGGAGAAGTATCTTCTAGAGAAGGTTACCGTTCTATACGAACAGAAAGTTTATAGGAAATAATGGTTTAGGTCTTCGTTCAATATTAAATTGGAGTGATAGTTTAAAGATAATTAGCAATGGAACAATAGTTGAATCTTTCAGAAAAAACTAAAGACTCGGGTTTCATACCATTTTTAGTGAAAAAAGACGAATAGAATTATTGAAAAAGTTTGGACTTCCTGAAAACGTAAAACTGGAGTTCTTACCTTTTTGAGAAAAGATAAAATCAATTTTTAGACCCACCTATATACATGAGCAAGTAATACGTTTTAATATACTTATTGATAGACAGATAAGTAGAGGGAGTTTTCATTGTTTTTTTTAGATAAATCAATATATTTTCGTTAAATTTGTAATGCATCTTCTCTCTCTCAATAAAGACAAAAAAGGGTTCTTGTCTTTTTGAGAAAATAGAAAAATCAATTTTTAGAACCCACCATAATTTAAAAACTTTATTTAAATGGCATTATCATCAAGAAGGAAATTTTTAAAAATATCTACCGGAACAATTACAGGTATTGTTGCTACATCAGCACTAAGCCCAGTTGTAACAGGATGTAAGTTTATTGAAGAAAAAACTAAACGTAATGTAAAAGATATTAAAAAAACACCAACTATGTGTGACGTTTGTTTTTGGAAATGTGGAGCGATTGCCCACTTGGATAATGGCAAATTATGGAAAATTGAGGGAAATCCAAATGACCCCCTCAGCAATGGTCGACTTTGTCCTAGAGGTACTGGAGGAATCGGAGTAAACTCTTCTAAGGATAGACTAACATCCCCATTAATTAGAAAAAATGTTAATGGTAAAGATCAATGGATTGAGGTTACATGGGGTGAAGCATTGGATTACATTGCTGAAAAGATGAAGATTATCAAATCGAAGTATGGGCCTGAATCTATGGCACTTTTCTCTCATGGCAGCAGCAAGTTCTTCGATCATTTAATTAATGCTTATGGATCAAGGAATACGTGTGCTCCGGCTTATGCACAATGCCGTGGTCCCAGAGAAATTGGTTTTCAATTAACATTTGGAGATTCGATTAACTCACCTGAACGTACCGATATTGAAAATGCAAAATGTATCACACTAATAGGTAGCCATCTTGGTGAAAACATGCACAATTCTCAGGTTCAGGAATTCTCAAAAGCCATTGAAAAAGGCGCATCAATTATTGTAGTGGATCCACGGTTCTCCGTTGCTGCCAGTAAAGCTAAATATTATTTACCGATTAAACCTGGCACCGACATGGCACTTATTCTTGCATGGATAAATGTTATTGTAAAAGAAAAATTATATGATGTTGAATATGTCGAAAAATATGGATATGGCTTTGATGAATTTGTGGTAGAAATTGAAGACAATACTCCCGAATGGGCTAGTACTATAACTGAAATTGATACCCAGCTTATAGTTGATACCGCACATGAAATGGCTAGGTATAAACCTGCTACCTTGGTTCATCCGGGCAGACATGTTACTTGGTATGGTGATGATACACAGAGAAGCCGAGCCATTGCATTATTGAATGCCCTTTTAGGTAGTTGGGGAAGAAAAGGTGGGTTTTATTTCCCCTCTGTATATGAAATTCCCAAATACAAATACAAGCCATATCCAAGTTCTGAAACTCCAAATATTGATGAGGCAAACAAAACCTATCCTTTTCTAACACCAGGTATGGGGCTGTCTACTGATATTAGGAAAGCTACAATCACAGAAAAGCCTTATCCTGTAAAAGGTTGGTTTGTATATGCTACAAATCTGCTCGGATCTTTGCCAAATCAGGAAGAGACAATTAAGGCTATCAAGAAATTGGATTTATTGGTAGTTGTTGATATCGTTCCCAGTGAAATTGCTGAATGGGCTGATGTTGTTTTACCAGAATCAACTTATTTGGAACGATATGATGAATTAAATACTGACCCCTTTAAAATAAATTATGTTTCTCTTCGTCAGCCGGTTGTTGAATCCCCAAATAATCAAAAACCTAGTTGGTGGATTGCCAAAAAGCTAGCTGAAAAATTGGATCTTGGTGAGTATTTTCCTTGGAAAGATTGTGAAGAATATCTTGATACGCGTTTAAAGGCAGCTGGTCTCAGTCTGGCTGAGTTGAAAGAAAAAGGTGTTATTACTGGTAAACAAAATCCTCTTTACATTGAAGAAGGTATTGAACCTAAATTTAAAACACCTTCGGGTAAAATTGAATTTTATTCATTACAATTGAAAGAGAAAGGATTTGATCCGGTACCTAAATACACTCCCACGGAAGAACCACCTGATGGTCATTTCAGATTGTTGTTTGGAAGAGCACCGGTTCACACATTCGGTAAAACTCAATCTTACGGATATCTGAAAGAGTTGATGCCAGAAAATGAAGTGTGGATAAACTCTAATGTAGCTAACAATTTTGGATTAAAGTCTGGAGACAGAGTGAAACTTAAAAATACGGAAGGCATAGTTACCGATCCTGTTCTAGTAAAAGCCACAGAAAGAATACGAACCGATTGTGTTTACTTAGTTCATGGTTTTGGCCAGCAATCAAAAGCATTAAAATCTACATATAAAATCGGAGCCAGTGATGCTCAGCTTACTTCAAAATATAAAATGGATCCAATAATGGGCGGAACGGGAATGAATATAAATTTTGTGTCAATAGAAAAGGAGGAATACAATGGCTAAATTTGGAATGGTAATAGATACAAATACATGCGTTGGTTGCATGGATTGTGTGGTGGCCTGCCAAACTGAAAACAATGTTCCTGAGGGATTTTGTAGAGACTGGATTACCACGGAGGCAAAAGGAAGTTTTCCTACCATTGATATGGAAATAAGATCGGAACGATGCAATCATTGCGAAATACCTCCTTGCGTTCCATGTTGTCCTACAGGAGCAAGTCACGTAAGTGATATAGGTGGAATTGTTCTTGTAGAACACAATAAATGCATAGGCTGTAAAGCATGTATTACAGCTTGCCCTTATGATGCGAGATACATACATCCTGATGGTTATGCAGAGAAGTGTACCTTCTGTGTTCATAGGGTCAACGAGGGTATAGACCCTGCGTGTGTTTCTGTATGCCCTACAAAATGTATGCATTTTGGAGATTTGGACGATCCGAACAGCGAGGTAAATAAATTATTAAATTCCCGCAAACATCATTCATTATTACGAGAAGCGGGAACTAAACCGAATATTTTATATTTAACATAAAAAAAGAAGTAATGAACGAAATTACCATAACAAGGAATAACGAATTAATTGACCCTTTGCTACATGTTTGGAGTTGGGAAATTCCTGTCTATCTATTTCTTGGGGGTTTAGTGGCAGGGATGATGATAATTGCAGGATATTTTCTGTATACTGGTCGGAATAAAAAATCTAAATCTTCAAGTTCATTCATACCCTTTGTCAGCTTTGCCCTATTAAGCCTGGGAATGATTGCTCTTTTTCTTGATCTTGAAAACAAACTTTATGTTTGGCGACTCTATACAACTTTTGAAATAACTTCCCCAATGTCATGGGGCTCGTGGATATTGTTATTAATTTACCCAATATTGATTGTAGGTATGATAATTGGTTTGCCTGATAAGTATATCGAAAAGTATTCCTTTCTTAGAAGTATCAGGACGTTTTTTGTAACAAAAACATCTCGTGTTAAAGCCCTGGGAATGCTGTACATATTATTTGGCGTAATGCTTGGCATGTATACTGGAGTGTTGTTAAGTTCCATGGGTGCACGCCCACTCTGGAGTACATCTATATTATGGGTGCTTTTCCTTAGTTCAGGTATATCTGGAGGAGCTGCATTGGTTCATATGATTACCAAAGACAAGTACGAAAGTGATTTGCTTTTGAAGGCAGATAATATCTTTTTGTCAATAGAATTAGTGGTGATTATAATGATGCTAGTAAGCTTAGTTAGTACCTCAGAAGTTCACATGAATGCAGCAATGTTATTAATTAGTGGAGAATACGCTATTAGATTTTGGGTTCTTGTGGTAGGACTTGGAATTTTGGTTCCATTAATAATACAAATACTAACTGTAAATAACATCGTAAAACATATTGTGATTGCTCCTATAATGGTAATACTGGGGGGATTGGCGCTCAGGTTTATTATTGTGGCAGCAGGGCAACTCAGTCATTGGTAACTTTGGAAATAAATACTAATACCATTTAATAAAATCAATTTACCTCTAATTATTTTAGATGTTAAGTCACTATTATCCACTCAAAATAATCTGATTGTCAATTATTTATGACAATGTTCCTTGAAATTATTGTAATCTATATTTTAAACAATTCATTAACAGGTGTTTTATCCAATTCAAAAAATAAATGTGAAATCAACGTTAGCAGTATCAATTTTTGGAAAAGCAGTTGGAGAAACAACTAAAGTCGGAATTTTTCTACAACCAGATTTATAAATCTATGAACAAACGATTTCCACGAGAGAGTTTCGTGAATTTTTATTCTCCCGACGAAGCTGAAAAAGTAAAATTAAACCAACCCGATTTTGTTGTTCGGATTGAATTTTACGACTTTACAGTGGGAAACACCGAACACAATGAAGTTGAAGAAATTGTAAAGCACAAAATTGAAATTCCGGCAACCGACTCAACACGGGCAAAACACATAAATTACGAAGCAAAACTTAAAACTTTCACCGACAAGGTTATTTCCGAAGGAGTAGTTAACCTGAAAATTATTGATTTTAAAGCCGACAAAATTATGCGGAAACAGCAAATTCCGGGATCGTTTGTATGGATAAACGACTATGCAATTTATGTGGGCGACGAGGAGGCACTCAATAACCAACAATTAGATCTCACAAAACGAAAAGCTCTGCCATTACCACCAAAACAAGATCTGTTTGTTGAGTTTACGGGGCCAATTTACGACCGGGTTACACAACGTCTGCGAAATTTTTTTAGCGATTACGATTAAAAGAATAAGATGATCAATTTTTTAAAAACTGAATACAACTTTATCAATCCCAAAATCAAAAAACTGGTTGGGTACGATATTGTTAACTATAAAGTTGAAACCGATTCAGAAAACTACATCCTAAAAGTTTATCCCAATAAAAAGGAAGAGATTGATTTGGCAAATGCAGAAAATGAAATTTTGTTACATCTTCAAAAACAGCAAAACAACCGGTTTCCAAAGCCAATAAAAAATCAAGACAACAAGTTTATAACTACTTTCAAAGAAAATAACACAGAAAAAACAGTCCGTTTATTAACTTATCTCGAAGGAGAATTTTTGGGTGAAACAGAACACTCTGCAAGGCTTTTTAAATCGTTTGGCAAGTTTTTAGCCGAGATAGATTTGCAACTTCAAAATTGTAGAAACTATGTAATTGAAGCACGAACATTAAAATGGGATTTACAATATTTTTTAATGAATGAAAAATATTTAAAAGATATTTCAAATCCATCTGATAGAAAAATTGCGGCCCACTTTTTTCAAAAATACAAAGAGAATGTAATTCCGGTTTTGCCCACACTTCGCAAACAAATTATCCACGACGATGCAAATGAGTGGAACACCCTCGTTCAAAATAACCGTATTTCGGGGATAATTGATTTTGGCGATTTATGTTACACCCAACTAATTAACGAACTGGCAATTGCACTTGCATATTCGTTACTCGGTAAAAAAGAGCCGGTTAAGTGGGCTGTTCATATCGTTTTAGAATATCATAAAGTTTTGCCTCTCGAGAATAAAGAGATTGACATATTATACTGGCTGATTGCAGCCCGGTTGTGTACAACAGTTTGTAATTCGGCTTACGAACGTATTCAACGCCCCGAAAACAGCTACATTCAAATTAGCGAAAAACCGGCATGGGAATTACTGAAAATTTGGGCTGCGATTAATCCAATATTTGTACGTAATGAGTTTCGAAAAGCGGCTGGATTTGAAATTCAAAAAACAAAAGAGATTGAAACTGTTAAAAAGAAGCGACTAAAATCGATAAGTTCTATTTTTTCAATCAGCTATAAAAAGCCAATTTACATGGAAAGTGCTGCATTTCAGTATATGTTCGACAAATACGGAAACAGCTATTTAGATGCTTATAATAATATTCCGCACGTGGGGCATTCGCACCCGCGGGTTGTGGAAGCCGGGCAAAAACAGATGGCAAAACTAAATACCAACACCCGCTATTTATACGACTGGTTAAATAGCTATTCAGCAAATTTGCTAAACTACTTTCCAAAGCCGCTGAACAAAGTTTTTATGGTTAACTCGGGAAGCGCGGCCAGCGATTTGGCTTTGCGTTTAGCAAGAAACTTTACGAATAAAAGTAAAATTGCTGTGCTCGAATATGGTTATCACGGAAATATGAAATCGACCATCGAAATTAGTCATTATAAATTTTCGGGTAAAGGAGGAAAAGGAACAAGTAAAAATGTAATGTGTTTGCCAATTCCCGATTCTTATCGTGGTGAATTCAGAGACGAAAAAGCCGGACTTTCTTATGCAAAAAGTGCCGTTCAGCAAATTAATAATTCAGATGAAAATATAGCAGCTTTTATTGCCGAACCAATTGTTGGTTGTGCCGGACAAGTTCCACTTGCAAAAGGTTATTTAAATGATGTTTATACTGCTGTCAGAAATCAGGGTGGTATTTGTATTTCAGACGAAGTGCAGACTGGTTTCGGCAGACTTGGCGACGTTTTTTGGGGATTTGAAAAACACAAAGTTATACCCGATATTGTAATACTTGGAAAACCAATGGGCAACGGACATCCGATTGGCGCAGTAATTACAACCGACAAAATTGCCAGTGCATTTAATAACGGTATGGAATTTTTTAGCTCGTTCGGAGGAAACCCGGTTTCGTGTGCAATCGGGCAGGCAGTTCTCGATGTTATTGAAGAGGAACATTTGCAACAAAATGCAAAAAATGTTGGCGATTATTATATTCAGAAACTGAATGAACTTCAACTTAAATATGAATGTATTGGCGATGTTCGCGGCTCGGGACTGTTTATAGGATTTGAATTTGTAAAAAACAGATTAACACTTGAACCAGATACCGAGCTGGCACAAAAGGTTAAAAATGAATTACGAAATAATCTCATTTTAGTTGATACCGACGGACCATATAACAGCGTAATAAAATTGAAACCGCCGCTCTGTTTTACGAAGGAGAATGTGGATAAGGTTATTAGGGCAATTGATTCGATTTTACAAATCTAAATCTTTAATTTTCCGAAATTATACTCCTTATTGTATAAAGGAGAGCATTGGCAATCTTGTCAGAACCTAAATCAGAAGGATGCACTCCATCAACAGCGCATTCATAATACTCATCGCCCAGCACTTTCGAGCCATCAAGGAAATAGATATTCTCATCACCTGCCGCTTCTCTTTCTTCAACTAAGTTTTTCTGAAAATCACGAAGTTCAAAATATGGTTTTGTAGTTGGGCTTCCGGGGAAATGCCGTGCATATCTTATTTTCGACATAATAAGAATAGGAGTTTCGGGATGCTCCTTACGAAGAATTTCGATAAAAGGATTCAATGTATTTCTAAGTGTTTCTCCTGCATTGGCTTCGTAATCGAGAATAATAAAACTAACATCAGAAATCTGGTTAATAAGTTTTGCCACGGCTGGCTCACCTTTCCACTACCCGAAAACCCGAGGTTTACAAAATGTGCATCCAGTTTTCTACTCAATATATTTGAATATGCCATTCCGGGTCTTGTTACACAACCTCCCTGAGTAATAGACGTACCATAAATTACAATTTTGCCGGGAAATGAAAATGCAGTTGGTGCTTGTAAAATACTTCCCTGTTCAACACCTATTTGCAACGAATTTACGCCGTTATATAACGGGAAATTAATGGTAAACTGCCTGAGTTTATTGTCTTCCGAACTATATAACTCGTACTTATAATTTAACGAGTCGTGTGCAAAACGCGTAGTTTTCAAATAACGTTGAACTCCGTATTCTCTTATATATAAATCAAATCCACTTTGCCCAGTGGCCGGCATGTGATACATATTCGAACGACCACCAATTTTAACATTCACCAAAATCTTTCTACTGTTTGTACTAAACCTTAGTTGTCCTCCCGCGGTGTGATTTGCCAGTCCTTCAACACTTTTTGTAATTTCCCAGTCGGGGTTAACCGGCAGGCGTCTGTAAACAGAATCCTGCTTAAACCATTCGAATCCCACCAAATCGAAAGGTTTTTCCTTTGCATCAAACCATACAATTCCATTTGCATCAGCTTTTTTCAAACTCATATTCGAATCCACTTTCCATGCAGATGATACTTGAGAAAAACCGGAGATGCTTATTCCAAAACAAAAAATCAGAATTAATACGCGGAAGTACATTAATTTAGTTGTCATTATTTTTATTTATTAATTTGAATTAAGTATTACATATCAACAAAAACACACCAATATAAACCTTTTATTTTAAAAAAATGGTTATTCAAAAGCATGATAATAAATATTTTAATTGCAGTGTTAAAACATTTAAATATATGATTCTCGATGCTAATTCAATAAATCCAATGATTTTTGACTCCCGCCACGAGAAACTGACCGAAAAGATAGTAGATTCAAAAGAAGAAAAAATTGTTGTACTGTTTGATGGCAGACATATTAAAGGGACAAAAAAACTATAAAAAAAAGAAGCTGCCAAAAATTAATAGTAACAACAAATTTATACGTTTCAAGCAAAAAATATTTTTTTAAGTTTAGAAAACGTGCTAATTTAGACCTGAATATTTCGTTATCTTTAAAATTTATAGAAACAGAGCAGTTTATGTTATGATAACAACTCAAAATAACCTTGGATTATATACCGATTTCTACGAGCTGACAATGGCTCAGGGATATTTTTTAAACGAAAAAAAAGACGACTCGGCTACATTCGATTATTTCTTTCGTACAAACCCCTATAAAGGAGGTTTTACCGTATTTGCAGGATTGTACGATTTTCTTGAAATACTCTCCAATTTTACATTTAGTAAAACAGATATTGAATATTTAAAAGGGCAGGGTTTAAAAACTGAGTTTTTAAAATACCTCAATAATTTTAAATTCGAAGGCAATATTTTCAGTGTCTCCGAAGGCGAAATTGTTTTCCCAAACGAACCTGTTTTACGAGTTGAGGGAAATATAATTGAATGCCAGATTATTGAAAGTGCACTGCTAAATATTCTGAATTTCGAATCGCTGATTGCCACAAAAGCATTCAGAATAAAAATGGTTTCGGGCGATACTACATTCTCCGATTTCGGGTTACGGCGGGCACAGGGTTTCGGAGCTTTGCATGCAAGCCGGGCCGCTGTTATCGGTGGTGCAACTTCAACCTCAAATGTTTTGGCAGGTAAACTTTTCGATATTCCCATAACAGGTACGCAGGCACACAGTTGGATTTTAAGTTTTGATGACGAGCTGGAAGCTTTTCGTGCTTTTGCCGAAGGAAACCCCGACAATACAGTTTTACTTGTCGATACTTTTAATACACTTAAAACAGGAATCCCAAATGCAATAATTATTGCCAAAGAGATGGAACAAAAAGGGCACCGGTTAAAAGCAATCAGACTCGACAGTGGCGATCTTGCCTACCTCAGCAAAAAAGCACGTAAAATGCTTGACGATGCGGGGTTGAATTATGTAAAAATAATTGCATCGAACCAGTTAAATGAATTTGTTGTAAAAAGCCTTTTACACGACCAGAATGCACCAATAGATGCATTTGGAATTGGTACCGAACTTATTACCGGCAAAAGCGATGCAGCACTCGACGGAGTATATAAACTGGCTGTTTTAAATAATTTGCCAAAAATGAAATTCTCTGAGAATATCGAAAAAGCAACACTCCCCGGAAAGAAGCAGCTAATCAGATATTTCGATGAAAACGGGAAATTTTATCGTGATGGAATTTTATGTTCCGATGAAAACCCAGAAGATATAGATACAATATTTCATCCTGTTTATCCTGAAAAAAATACAGAAATTGCCAGTTTAAAACAGCAAATTCTAACCCAAAAAGTGGTTGACAACGGAACTGTTTTATTGAAAAAAATCAATCCACAAAATATTCACAAATATTTAGAAGAACGTGCACAATTATTACCGGCAGAACACAAACGATTTATTAGCCCGCATTTATACAAAGTAGGAATCTCGAAAAAACTGATGGAAACCCGGAACACTTTAGTAAAAAAGTTGAAAACATTACATTAAGGGAACTTTAAATAAATTTGTATGAATGAAATTATCAGACCAACGCTAATTATCGACAAAGAGATTTGCTTGCGGAACATTGAAAATATGGCGGGGCGTGCTGCCAAATACAATTTAAAATTCAGACCGCATTTTAAAACTCATCAGTCGGCAGAAGTTGGCGAATGGTTTAAACTTTTCGGGGTCGATGCAATTACTGTTTCGTCGGTGCAAATGGCTGAATATTTTGCTGCAAACGGATGGAAAGATATTACAATTGCATTTTCGGTTAACATACTGGAGATTGAAAATATTAATAGTATGGCTGCAAGTATAAAATTAAATGTTTTGGTCGAAAACAGGGAGGCGGCAAAAGTTCTTGCAGAGAAAATAAAATATCCTCTCGGAGTTTATATAAAAATAGACACCGGAGCACATCGTACCGGAATCTCTCCATCAAAAACCAGTACAATAAATGCCATCCTCAAAAAACTTTCGCCAAACAAAAAGCTAACATTTAAGGGCTTTTTAACTCATGCGGGGCATACTTACAAAGCCAAATCTACCAACGATATTTTTAGCCGTCATTTCGATACTTTGCTGAAACTTAAATCGCTTAAACAGAAGTACAAAAAAGACTTTCCTCTGATTGAAATTAGTATTGGCGACACACCCGCTGCAAGTATCTGTACAACATTTGATGGAGTTGACGAAATTCGCCCGGGCAACTTTATCTTTTACGATTTAATGCAATTAAATTTGGGCGTTTGCACAACTGAAAATATTGCAGTAAAAATGGTTTGTCCGGTAGTTTCGAAACATATTTTACGTAACGAAATTGTAATTTATGGTGGCGCTGTTCATCTATCGAAAGAGTGGATTACAAATATAAATGGCAAGCAAACATTTGGAAGGATAATAATCAAAAAAGATGGAGATAGAATTCTACTCGATCCGCTAAATTATGTTTCCAAACTTTCGCAGGAGCACGGTATTTTAAAGGTAATTCACAACCAATTTAAAAATTTTGATGTTGGCGATTTAGTTGAGATTATTCCTGTACACTCGTGCCTGACTGCAAATTTAATGGGACATTATCAAACTACCGATGGCGAAATAATTTCTATGATGCCGAAGTATTGATTGGAAATTGATTTCAAAATTCAGAAATTATTCTAAAGTAATATTTATTTTAGTTCCAGTGCTTTGGTTTTTGAATAATCATCACCTCTGATTTCCTTAAAAACAGCAATCATCTCATCCAGTTTTTCTTTATCTGAATCGGCTAAATTTTGTTGCTGTACAACATCGTTTTTTAAATTATAAAGTTGATATTTTTTTGAATTTCCGGTTTCGATATTAACCGCTTTATTAAGCGCCGGACCTTTATACGGTGGAATCATAATCCACTCGCCTTGTCGTAAAGCAGTTCGCGATGTTGCTTCAAGTATTAAATTCTCACGGGCATCATCACTTTTACCCATAAAAACATCGAGCATTTGCTGGCTGTCGCCAACTTTTGCATCGCTGCCAACCAAAGCTGCCAACGACGAAAAAATATCTAACTGACTAACCAAAGCATCAGAAACCTTAGGTTCTATTTTACCTTTCCAGTAAGTAATAAATGGTACGCGGGTTCCGGCTTCGAACAGGCTATATTTGCCACCTCTCAAAATACCACCCGGAGTATGATTCCCAAGTTTTTCAATGGAATCATCAAAATAACCATCGTTAACAACCGGACCATTATCACTGGAAAAGATTATCAAAGTATTTTCAAGCAATTTCTCTTTTCCCAAAAAAGAGATAAATTCGCCAATACACCAATCTGCCTCAACAATTACATCGCCTCGCGGTCCCATTCCTGATTTCCCTACAAAACGAGGATGCGGAGTACGCGGAACATGAGGTTGCTGCATTGCATAATAAAGAAAAAACGGACCATTTTTATGCTCCTGTACATATTGTTTTGCTTTCGACAAAAACTTGTCAGTCATATCAATATCTTTCCATTTAGCAGCTTCACCACCTTTCATAAAACCAATTCGTGGAATACCATTTACAATACTATTATTGTGTCCGTGATGCCATTTCATCGTCAATAATTCAGGATTGTTTTTCCCGGTTGGTTCGCCTTCAAAATTCTTTTTATAACTAACTTCAATCGGGTCTTTTGGGTCTAATCCAACAACATCGCCGTTTTCGATATAAACAGTTGGCACACGGTCTTGCGTTGCAGCCATAATAAAAGAGTAGTCGAACCCAACTTCGTTTGGTCCCGGAGAAATTCGTTTATTCCAGTCAACAGCTCCCGAGCCCAATCCAAGATGCCACTTTCCTACTATTCCTGTTGAATATCCCTCTTTTCGTAGCATTTTAGGAATCGTCATTTGAGAAGTGCTAATTATTAAAGGTGCGGTACCGGGTAAAATCCGCGCATCTTTATTTCGCCACGGATAAACACCTGTTAACAGTGCATAACGACTGGGAGTACATGTTGCCGACGATGCATGTCCATCGGTAAACATTACTCCACCTTTTGCAAGTTTATCGATATTTGGAGTTTGTATTTCGGTTGCTCCATAGGCACTTACATCGCCATATCCCAAATCATCAGTATAAATTACTATTATATTTGGCTTTTGTTTTTGCTGACTTTGTTCCTGTTTCTTTGTTGAATTACAGCTTGTAAAAATACTTATCACAAATAGAGACAGCAAAGCGATATTATTTATATTCTTCATAATAAAATTTTTGTTTTTCAAATTAACCAAATTTTATTTTGAAAATTTAGATTTTAATGAAAATATTGTCACCATTCAGTAACTATATTAACTATAAAGCCACATATTATCAGATTTATTTTTAAACTTTACAATGATATCAGAGTCAAACCAAAATTGAATTATCAGTTATGAAGATTACGTCTCTATTTTCAAGAGTAAATAACTTACTACAATCTGTAGAGATATTTGCAAGTCCATCAAAAAAGATTCCTGGCAGGTGGCAGTTGTTTGAGTATTATATTGACGAGGTGAATGAGTTAAAGCATATAAAAAGAGAACAATTAACATCGGAAAAACAAAATTGGAATATCGAATTTGCTACCGACAAAAAATATATTCACAAAACAAATATTCCTGTTTCAATAATTTCGAATATTGAAAATGGTTCATGGCACATCGCTAAAAATTTCATTACATTAATTCATCCCAACGATATCGATAAAAATACGGAGTTTCAGTTTGCCATTGTAAAGGGGAATTTGAAATTACTTAAAAAAGATAAACTCGGGAAAATTGAATTCTTTGGATTTTTTAAAAAATTAGACTAAACTTTTTACGTTCAAAAGGTAATTCTCTTATTTTTGTAAGCACTATTAAAAAAAATATATTTATGAAATCAGTTTATTATGTTTTATTCGCACTGCTAATTACCACAGTTAGTTGTAATAATACTAAAGATAATAGTGTTACAGGAAAATGGAGAATTATCGAGTTTAATATGTTTCAAGGAGGAAAACAGGTTATGTCGAGTACGAATAAAAACCTTACCGATGCCGGTGCTGTTTGGGATTTAATTTTTTCTAAGAATGGCAAATTCGTACAAAATTTTAATATGCGCAACCCGGAAATGAAAATGGAAACAGAATCGGGAACGTGGAGCATTTCTGGCGACTCGCTAAAAATTCTACTTAATTCAGATACATTGACAACTAAAATGAATTATGTTTATAAAATAAACAGTGACACCATGAAACTTAGCTTAACTCACCCTATTACAAAAAATGGGGTTACAACTGTATTTGTCAGAAAATAATTATGGTGTTCGGAATCAGTTCCAATCATACTTTTTCAACACCATTATAAATATCTAATGCAGCCGGAAAAGGTTGCAAAGCCCGCTCGAAAATACCCAGCGAGTATGCGATTGTTAATCCGTAATTTGTAATCGGAACTCCGGCTTGTTTGGCTTTCATAATTCGGCTGAGCATTTCGCGGCGGTTCCACATGCAGGCTCCACAATGAATAATTAGTTTATATTCAGCAATATTCTCAGGAAAATCGTGCCCACGCATACTATCTATTTGCAACTTGCCACCAACATATTGAGTTAGCCAGCGTGGTATTTTCACAGTTCCAATATCTTCGCCAATTGGGTGGTGCGAACATGCTTCGGCAATCAAAACTTTATCATCGGTTTTTAGTTTGTCTATTGCCATTGCACCGCGCACCATTTCTGTTAAATCGCCCTGAAAACGTGCAAACAGAATTGAAAAAGATGTTAATGGAATCTCGGGCGGAGTATCGGCTGCAACCTTTAAAAATGCCTGCGAATCGGTAACCACCAATTTTGGTGGTTTGTTAAAACGCGAAAGTACTTCACGCAATTCGCGCTCTTTTACAACTACCGAGAACGAATCGTTGTCGAGCAAATCGCGGATACTTTGAACTTGTGGCAAAATCAATCTGCCTTTTGGAGCTTCCTTGTCGATGGGCACAACCAAAACTGCTGCTTCGCCCTGACCAACCAAATCGGCTAAAATACTCGGGCGGTTTATATAATCTGCCGGAGCCGAACGAAGTAAAAGCTGGCGCAAATCGAGCAGTCCGATATTTTCGGTGGCCGATGTAAAAACATATTTAACTTTTACTTTATCGAGTTGCGAAGTGATATTTTTATCTTCAAAAAAAGTATCAATTTTATTGAAAATAATTATAAATGGAATTGCACGGTCTTTAAATTCATCCATCATTTTTTGTTCGTAATCACCCCAATCTTTAAAGTTTGTAACAATTACACCCAAATCAGTGCGGTCGAAAACAGCCATAGTTTTTGCAATTCGCTTCTCACCCAAGTTACCCGCATCGTCAATTCCTGCAGTGTCGATAAAAAGCACCGGTCCCAGTGGGAGCAACTCCATCGGCTTTTCAACTGGGTCGGTTGTTGTTCCAGCCACCTCCGAAACAATAGAAACATCCTGATGCGTAAGTGCATTCAGAATACTCGATTTACCGGTGTTCCGTTTTCCGAAAATTCCAATGTGTAACCTGAACGATTTTGGTGCTCTCATTTTCAATTGATTTTACTGAAGTCGAAAATACAAATTCGTTGCGGTTATTACAATGATAAATTAAAAAAGGGTGCTAATTTTAGCACCCTTTTTTAATGACAAGTATCGAACTTCTAATTTTTCTTTTTTTCAGAGCAGGCACTTTTTTTTGCAGTTTCACACTCTTTTTTTACTGCATCAGGACAGCTCTTTTTTGCTGAATCAGGACAACCCGACTCAACAACAACTGTTGCTTTATCGCTACAACATGCTTTTTTTGCAGTAGTTTTCTTTTTTGGAGGATCTTGTGGAGTTGTGAAATTATCAACATCAACAACTACAGTTACCTGCGATTTTTCAACTTTAATATTTTTTGCCGAAACATTCGAAATAGCAACACCATAAACTGCTACCAGAGCTAAAACCAAAATTAATTTTTTCATAATTTGTTTTTAATTATTTAATAATCACAAATATATTTTCAATAGTTGTGAAAATGGGTTAACGTGTTGTTAACGCGATGTTAAAATTGAATTCTTACTTTTGGAATGGTTATTTTTGAAAAATTAATGTAAGGTTATTTATTTTTATCTGAAAATGAAAAAAACAGTACAGAAATATATTCTTGGATTCACTCTGGTAATTGTATTTGCTTTACTTGCAACGCAGGTGAAATGGATTATCTATTCAATAAAATTTCAGGAAAAGGTGTTTCAAAAAAGTGTAAGTCTGGCTTTAAATCAAACAATTAGTAACCTTACTAAAAACAAAGGAATTTGCAGCGTTATGCAGCAATGCTTTGAATGTGACACTGTTAAGCTCGAAACTCAATTAACATCGTCTGGTGTTTGGAATAAAATTCATGATGCAATTAATGAAGAACTACGATCGTATGATATTGATATTGATTACGATGTTTTTATTGTTGAAACAGTTTCGGATACGTTAAAATCTATTCAAAAAGAGATTAGAAAGGGAAAATATTATTCACAATGTTTAAACGAAGTTATTGGTAAAACCGGTTACGAATTGGTTGTGAGATTTCCGAGCCGAACAAAGTTTTTTCTCGAAAAAACCGGGTTAATGTTTCTCTCGTCGGTGGTGTTAATTTTCTTGTTAATCGCATCAATTTCTTACCTTTTAAAACTTTACCGTAAAGAGTTACTGATTGCAGAACACACAAAAGAACTTTTGAATAATGTTAGCCACGAGTTTAAAACGCCTCTCTCTTCAATTGCACTGGCTTCGAATATGATTCGGAAAAGACGATATTCTGATAACATGAAATTGGAAAATTATGCCGACCTGATTTTTAATGAGAATAAAAAATTGCAGCACTTAGTTGAAAGTTTATTGCATTTGGCGGCAATCGAGCGTAACGAATTTGATTACTCGAAGGAAAAATTAAATATTCATAAGATAATTAAAGATGGCATTTCGGGTGTGGAGATGATTTTATTTGAAAAGGGTGGAAAAATTAGTGTGAAATTTGATGCTCAGCAATCAGACGTTTTTGCTGACAAATTACATCTTACAAATATTGTGGTAAACCTAATTTCAAATGCAATTAAATATTCGAAGAAACTTCCGATAATAGAAATTACCACTAAAAATATTGACAATAAAATTCTGATTGAGGTAAAGGATAACGGAATTGGAATTGCATTAAAATATCAAAAGTATATTTTTGAAAAATATTATAGGGTGCCAACAGGAGATATTCACAACACAAAAGGATTTGGGATTGGCTTGGCTTACGTTAAAAAAGTGGTTGAAGCGCACGATGGGAAAGTTGAAGTTGAAAGCGAATTGCATAAAGGAACTGTATTTAAAATTTGGTTGCCACTTCTCAATTAAACTGTATGACTGAAAACAAATTAAATATTTTACTGGCCGAAGATGATTTAAATCTGGGGTTTCTTTTAGTTGAATTCCTCGAAAGTAGCGGAATTCAGGTAAAGCTATATCGCGATGGAGAGATTGCTTTCAACGGATTCAAGAGTGGCGATTTCAATTTTTGCATTTTCGATGTGATGCTTCCAAAAATGGATGGATTTTCGCTGGCAAAAAAATAAAAATAATTGACCCTAAAATTCCAATAATCTTCCTTACCGCAAGGGCAATGAAAGAGGATAAAATGAAAGGTTATAATATTGGTGCCGACGATTATATTACCAAACCTTTTGACGAAGACGAATTATTGTGCCGGATTATGGCAATTTCAAACCGACTCGATTTCTCGAATTTATCGTGTGGCAAAATTTGTCAGATTGGAAAATATGAATTCGATTTCGAAAACTTATCGCTCGATTTAAATGGAGAAATAAAACGTTTAACAACCCGCGAAGCCGAAGTTTTAAGGATACTTTGTAACTCGAAAAAAAAGGTAGTTAAACGAGAGCAGATACTCACTTCAATTTGGGGCGAGAATGACTATTTTGCAGGAAGAAGTCTCGATGTGTTTATATCGAAACTCAGAAAATACTTCACCGAAGATTCAAGTGTTAAAATTGAAAATATCACAAAAGTCGGGTTTATTCTAAATTGTTGATTTCAAAAACACAAAAAAAGGGTACTAAAATAGTACCCTTCCAAATCTTAAATAATAAAAAAAACCTATTTCTCTTCACCTCCACAAGCTGAACCACAATCACTTTTTGCTTTTCCATCGCAACTTTTAGATTTGCTCTCGCAGTCTTTAGATTTACTGTCAGCACAATCTTTCGATTTTTTACTGTTCTTCGCTTTAGACTTTTTCTTGTCCTTGTCTTTGTCCTTATCATCTTCTTCGGGCGTTGCAACTGTGTTGTCATCCAAATCTGCAGCAACTTACAGGGCTGTTAATGAATTGTTAAAATTTACAGAATTTAGTTACCAAGCCGACAAACAGCTTCCGGAGTAATTAGATTTTCGAATTCCTTATCGGTAAACAAACCATTTCTTACTGCAATTTCTCTTATTGAAAGAGATTCTGTTTTTGCTTTTTGAATAAGTTTACTTGCTTCGTTGTACCCTATTTTCGGAATAAGTGCAGTTATAATAGCAGTCGAATTTTCCACACTTTTTTTACAAACATCCTCGTTTGCTGTAATACCGACAACGCAGTGTTCCCTGAAAATTTTACAAGCACTGTTCAGTATTGTAAGAGTTTGAAGCAAAGTATGAGCAATCAATGGCATAAACTGATTCAGTTCGAGATTGCCGGCACTGCACGCTTGTGCAATTATCTGGTCGTTGCCCATTGTAAGAATTGCTGCCTGCGCAACTGCTTCCGGAATTACAGGATTAACTTTCCCCGGCATAATTGATGAGCCTGCCTGTTTTTGCGGTAGATTAATTTCTCCAAAACCTGCATCGGGACCGCTGGAAAGCAATCGTAAATCGTTACTTATTTTTAGAAGATTTGATGCATGAGCTTTTAATATCCCTGAAACTTCGACAAAAACATCAACATTTTGAGTGCCGTCAATTAGATTTTCTGCTCGCGCCAAGCCGATGTTTGTGTTTTCACGCAATCTGTCAACCACCCTAAATATAAATTGTTTAGGTGCGCCAAGTCCGGTTCCAATTGCAGTACCACCGAGATTTACCACACGCAACCGCTCTTCGCATTTGTAAATCCGCCAGCGGTCGCGATTAAAAGCCTCGGCATATGCGCTCATTTCGCGCCCCAAAGTTGTAAGTACCGCATCCTGCAATTGTGTGCGTCCAATTTTTACAATGTGTGCAAACTCTTTCTCCTTTTGTTGAAATGCTTCCTGCAAATCGAGTACACTCTGCTCCAATTCGCGAAGCAATCTGATGGATGCAATTTTCAGCGCTGTCGGAAAAGTATCGTTGGTTGATTGGTGCAAATTAATATCGTCTAACGGCGAAATAATTTCGTATTTCCCAAGTGGCTCTCCAATAATTTGCAGTGCACGATTTGCAATTACTTCGTTTACATTCATGTTTGTTGATGTACCAGCGCCACCTTGCAACGCATCAACTAAAATGTGTTCATTTAGCAACCCTGAACTTATTTCGGCAGACGCTTTTTCAATTGCTTCGGCTTTTTTTTGATTATCCCAAAACCCGAGTTGGTTATTAGTTTGTGCACAGGCAAGTTTTACTTCGCCAAAAGCTTTTATCAATTCAGTATGAATTCTGTTCCCCAAAATTGGGAAGTTCTCGACTGCCCGCGCAGTATGAATTCCCCATAGTACATTGGCTGGAATTTGCTTTTCTCCGAGAAGGTCTTTTTCTACCCTTGTTTTTACCATGATAATTTTTAACAATAGACATCGTCTCTACCCGCCTCCACACGTTTTACAAGTTTTTCGGCACGTTGTTTAGCCAGCCCCGACATTCCGTTAATAGTTTGCTGAATTAAAACATCGCCAACTTTAGCAGTTTCCGGCGACGCATAATTTTGTAAATACTCTTTAAACGACGACAACGCATTTGGTGCGCAATGCAGTTTAATATCGCCCGGTTTTGCCAAATCCATAAAATCGGAGCCTGTTCTGCCAAGCCGGTAACAAGCTGTACAAAACGACGGAATATATCCCATTGAAGCCACATCGCGAATAACTTCATCCAGCGGACGATGGTCGCCCAGACTGAATTGTCCGGAGGGGTCGTCAACAATATCTTCTTCGTAGCCTCCCGGATTTGTTCTGCTACCGGCCGAAATCTGACTAACACCCAAAGCAAATGTTTCGCGGCGCATTTTTGCCGTTTCGCGGGTCGACATTATTATTCCGGTGTAAGGAACTGCCAATCGTAAAATAGCCACTATTTTTCGGAAATCGATATCGGAAACCGGGAACGGCGGATGCGAGGCAATATCGCTGTTTGTTGCAGGTTCCAGTCGCGGAACACTTACCGTGTGCGGACCAACACCAAAAGTTTTTTCCAACTCGGCGATGTGTTGCATCATTGCTAAAATCTCGAAACGATAATCGAAAAGACCAAATAAAACGCCAATTCCGAGGTCGTCAATTCCCGCTTCCATTGCACGATGCAGCGACCAGACACGCCAGTTGTAATCTCGCTTTTTCCCTTTCACATGAACTTTCAAATAAGTTTCGCGGTGGTAAGTTTCCTGAAAAATCTGGTATGTACCAATCCCCGCATCCTTTAACAATTTGAATTCATCGGTATGCAATGGAGCCACATTTACATTTACCCTGCGAATTTCGCCATGCTCGGTTTTTACATCATAAATAGTTTGTATCGAATCTAAAACATATTGAAATCCCTGTTTTGGATACGACTCGCCGGCAACCAGCAAAATCCTTTTTTGTCCCTGATTAATTAATGCTTTCACCTCGCCTGCAATATGTTCCTGCGAAAGAACAGACCTGACAATATCTTTATTTGTTGCCCTGAAAGCACAATAAAGACACTCGTTTTTACACAGATTTGAAATATAGAGCGGAGCAAAAATTACAAGTCGTTTCCCGTAAATTGTCTCTTTTACACGGTTGGCGGTTTCGAATAATTTTGCCAGCATTCCGGGGTCGCTGATACTTGTGAGTACTGCCACATCCGAAAGGTTCAATCCTTTCATTTCCGATGCTTTTGCAAGTACTTCCTTTATCTGTTCGAAATCGGGATTTTTATTCTCTTCAATTGCTTTCCAGATCTCTTTTTCGTTAATAAAATCGGCTGATACGTTGTACATTGTTTTTAGTTCAAAGTTCAAAGTTCAAAGTTTAAAGTTCAAAGTTCCGGGTTTCGGTTTGTTAATGCCTAAATAAGGTTTCTTTTTTAAGACTGTTTTTTTTGACTGCGACTGTTCACTGTAACTGCGACTATTTCTTGGCCAATCCTGATTTTACCGAAACCCCGGAAATATTTCCAAGTTTTCCGGTGAGGTTTCCCAACTCATCGGTGGTAGCATCAATTACAAGTGTGATAATTGAAGTATTGCCTTTTGCGTTTGGCAATCCGGTACGGGCAAGAATTAAATCTGAAAATTGTGTTAAAACATCATTTACAACGCCCGAGCACATTTTGCGGTCTTCAACAATTATCCCCACAAAACCCAATCGTTTTTGGTTTTCATTCATTACAAAAAATTTATGCGGAAATTAAATGGAAGAGAAGGGTATGATTTTAACAGACCATTAATCAATAATAACTAATCAATAATAAATTAATAACTTTCCCTAAAGTCAGTTTCCACCTTCCCGCAGGATTTCGATTTCAGTACAAATGTAAGTTATAAAAATGGATAATTATATGAGAAAAGTCGGTCTGTTTTTATGTTGTACAACTTATTTTACAATGGTATTATTATTGATATAAAAAATTACAGGCACAGCCATCGGAACAGATTCTTTTTTATTTCCGGTTTCCCCGGGAATCCAGTCGGGCATTAGTTTTGCAACTCGCAGCGCTTCGTTATCCAAAATTGCACTAACACCTTTTTTAATTTTGAAATCTGAGAGTTTCCCATTTTTATCAACAACGAATGATACATAAACCTTACCTTCAATTTGTTGTTTTAATGCCTCTTCTGGGTATTTAATATTTCTTGTGAAAAACAGACTCAAAGCACTTTTGCCCCCGGGATATTGTGGCATTTTTTCAGCAATAAAAAATAGCTTGTTCTCCCTCGGGAATGGAAATTCCCAAAAAAATGTTTCATAGTCGGTTTGCGTTTTTTTGTAACGTATATTTTCATGTTTTACAGTTAAATCGCCTAACCAAATAACCTTATTTTTATTAACCGGAAAAGTTAAATTTATGATAGATTCTTTTGGAGCTCCGTCAAAAAACATTGGCTTAAATGCAGGTAAATTATTTACCCAATCTAATATTATATCACGAAGAAGTTCTTTACGGGGAAATTGATAATCATTCAAACTTGCATTCCCGGCAGAGTCTAAATTCAAGATAACATTGCAAATATCTGCACTATTCGATTCCGAATTAAAATCAAAATTTATCTTATCAATTTCCGACTTTAAATTATTTTGTCCCCCAGCAAAAACAGGTTCATTAATAAGTTGAACGCAATCAATTTTGTTGCCTGAAATATCGAAACATTTTTCAGAAATCAACTTCCCCGTTTTGTATTTCATTTTTCTTTTTACCTTTTCTCCATCTAAAAAGTAAACAAGCGATTTACCATCTTTTACACCGTTTAAATAATTTATTTCGTATGTTTCCCGACCGTTTTTATCATAATATATTGTCTTGCCATTTTTGAGTCCTCTATTAAAATTACTCTCTTCATTAATTGAACCATTTTTATAAAAGTGCAAAAGTTTTCCCTCCAAAACACGGTTGTAAGTTCCTTTAAAAAACACCTCTCCCGTTTCGTAAAACCCCGTAAAATCACCAACCTTATATCCATATTCGTAATTCTCCTCGAGTTCACGTTTCCCATTCTCGTACAGCTTATAATATTTACCGTGCGGAAAAACATCCCCCTTTTTCCAAAGTTTATTAAAATTATTTGCCGTCACAGGACTAACGGAACTTACCATTTCCCAATACTCCGTTAATTTTCGTGAATTCTTATTATAAAACTTTACAATAATTTTGCTCTCATCAGTTGGGTGAGACTCTATTTTTAATAACTTATCGAAGGTTAAAACTTGTGCCGAAATAATTTGAAAAGTAAAAAGAAATATAATAAACGGGACTAAACATTTAAATTTCATTGTATAAGAATATTAATTAAATGGTTACTAACAAACATAAAGTTTTAATTTCTGAATAACAATTATTCGACATATTTTATTGAATATAAAAACACTACTTTTAGCTATTCAAAAATTAACCGAAAATTGGATAAACAAGAAATTATACAACTTCTGCAAAGCAAAGGTGAGGAACGAACTCAACTTCTGAAGAAATCTCGTGAAGTAAAAGAGAAGGTAGTTGGGAATAAAGTCTATTTCCGCGGGCTGATTGAATTCTCAAATATCTGCTCGAAAGATTGTTTGTATTGCGGAATTAGAAAAAGTAACACAAACGTTATCCGGTACAGTGCAACCGACAACGAGATTTTAGAAGCCTGCCGGTTTGCGTGGGAAACCCGGTTTGCTTCGGTGGTTTTACAATCGGGAGAAATTTCGTCGCCTGAATTTGTAAAGCGTGTCGATTATTTACTGAAAGAAATAAAGCAACTCTCTAATAACGAGTTGGGAATTACACTAAGTTGCGGCGAACAATCGCGCGAAACCTATTTACGCTGGTTCGAAAGCGGGGCACATCGTTTTCTTTTGCGAATAGAATCGTCGAACCGCGATTTGTACTACAAAATCCATCCTAAAAACAACAATCATTCATTTGAAAAGCGATTGGAAGCACTGCTATTTTTGAAAGAAACCGGTTATCAGGTTGGAACCGGAGTAATGATTGGATTACCATTTCAAACTTATAAAGACCTTGCCGACGACCTGCTGTTTCTAAAAAAACTGGATATTGATATGTGTGGAATGGGACCCTACATTGAACACGAAGATACACCACTTTACGAGTACCGCAATTTGTTAATGTCGAAACAAAAGCGATTTGATTTAGCACTGAATATGATTGCAGTTTTACGTTTACTGATGCCCGACATTAATATTGCGGCAGCAACTGCTTTGCAGGCAATAGACCCGGCAGGTCGCGAAAAAGCACTCGCAGTTGGCGCAAATATTATTATGCCGAATTTAACGCCTGTTGGCTATCGCGAAGAGTACCAGTTGTACGAAGACAAACCCTGCTTGGATGAGGACAAAGAGTTGTGCAGAAACTGTTTGGAAGCCCGGATTGAATTGTCGGGCTGCGAAATTGGTTACGATGAATGGGGAGATTCGAAACATTTTATTAAACGAAATGGGAAGTAGTTTTCAGTCGCAGTCGCAGTTTTCAGAAACAATAAAGAATAGTTTTCAGTCAAAATGTACTTCCGTTTCGTTTGTCGAATGTAATTCAGTCAAGCATATTTTATTTCGACACTTTCAGGTTTACAAACGCTGAAAGGTCTCTTTATTAAAATACTGACAGTATTTGAAAAATCTATCAGCGATATAAAATATCGAATGAGAAATAATGAATTTAAAAATTTAAAGAAGATGAAAGAAAGTAGCAATTTTCAGTAACAGTTCTCATTATTTATATCTTTGAAGTAAATATTGAAAAATAAGAATCATGAAATATCTACTATTGTCTTTTGTAGCAACAGCACTTTTATTTAGTGCCTGTACTCAAAAACCGACAACTCCGGAAAAACCAAACATCCTCTTTATTTTTGCTGACGACCAAACTTATCTTGGAGTACACGCACTTGGGAACAAAGAAGTAATAACACCAAATTTAGATAAGCTGGCAAATTCGGGTATTACATTTACACATACCTACAACATGGGCGGGTGGAATGGCGCAGTCTGCGTGGCAAGTCGTGCAATGATGAATACCGGGCGTTTTATCTGGCGTGCAAAAAAATCGGAAAAAAATTATCCGGCAATGAAAGAGAACGGGCAGTTCTGGAGCTTAATAATGGCAAATGCCGGGTACGATACTTATATGACAGGGAAATGGCACGTAAAACAAGATGCCAACTCAATTTTCGGAACGGCAAAAGATATTCGTCCCGGAATGCCAAAATCTGTTCCCGAAGCGTATAACCGGCCACAATCGCCCGGAGATACAACCTGGTTGCCGTGGCATAAAAAATATGGCGGATTCTGGCAGGGTGGAAAACACTGGAGCGAAGTGGTTGGCGACAATACAATTGAATTTCTCGACTCTGCAAAAAATAGCGACAACCCGTTTTTTATGTACATCGCGTTTAATGCGCCACACGACCCGCGCCAGTCGCCAAAAAAATATGTCGATATGTATCCTTTGAAAAATGTGTCGGTACCGGTTTCATTTCTTCCAATGTATCCGTATAAAGACAGCATTGGCTGCGGACCGGGTTTACGCGACGAAAAACTTGCCCCGTTCCCACGAACTGAATACTCGATTAAAGTTCATCGCCAGGAGTATTATGCAATTATTACCCACATGGACGACCAGATTGGGCGTATTATTGCACACCTGAAAGAGACCGGGCAAGATAAAAACACATACATAATTTTTAGTGCCGACCACGGTTTGTCGGTTGGGCATCATGGTTTAGTGGGTAAACAAAATATGTTTGACCACAGTATGCGAGTGCCACTTATTATTGTTGGCCCCGATATTCCTGAAAATCAAAAACGCGATATGCAGGTTTATTTACAGGATGTTATGGCAACTTCGCTCGATTTGGCCGGAATAGAAAAGCCCGAATATGTTGAGTTTAATAGTTTGATTCCACTTGTAAATAAGGAAATCTCAGACAGTCCGTATTCTGAAATTTACGGTGCTTATATAAAATTTCAGCGAATGGTACGCACCGATAAATTTAAATTAATTGTATATCCGAAAGCAAAAAAAATACTCCTGTTCGATATGATTAACGACCCGGAAGAGATGAATGATTTAGCCGACAATTCGGAATATACCGAAGTTAAACAAGAACTTATTGACCGATTGAAAGGAGAACAAAAAATGATGGAAGACCCGCTGGATTTGCATCCGTTTTTTCCTGAGTTGTTTTAACTCATATAAATTTTAGATTCTGTTTTCTCTCATTTACATCTCTCTTATATTAAAGCCACATCGCAAATCACTTCGAGAAGTGCCTGCCATTGTGGTTATTAATTTTTTGCATTGCAGATTCGAGGTCTCCCCTTTTCTCAATACGAATTCCAAGTGCGCCACTATGTGCTTGATTATTAATTATTTAAACTAATAAAATATTTTTCGGAGTGAACTCAGTATTTCTCTGTAAAACATTTTTTTAGTTGTTGTAAAGTAAGAGTTAAAAGTACATAAAATTGTATAAAAGTAAGGGTAATAATTTTTATTTTATGCCGAAAAGTAAAGGTTGTGTTATTGCGAAATATAATAAAATGAGGGTAAATACTCGCCAGACATATAACAGAATGGTCGATATTTTGATTTTAGAACAAATCTACCCCGGAAATTTCAGTTGGTTCAATAAGTGAATTAATAATAAGTTGTAAAGTCAAAACACTTCAAAACGTGAATCTCGGTTAACATTAAATAATTAGCACTATTCTATCTATTACTTATTTAGAATTAATAAATTTAACATATATTGCATCCGATATGAAAAACACCGATTTAAATATTAAGAATTGTTGTAGTCTTCTAAAAAATGAGGAGGGTGTTTTGCGTATATAAATTGAAACTATTATTTAATTATAACCAAAAGCCTTTCTGAAAAATCAGAGAGGTTTTTTTTTAACCGATTTTTAAAGCAAAATTATCATGAGAGCAAAAAACATTTTGGAAATCATTGGAAACACACCCCATGTACGTATAAACAGATTGTACCCAAAAGATTATGAAGTTTGGGTGAAAGTTGAAAGAACTAATCCGGGAGGAAGTATTAAAGACCGTATCGCACTTTCGATGGTGGAAGATGCCGAGGCAAAAGGAATTTTAAAAAAGGGCACCGTAATTATCGAACCAACCTCTGGAAATACCGGAATTGGACTGGCTTTGGTTGCGGCAGTAAAAGGATATCGTTTAATTCTTACAATGCCCGAATCTATGACAATTGAACGTAGAAAGGTTTTGCAAGCACTGGGCGCAGAATTGGTTCTTACTCCAAAAGAGAAAGGAATGAATGGTTCTATTTTGAAAGCAGAAGAATTGGCATCTCAAATCTCTGATTCATGGATTCCTTTGCAATTCGATAATCCTGCAAATGTTGATGTCCATCGGAAAATTACTGCACAGGAAATTATTAAAGATTTTCCTGAAGGGTTAGATTATCTGATTACAGGAGTTGGAACAGGCGGACATATTACAGGTGTTGCCGAAGTTCTAAAGCAGAAATTTTCTGGTTTAAAAGTATTTGCTGTTGAACCCGATGGAAGTCCGGTAATTGGTGGTGGTCAGCCCGGACCACATGCAATTCAGGGAATTGGAGCAGGTTTTATTCCTAAAAATTTAAATACTGATTTGTTGGACGGAACTATTCAGGTTAGTAAAGAGGAGGCTTTTGAATACACGCAAAAAGCTGCAAAAAAGGAAGGTCTGTTTGTCGGAATATCTTCAGGTGCATCGCTTGCAGCAGTTGCTAAAAAAGTAAAAGAGTTGCCGGCAGGTTCGCGTATATTAACTTTTGCATACGATTTGGGAGAACGGTACCTTTCTGTTGAAGGTTTGTTTTAGAGCATTTATTTTCAGTATGAATCTCACTCAGAAAGAATCTTCGTTTCAATCAAAAAAAAATGGTATAATCTTTGTTACGTTTCACGAAATATTTCTCCAATAAAATCGTTTATAATTTGTTGGAGATTTTAGCTAAACAAGATATAATTTCAGAATATAATGAGCAAGAATAGTAATAGGGGAAACTTGATGATAAAGATAAAAAGAACTGTCTGGGTAGTTAAGGTGGGAATTTATTCTTCTGGTTTTATTAACGAACATCATAAGTCAGAATCAAAACCCTGGAAAATTAAGGTTGTTTTAAACTAAAAAAAAGCTCTGGTTTCTAAATTAACCAGAGCTTTTTTTTTACTCCTCCCCTTGGGGGAGGTTGGGAGGGGTTGGGGGAGGTTGGGAGGGGCTTCTTTCTATTTAGTCTCTGCAAGAAAACTGTCGAATTTTATGAAATGAATTATTTTGGATGAGATTTTTACTTTTTGGAAAAGAAGTGATGCCTGAGCATCAGTGAATTGAGAAAAATAAAAATATCGCCATCCCGATATATCGGGACTAATTTTGTAGAGTTTTCTTGCAGAGACTATTTATATTCGTCCCAGCTTTTTATCGTTATATCTTCAATACTATACTTGCAAATTCCATAAATAAATGCACTGGAAACCCTCGCATTTGTAATTAACGGAATATTATAATCAATTGCATTTCTGCGTATATTATATCCATTTTTCAGCTCACGCGAAGTAAGGTTTTTCGGAATATTAATTACCAAATCGATTTTTTTATCCTTTATAAAATCGATTGTATTTGGAGCTTGTTCTTCATCAGGCCAATGAAGCAGCGTATTTTTCACGCCATTATCTCTGAAAAACTTGTGTGTGCCCGCTGTAGCAAAAATATTAAATCCTTTTTCTCGCAACATTCGTGCGCTGTTTAGTAGCTCTATTTTACCGCGCGAAGGACCGGATGAAATTAATATGTTTTTCTTTGGGAAATTGTAACCCACCGAAAGCATTGCCTTTAAAATTGCCTCATAATAATTTTCTCCAATACAACCAACTTCTCCGGTTGACGACATGTCAACTCCCAAAACAGGGTCGGTATTTAGTAGCCGTGCAAACGAGAATTGTGGTGCTTTAACACCAACATAATCCAGCTCGAAAAACGATTTGTCGGGTTTCGGAACGTCAATTCCCAACATCACTTTTGTGGCTATTTCAATAAGGTTTAGTTTCATGACCTTCGAAACAAAAGGGAAACTTCGCGATGCACGCAGGTTACATTCAATAACTTTTATATCGTTGTCTTTTGCCAAAAATTGCATATTAAACGGACCCGTAATTTCCAGTCCTTTTGCAATTTGGCGGGCAATTTTTTTCACCCTGCGAATTGTTTCAACATATAATTTTTGAGGTGGGAAAACAATTGTTGCATCGCCCGAATGAACTCCGGCAAACTCAACATGTTCCGAAATTGCGTAGGCAATCATCTCGCCGTTATTGGCAACTGCATCAACTTCAATCTCTTTGGCAAGCTCAATAAATTCGGTAACTACAACCGGATGTTCTTTGGAAACATTTGCTGCCATTTCCAGAAAATTTTCCAGTTGGTCGGGGTTCGAAACCACATTCATTGCAGCACCCGACAAAACATACGAAGGGCGAATTAACAGAGGATAACCAACAATATCAACAAATTTATAAATCTCTTCAAATGTTGAAAGTTTTGCCCAGCGCGGTTGGTCGATTTCTAAATCATCTAAAAGAGACGAGAATTTTTCGCGGTCTTCGGCGTTATCAATTTTTACTGCGGTGGTTCCGAGTATCGGAACTTTTTGTCCGTCTAATTTCATTGCCAGGTTATTCGGAATTTGTCCGCCCACCGAAACAATAACTCCGTGCGGATTTTCCAAATCTACAATATCCATAACACGTTCAAACGTCAACTCATCGAAATAAAGCCGGTCGCATGTATCGTAATCTGTACTAACAGTTTCCGGATTATAGTTAATCATTATCGAACGGTAATTCTCATTTTTAATGGTATTTACCGCATTTACACTACACCAGTCGAACTCAACTGAACTACCAATTCTGTACGCCCCCGACCCCAAAACAATTACAGATTTATCATCGTTTAAAAAGTCAATATCGTGTTCAGATCCGCTGTAAGTCATGTACAAATAGTTAGTCTGCGCCGGATATTCACCCGCCAGCGTATCAATCTGTTTTACGTACGGAATTACTCCTTTTGCTTTCCGGTACTCACGAACTTTCAATAAATCGTTATTTATGTCGATATTTGCACTATTCAAAACTAATCTTGCAATCTGGAAATCAGAGAATCCTGCCTTTTTCGAAAGTTTTAACAAACCAACTTCAAGATTATTAAGTTCATTAATCTTTTCCAGTTCATTTTTTATTCTGAATATATTCTTCAGTTTTTGCAGAAACCAGCGGTCGATTTTTGTTTTTTCGTATATTTTATCAACAGAATAACCTTTGTTAAAAGCTTCGGCAATGGCAAAAAGCCGGCGGTCAGTCGGATTACTAAGTTCTTCGTCAATCGCTTCGATAGTAATTTCTTCTTTATTGGCAACAAAACCGTGCATCCCAATTCCAACCATCCGAATACCTTTTTGAATAGCCTCCTCGAAACTACGACCAATTGCCATAATTTCGCCAACACTTTTCATCGAGCTTCCCAGATTTTTCGAGACACCCACAAATTTGGTTAAATCCCATCGTGGAATTTTAACCACACAATAGTCGAGTGCCGGTTCGAAGGCTGCGGTTGTAACTTTTGTAACTGTATTTTTAAGTTGATGTAGTCCGTAACCCAACCCAAGTTTGGCAGCAATAAATGCCAGCGGGTAACCGGTTGCTTTCGATGCCAGTGCCGACGAACGCGAAAGACGTGCATTTACCTCTATAACACGGTAATCTTCGGAGTGCGGGTCGAGTGCAAATTGTACATTACACTCGCCAATTACACCAACTCTGCGAATAATTTTTATTGAGATTGCCCGCAGTTTATGATATTCTGAATTTGATAAAGTTTGTGATGGAGCGACAACAATGCTCTCGCCTGTATGAATTCCCAGCGGGTCGAAATTTTCCATATTACAAACGGTAATACAGTTGTCGTACTTGTCCCGAACCACTTCGTATTCAACCTCCTTCCACCCTTTAATCGATTCTTCAACAAGTACTTGAGGTGAATAAGAAAATGCTTTCGAAGCGAGTGCTTCAAGCTCTTTTTCATTCTCACAGAAGCCACTGCCAAGACCACCCAAAGTGTAAGCAGCACGAATAATTATGGGAAATCCTACCTCTTTTGCTGCATCGCGGGCTTGTGCCATATTATTTGCAGCAATACTTTTTGGTGTATAAACATCAATTTCAGATAACATTTTCGAGAAAAAATCGCGGTCTTCAGTTTCTATTATCGATTGAACCGGAGTTCCAACAACTTCAAGATTATATTTTTCAAGAGCACCTGATTCATATAGGGCAACTCCACAATTTAGTGCAGTTTGTCCGCCAAATGCAAGTAAAATCCCCTGTGGTTTTTCCTTTTTAATTACCTCTTCAACAAAATACGGGGTAACCGGAAGAAAATAAATTTTGTCGGCAATATCTTCCGAAGTTTGAATAGTTGCAATATTGGGATTTATAAGAACGGTTTCAACACCCTCCTCTTTCAATGCTTTCAATGCCTGCGAACCGGAATAATCGAACTCGCCGGCCTCACCAATTTTTAGTGCACCCGAGCCGAGGATGATTGCTTTTTTTATGTGTGTATCTATCATTATTCTATTTTTTACTCTCTTCTATACTTTTAATAAAATCATCAAACAAAAACTCGGTATCGGTTGGTCCGCTCGAAGCTTCCGGATGAAACTGCGTAGAGAAAAATGGCTTTATTTTATGCTTAATTCCTTCGTTTGTATTGTCGTTTACATTGGTGAAAAGCGACTGCCAGTCTTCTGGCAATGTTTCTGTTTTAACAGCATAACCGTGGTTTTGCGAAGTGATATAACACTTATTCGAACCATCTAATAGTACAGGTTGATTATGACTGCGATGCCCATATTTTAATTTGTAAGTTTCGGCTCCAACAGCGCGAGCCAACAATTGATTACCAAGGCAAATTCCCATAATCGGAACCTCTTCGTCAATTACCGATTTAACATGTTCAACAGTTTCTGTACACATTGCCGGGTCGCCCGGACCGTTTGAAATAAACACACCGTCGTACTCTTCGTTTGTAAAATCGTAATCCCACGGAACTCGAATAACTGTTGCATTTCTATCTAACAAACAGCGAATTATATTATTTTTTACACCGCAATCAATCAGTACAACTTTATGTTCTCCATCTCCATAAACTTCTTTGTTGTCGCAACTTACACGTGCAACAAGATTCTCTCTGTTTGGGTCGTAAAACTCAATCTCATCTTCAAATTCAATTTTGCCAAGCATTGAACCTTTTTCACGTAAAATTTTTGTTAAGGCTCGTGTGTCGATATCAAATAACCCGGGAACATCATATTCTTTTAACCAGTCGGATAAACTTTTCTGTGCATTCCAGTGGCTGAATTCAAACGAGTAATCAGATATAATCAAACCGCTTATATGTAATTTATTCGATTCGTAATATTTATGAATACCATTTTCCTCTGTATTAAAAGGTACACCATAATTTCCAATCATCGGGTATGTCGAAACTAAAATCTGACCAGTGTATGATGGGTCGGTTAAACTCTCGGGATACCCTGTCATTGCCGTGTAGAACACAATTTCGCCTGCTGCTGAACTTTCACTTCCAAACGATTTTCCCATAAAAATGGTACCGTCTTCGAGTGTAAGTTTTGCCTGTTTTACTTTTAACATATTTTGTATTTATATTAAAAAAAAGCGCTTGTACTAAATAAATAGTTCAAACGCATTTCTTGTAATCTTTTCTATTATTAAATAAGTATTCTCTCTCATCGAAAATTGTATGATAATTTTAAAATCATATTCACTGCAAAAATAGAAATATTTCTTAAACTTTTGCTTGTTGTTTAAATAAAATGTATAAATTTGCATTAGATATGAATAATTATACACAATGAAGAATCGTGTACAGAGGCAACTTGAGATTAGGAAGATTATTTTGAATGGCGATGTTCGCAATCAGGATGAGCTTTTAGTTAAATTAAAGCAAAATGGATTTGATTTAACTCAGGCTACTTTGTCGCGCGACTTGAAAGCGTTGCAAGTTTCACGAGTTCCGCATCCTGTAAAAGGAAATGTTTATTCAATATCTGCAAGCAGTAAAAAGGAACAATCTGTTCAGCAAAATAAAATTAATTATCTCGCTGATGGATTTAAAGATTTGCAGTTTTCGGGGAATCTGGCGGTTTTAAAAACGATGCCCGGATATGCAAGCAGCATTGCAGCGGTTATCGATTTAGCGAGTCCGTGGGAAATAATTGGAACAATTGCAGGCGACGACACCATTTTATTAATACAACGTGAAGGTATTTCGAAAGCAGATTTAATTAATGCACTCTTTCTGATAATGCCGGGATTAAAAGATAAAATATAGTTTTTTTAAATGAAGAGTTTGAAGAATATAGATATTGAGATTGCTTCTGAAAAGCATCTGAAATATATTGACGATATAAATAATGCCATCGAAATTGCATCGAAACAGCGGGGGACAGGTATTGCAAAACGTTCGTTCGAATATCTTTCGGAAAAGATAAAAGGGGGGAAAGCAATTATTGCGCTTGGTGACGACAAATTTGCCGGCTTTTGTTACATAGAATCATGGGAAGGTAAAAAATTTGTTGCTAACTCAGGATTAATTGTTACCGAAGAATACAGAGGAATTGGGCTGGCAAAAGAGATTAAAAAGAAGGCATTTAATTTGTCGCGGGAAAGGTATCCAAATTCGAAAATATTTGGTTTAACAACGGGGTTGGCAGTGATGAAAATTAATCATGAGCTGGGATACCGACCGGTAACCTTTTCGGAATTAACAGATGACGATATGTTTTGGGAAGGGTGTAAGAGCTGTGTAAACCAGGATATTCTTTTACGAACCGGCAGAACAAAGTGTCTTTGCACGGGTATGTTGTATAATCCTGAATGGGAAAAACCAACTTATAAAAATGGAAATGGAATCAGGAAACGAAGTCTTTTGGAAAATATCCAAAAACTAAATCCTGTTAGCAGCAAAAAAAGAAGGAGTTTTTTTAGTTTCAAAAAAAAGTAATTAAAGAGTGGTTTTGCATTGAGTTAATGATTTTTAAATTAATGAAATCAAACAGCAAAATGAATAGTTTTAGAATTAAACTTGGTGTGATACCCGCTCTTTATTAAAATATTAAATTATGAGTAAAAAATTAGTTTTGGCATTTAGCGGAGGTTTGGATACTTCGTTTGCTGTAAAATATTTAAAAGAGGAGAAAGGTTTCGAAGTTTACACTGCCATCGCAAATACCGGTGGATTTTCAGATGATGAGTTAAAAGCCATCGAAGAGCGGGCATATAAATTGGGTGCAAAAAAGCATGTTACTTTAGATGTTACCGAAGAGTACTATCAGAAAAGTATTCGATACATGGTTTATGGTAATATTCTGCGTAATAATACTTATCCTATTTCGGTGAGTTCGGAGCGTGTTTTTCAGGCAATTGCAACAATTAACTATGCAAAAGAAATTGGAGCAGGTTACATTGCACACGGAAGTACTGCCGCAGGAAACGACCAGATTCGGTTCGACCTTACTTTTCAGGTTCTTGCACCCGAAATTGAAATTATTACCCCAACCCGCGACATGCTTTTAAGTCGCCAGGATGAAATTGATTATCTGAAAAAATATGGATTCGAAGCTGATTTTTCAAAGATGGAATATTCAATTAATCAGGGTTTATGGGGAACAAGTGTTGGCGGAAAAGAGACACTAACATCGAGTAAAAACCTACCGGAAGAAGCATATCCAAGTCAGTTGGAAACAACCGAAGAGAAAGTTATTGAACTGGGTTTTGAAAAGGGCGAGTTAATTTCTCTCGATGGAGAGTTTTATGAAAGTGGACCGGAAATAATACGCGAGCTAGAACAAATTGCATCGAAATATGCAATCGGTCGCGACACACATGTTGGCGACACAATTATTGGAATTAAAGGGCGTGTCGGTTTCGAAGCCGCTGCACCATTAATCACAATTAAAGCACATCATTTATTAGAAAAACATACTCTTACAAAATGGCAAAGCTATTGGAAAGAGCAGTTGGCAAACTGGTACGGAATGTTTTTGCACGAGGCAATGTATCAGGAACCGGTGATGCGAAACATAGAGACTTTCCTCGAATCAACTCAGGAAAATGTTACCGGAAAAGTAATCGTTAAACTAAAACCTTACCATTTCGAGTTGGTTGGAATTGAATCGGAACACGATTTAATGAATGCCGGTTTTGGCGAATACGGCGAAACGGTAACCGCCTGGACTGCCGACGATATTAAGGGGTTTACAAAAATTATGGCGAACTCTTTAAAAATTTACAACAAGGTAAATAAGGGGATATAGGAATGGTAAAAACAGGAATTATAGGAGGGGCAGGATACACGGCAGGGGAATTATTAAGAATATTAATTAATCATCCCGAAGCTGAAATTGGCTTTGTTCAGAGCTCAAGCAACGCCGGAAATTTAATTTCTGATGTTCATGTTGATTTATTGGGCGAAACAGATTTACAGTTTACTGCCGAAATGCCTTTCGCAACGGTTGATGTAATTTACCTCTGCATGGGGCACGGAAAATCGAAGGAGTTTATTGAAAAAAACGAACTGCCCGAGTCGCTAAAAATTATCGATTTAAGCCACGATTTCAGATTGAAAAGAGCCGGTAACGATTTTGTTTACGGTTTGCCGGAGTTAAATAGGGACGAAATAAAAACAGCAAATAAAATTGCAAATCCCGGTTGTTTTGCAACTGGTATTCAACTTGCAATTTTACCACTGGCAGCTAATAATTTAATTGTTAACGAAGTTCATGTTCAGGCAATTACCGGGTCAACCGGAGCTGGACAAAACCCAACTTCCACATCGCATTTTAGCTGGCGAAACAGTAATGTTTCGGCTTACAAAGTTTTTCAGCATCAGCACGAAGGCGAAATTATACAGAGCTTAAAACAGTTGCAACCGGAGTTCGATAATGATTTCAACTTTGTACCAATTCGCGGAAATCATACACGGGGTATTTTCACCTCGTTTTACACAGAGTTTGACGGAACTGTTGAAGAGGCAAAAAAGATTTACGAAACCTATTATTCCGACCATCCTTTTGTTTTTGTTGTTGAAAAAAATCCGGCACTCAAACAAATTGTAAACACAAATAAAACGGTACTCTATTTAGAGAAACATAAAAACAAACTAATTGTCATTAGTTTAATCGACAATCTGGTAAAAGGTGCATCCGGGCAGGCAGTTCAAAATATGAACTTAATGTTTGGACTAAACGAAAAAACCGGACTGAATTTAAAACCGGTGGCATTTTAATAAATTATGAAACTATTCGACGTATATCCACTTTTCAATATAACTCCCGTAAAAGCCAGCGGCTGCAATGTCTGGGATGCCGATGGCAAAAAATATCTCGATTTATACGGGGGACACGCGGTAATCTCAATTGGTCACAGTCACCCGCATTATGTAGAAAAAATAGCAAAGCAACTTTCGGAGATTGGATTTTATTCCAATTCAATTCAAAACCCGTTGCAAACAGAGTTGGCGCAAAAACTTGGTATAATCTCGGGCTGCCCCGATTATCAGCTTTTTCTTTGCAATTCGGGTGCCGAAGCCAACGAAAATGCAATAAAACTGGCATCGTTTGTTACCGGCAAAAAGAAAATTATCAGCTACAAAAAAGGTTTTCACGGGCGTACATCGGTGGCGGTAGCAATTACCGACAATCCCAAAATTATTGCACCGGTTAACGAAACCGATAATGCAATAATACTACCGTTTAACGACATTGCCGCTACCGAAAAAGCTTTACAGAATGGTGATGTTGCAGCAATTATTGTGGAAGGAATTCAGGGAATTGGCGGAATTAATATTCCTGAAAAAGGGTTTTTGGATAAGCTGAAAAAGCTGACTGAAAAATATGATTCTCTTTTAATTTTAGACGAAATTCAATCGGGTTACGGACGGAGCGGGAAGTTTTTTGCATTTCAGTATTCCAATGTTCAACCCGATTTAATTACCGTTGCAAAAGGTATGGGAAACGGTTTTCCCATTGGTGGAGTTTTAATTAAACCTGAAATTAAGCCCTGGTACGGAATGTTAGGGACAACTTTTGGCGGGAATCATTTAGCTTGTGCTGCCGGAATTGCAGTTCTCGATGTTATTCAGCAAGAAAAACTGGTGGAAAACTCGGAGAAAGTCGGGAACTATTTAATGGAGAAACTGGCAGAAATTAGTTCGGAATACGAAATTCGGGGAAAAGGTTTAATGATTGGACTTGAATTTAAATTTCCGATAAAAGAACTTCGTCAAAAACTGTTATTCGATTTTGGTATTTTCACCGGAGTTTCGGGACAAAATATAATAAGGTTGCTGCCACCACTGAATTTAACAATCAGCGAAGCCAACCAGTTTTTAACTGCTTTTAAAGAGGTTTTGGTTGAGTTTTCGGCATAAATGTATTAAAGGCTAAAGCCAAAGAATTTTGGAATAGTAATTTACACCAAGCTAAAGCATGGTGTAAAAAACAAAAGGGAATATGAATATTTGTTGATTTTATTTTGCACCGTCCTTTAGGGTGGTGATTATAAAGAATACAAAACTCGGCTTTAGCCGTTAATCTTGAGAATATGTCTTATGTAAAAATATGGATACACGCAGTTTGGACTGTAAAAAACAGAATGCCATTATTGAATCATGATGCAAGAGAAAATTTATTTACACATATTCATAACAATGCTTTGGAAAAAGAGATTTTAATGGAAGTTGTTGGAGGGCATAATAATCACGTGCATTGTCTTTTTCGACTGAAAAATAATCAGACAATTGAAAATGTAATGCAACTTATTAAAGGTGAGTCTTCTTTTTGGTTCAATAAAAATAATCTGAGTCAGAATAAATTAAACTGGCAAAAAGAGTATTTTGCAGTTAGTGTCAGTGAGTCAAAAGTTGATGTTGTAAAGAAATACATTCAAAATCAGGAAGAACATCATCGTAAGAAAACTTGGGACGAGGAGTATACTGAATTCATTACAAAGTATGGTTTTAAGGTTATTAAAGGCTAAAGCCGAAGAACTTTGCAATAGTAATTATCACCAAGCTAAAGCATGGTGTAAAAAAAAGGAAAATTTAATGAAATAATATTTTGCACCGTCCTTTAGGGCGGTGATTACAGGGAATTCAAAACCCGGCTTTAGCCGTTAATTTGGAAGTAACAAGAGGAAATAAAATTTAGAGTTATGAAACGAGTATGGCAAAATTTGGCACACAGGTGGATGATTATAGGCGAGATACATGTGTTGCCGTTAAAAATAAAAAAATTATAAACTCATGAAAAATAAAAAAATAGCAATAATCGGAGTAGGAAATATGGGCGGTGCAATCGCAATCGGTCTCGAAAAATCAGGATTTATTCCTGCATCCAACATCTTTGTTTCCGATAGAAAAGAGAGTACACTTGCAAAATTTTCGGAGTTAGGAATTAACATATTTCAAAATAATCTGGAAGCGGTAAAAAATGCCGATGTAATTATTGCGGCCGTAAAACCCTACCATATTGAAGGAGTAATAAACGATATCAAAAGCGAATTAAACCCCAATAAAATTTTTATATCAATTGTTGCAGGTGTTGGAATTAATGAACTGGGAGAGATGGCCGGCGCTGACATTCCAATTTTCAGGGTAATGCCAAATACTGCCATCGCTTTGCAGGAGTCGCTCACCTGTATTTCGGCAAACGGAAATACAAAACTACATCGCGAATATGTTATCAACTTGTTTAACAAACTTGGCAAAACGGTTGAAATAGGCGAAGAGTTAATGGCTGCGGCAACGGTGCTTTCGTCGTGCGGAATTGCTTATGCGTTGCGCTATATTCGTGCTGCAATGCAGGGTGGAATAGAAATTGGATTTGGTGCCGAGGTAGCTCAACTAATTACTGCGCAAACGGTAAAAGGTGCAACCGAACTTGTCCTGCAATCGGGCAACCATCCCGAGCGCGAAATTGATAAAGTAACTACCCCGCGCGGCGTAACAATTACCGGACTCAATGAAATGGAACATAAAGGTTTTAGCTCGTCGCTGATACAGGGAATTATGGCATCGTTCAATAAAATAGATAATTAATACAACTGTTAATGCAATTCCGATATAAAAAAATAACGGTTAAAATTGGCAGCAACGTTTTGGCAAAAACCGACGGAACGCTAAATGTTTCGCGTATTGCCCATTTGGTCGACCAGGTTGCTTTTCTTCGTAAAAATGGAGTTGAAGTTGTTGTGGTTTCGTCGGGGGCAGTGGCCGCTGGGCGGGCAGTTCTTTCGCTGGCAAAAAAAACCGATTCCGTATCGCAGCGCCAGTTGTGGTCGGCATTGGGGCAGGTAAAGTTGATTTCCCGCTATTCCGATTTTTTTAACGAACACGGGTTGGTTTGTGCGCAGGTTCTTACAACAAAAGAGAATTTCTCGAGTCGCAAACATTACCTGAATATGAAAAACTGTTTCTCTACTCTGTTGGAAAACAAAGTAATTCCGGTTGTTAACGAAAACGATACCATCTCGGTAAACGAGTTAATGTTTACCGACAACGACGAACTTTCGGGACTGATTGCATCGATGGTAAATTCGGAGGCACTTATTTTGTTGAGCAATGTTGATGGTATTTTTAGCTCGCACCCCAACAATACAGAAGCAGAACTTATTCAGAAAATTCATCTCAACGAAAAAGAACCTGAAAATGCAATCTCGGATAAACAGTCGGACTTTGGACGGGGTGGAATGTTAACAAAATTCAGAATTGCAAAAAAAGTGGCACACGATGGAATTGGCGTTCACATTGCAAACGGAACTATCGAAAATATTTTAATCGATTTGCTTGATGTTAAAAAGGAATTGAAACACACTTTTTTCGTGCCGAATGCAAAACAAAATAGCAACATTAAAAAATGGATTGGTTATTCCGATGGATTTACAAAAGGCGAAGTGATTATAAATAAAGGTGCTGCTGATGCACTCAATTCTGATAAAGCAATTAGTTTATTGCCGGTTGGAATTGTAAAAATTAACAACTCATTCAAAAAAGGCGATTTAATAAAAATAATTGATGAGACGGGGAAAAGTATTGGAATTGGTAAAGCAAAATACGACTCGGAAAAAGTTGCTTCCGAAAAGAAACCGGAAAAACAAAAACCGCTGGTTCATTACGATTTTTTATATCTTGAAAATAAGAACAATTAATCATAAAAAAATATGAAGATTGAAAAACAACTGCAGGATGTACTTGCTGCTTCGCGAAAACTAAATTTGATTGAAGATTCACTTGTTCAGGATGTACTCTTCGATTTGGCAAACGAAGCACGTAAAAACACCGAGTTTATTCTTGCTGAAAACAAAAAAGATTTGGAAAGAATGAATCCGGACGACCCGAAATTTGACCGTCTAAAATTAACCGAAGATCGAATTGAAGGAATTGCATCCGACATTGAAAATGTTGCAAAACTTGATAGTCCGGTGGGGAAAGTTTTAAAAGAATCTGTTCGTCCGAACGGGCTAAAAATAAGCAAAGTAACTGTGCCATTTGGTGTAATCGGAATTATTTACGAAGCGCGCCCCAATGTAACTTTCGATGTGTTTGCACTGAATCTGAAATCGGGGAATGCCTGTGTTTTAAAGGGTGGTAGCGATGCAATAAATTCGAATACCGCAATAGTTTCTATCATTCAAAAGGTACTTGCAAAATACAATATCGACAAAAATACAGTAACGCTTTTGCCGGCAGGACGCGAAGAGACAGATGAAATGTTAAGGGCAAACAGATACATAGATTTGGTAATTCCGCGTGGTAGTCAGGGACTTATAAATTATGTTCGAGAGAATGCAACCATTCCGGTAATTGAAACCGGTGCGGGAATTTGTCATACTTATTTCGATAAATTTGGTGATTTAAATAAAGGAGTTGAAATTGTTTTCAATGCAAAAACACGGCGTGTTTCGGTTTGTAATGCACTCGACTGTTTTGTTATTCACGAAAACAGATTAAACGATTTGCCCGCTTTTGCAAAGAGACTGGCAACAAAAGAAGTTGTAATTTATGCCGATAAAAAAGCGTTCGACAAAATAAAAGATGTCTATCCGAAAGAGCTGCTTCTGCATGCAACCGACGAGTCGTTTGGAACAGAATTTCTCTCGATGAAAATGGCAATAAAAACAGTTTCTTCATTCGACGAGGCAATTTCGCATATTAATAAATACACATCGAAACACAGCGAAGCAATAATAACGGAAGACGCAGGACGAATAAATACCTTCCGAAAAATTGTTGATGCATCATCGGTTTATTCCAATGCATCGACTGCTTTTACCGATGGTGCACAGTTCGGACTCGGTGCCGAAATTGGTATCAGTACACAAAAATTACACGCCCGCGGACCGATGGCACTCGAAGAACTTACAAGCTATAAATGGATTATTGAAGGCGAGGGACAGGTTCGGGCGAAATAACGTATCTAAAATTGTATATTTGTAAAAAAAGATGTTATGAGTACAATTGAATTAAAACATTTTATCATAGAACATTTATCGCAGATTGATGATAAGCCGTTTTTAAATGCACTAAAAACAATTATCGAAACAAAAATTTCCGGTGATATTTATGAATTAAGCAGTTATCAGGAAAAACGAATCGATTCGGCCAGGAATGATTTGAAACAAAGCAAAACAATTACTCACAACGACTTACAAAAAGAGATTGACCAATGGCTAAGCACAAAATAGAGTGGTCAGTTGAAGCTAAAGCCGATTTATTTAATATCCTTGAATTTTACATAACCAGAAATGGTACAACTATTTACAGCAAAAAATTGAATTCAAAAATTGATAAAAGTATTCGGTTAATTTCAAAAAATCCCTTAATTGGCACAAAAACAAATAACAATGCGGTAAGAGTATTAATTACAGGAAATTATCAAATAATTTATGAAGTTTTCGAACAGTTATTTTGATAATTATGATTTGGGATTGCAGAAGAAATCCTGATGATAAAAAGATTGGGAGTAGAATAAACTCAAAAAAATAAAACAATGAAAAACTACACATCAGTAAAAGATATACGAAGTATTGAGGAAGTGATAAAAGTCGCTTTCGAGGTAAAGAAAAACCCATTTGGATTTCAACATCTTGGTAAAAATAAAACCATGGTTCTGGTATTTTTCAACTCCAGTTTGCGTACCCGGTTAAGTACACAAAAAGCTGCAATGAATATGGGAATGAATACCATGGTAATGAATGTAAACGGCGATAGCTGGCAACTCGAATCGGAACTGGGAGTTGTGATGGACGGCGATAAACCTGAACACCTTTTGGAGGCGATTCCGGTAATTGGCAAGTATTGCGACATAATTGGTGTTCGTGCTTTTGCCCGTTTCGAGAACAGAGACGATGACTATTCTGAAAAAATAATCAATCAGTTTGTGGAGCATGCCGGTGTTCCGGTGATTAGTATGGAAGGTGCAACCCGCCACCCGCTGCAAAGTTTTGCCGATTTGATAACTATTGAAGAGTATAAAACAAAAGCACGCCCAAAAGTTGTTTTAACATGGGCGCCACACCCGAAAGCATTGCCGCAGGCAGTGGCGAATTCGTTTGTTGAGTGGATGCGCGAAACTGATTATGAACTTGTTGTTACTCACCCAAAAGGTTACGAACTGGCACCTGAATTTATGGGCGATGTAAAAGTTGAATACGACCAGCAAAAAGCTTTTGAAGGAGCCGATTTTATCTATGCAAAAAACTGGTCGTCGTATAATGAATACGGAAAAGTACTTTCGAAAGATATGAGCTGGACAGTTAACGAAGAGAAAATGGCTCTTACCAACAATGCCAAATTTATGCACTGTCTGCCTGTACGCCGAAACGTGGTTGTAAGCGATGGAGTACTCGATAGCCCAAGTTCAATTGTTGTTGAACAAGCCGCCAACCGCGAAGTTACAGCGCAGGCAGTTATTAAAATGATTTTGAAGAAGTTGTAATTATCTGTTTGCTATAATTGAATCATTTCGTCATGCTGAATTCATTTCAGCATCTCTTTTTAATTAGGGATTCCGAAACAAGTTCGGAATGACGTTTAATATTGCAGATTTAACTCTTTGACTTTGTGTTCCAGTGTTTTTTTGAGAGAAAAATTATTATGAACAAAAAAATTGAAATAATACCAGCCATAGATTTAATAGATGGCAAATGTGTTCGTCTTTCGCAGGGCGATTATAACCGGAAAACTATTTATAACGAACATCCGCTTGAAGTGGCAAAAATGTTTGAAGCTGCTGGAATTACCCGTTTGCATCTGGTTGATTTGGACGGTGCAAAAGCAAAACACATTGTAAACCATAAAGTGCTTGAAACTATTTCGACAAAAACAGACCTGATTATTGATTTTGGCGGTGGATTAAAAACCGATAACGATTTGGAAATTGCTTTTAATTCGGGTGCAAAAATGGTTACCGGTGGTAGTATTGCAGTAAAAAACAGAGATACATTTTTAAGCTGGCTCGAAAAATATGGCAGCGAAAAAATAATTCTTGGTGCCGATGCAAAAGATGGCAATATTGCAGTAAGTGGCTGGCAGGAAAGCACACAACTTCCGGTAATTGATTTCATTTCAGCATTTCATAAAAAGGGAGTATCGAAAGTTATTTCGACCGATATTAGCCGCGATGGAATGTTAACCGGCCCGGCATTCGAACTCTATCAAAAAATTATGGATACACTGCCCGGTATCGAAATTATTGCCAGCGGCGGAATTGCAACCATGGGCGACATATTAAAATTAGATGAAATGGAAGTGCCAGGAGTAATTGTGGGCAAAGCCATTTATGAAAATAGAATATCTTTGAAAGAAATTGAGGAGTTTATAGTTTAAGTTCTTGATTTGAACGTCATTCCGAACTTGTTTCGGAATCTCATGAAACAGATGCTGAAATAAATTCAGCATGACGGAACAACCTTAAAGCTCGGAACTAAAAAATGCTTGCAAAACGAATAATACCATGCCTAGATATCCGTAACGGACAAACCGTTAAAGGAATTAATTTTGTTGACATCAAAGAGGTGGGCGACCCGGTTGAACTGGGTGCAAAATATGCTGCCGATGGTGCCGACGAACTGGTTTTTCTCGACATTACCGCTACTCACGAAGGACGAAAAACTTTTGTGGAACTTGTAAAACGCATCGCGGCAAATGTTGATATTCCGTTTACTGTTGGTGGCGGGATTAGCGAACTTTCCGATGCCGATAAACTGTTGAGTGCCGGAGCCGATAAAATTTCAATTAATTCATCGGCAGTAAAAAATCCGCAATTGATTGATGATTTGGCACGCAATTTTGGGAGCCAGTTTGTAATTGTGGCAATCGATGCCCGTGGCGATGAAAACGACCACTGGCGAGTTACTGTAAACGGCGGCAGAATACAAACTGATAAAGAGCTTTTTTCGTGGGCAAAAGAGGCTGAAAGTCGTGGTGCAGGCGAAATACTTTTTACATCGATGAACCACGACGGAACAAAAAATGGGTTTGCAAACGAGCAGTTGGCACAAATGGCCGACTCGCTAAAAATACCGATTATTGCATCGGGAGGTGCAGGTACCGAAGAGCATTTTGTTGATGTATTTACAAAAGGAAAAGCCGATGCCGGACTGGCAGCAAGTATTTTCCATTATAACGAAATACCGATTCCTGTACTGAAAAAATATTTAAAAGAAAAAGGAATTGTAGTTAGATAAAAAAAAGAAAAATGCGCGAATTTAAAAACACATCCGATTTGGATTTCGAAAAGTTAAACGGATTGATTCCGGCAGTTGTTCAGGATGATAAAACAATGAAAGTTTTGATGGTTGGTTTTATGAATAGAGAAGCCGTTGAAAAAACACTCGAACTGGGGAAAGTTACATTTTTTAGCCGGAGCAAAAACCGTTTGTGGACAAAAGGTGAAGAGTCGGGAAATTTTCTGAATCTGGTTTCAATACTACAAGACTGCGATGAAGATACACTTCTGATAAAAGCAAATCCGGTGGGCCCGGTCTGCCATACAGGAACCGATACATGTTTTGATGAGATAAATAAAGAGGATGATATTCAGTTTCTAAGTTACCTGCAAACTTTTATCGACAAGCGCAAACAAGAGATGCCGGAGGGTTCTTATACAACATCGCTATTTAAAAAAGGTACACGTACAATTACTCAAAAAGTGGGCGAAGAGGCCGTTGAAACAATAATCGGTGCAATGGCAAACGATGATGAAAACTTTATTTACGAATCAGGAGACCTACTGTACCACTTAATCGTGCTACTTTCCCATAAAGGATTTCGTATTGAAGATGTTGTGAGAGAACTTAAAAAGAGACACTCTTGACTTTTCAATATATTCTCAAAAAATAAAATAAGGAATTCTATCTTATATTTGAAAAATAGTTGTCTAAGGATGGGGAGTAGTTAACCTGGCTGGATGTATTCAAGGCAATTTTAGTACGTTTTGAAATAAATAAAGTGCATTGGAAAGCATTGAATATACTAACTTTTATTATAATTTTATTGCGTAAACTGTAATCAACTTCATTAATAAATGGTTAAATTAGACAGTTATTACAAACTAAATATTCTTGTATAATGAGTATTCCTGATAATAGAACAAAAATATTATTAGCCAATGGTGATAAAATAATTCTTAAAGATTTTTTTCATGCTAATTATCCGGTGTTTAGTTCTTTTGCTGCCTCCTTTGTTTCAGACACTAATCTATGTCAGGATATTGTACAGGATACCTTTATCAAGTTTTGGAGAAATCAGAATACATTCCAAAATATTTTTAGTGTAAAAGCATTTTTTTACAAGTCAATCCGCAACTCTTGTCTCGACTATATCAAGCACGAAAAAGTAAAAGACAAATTTGCTAACTATTATATTAATCAAAATAACCCGGTACAATATTTTTGGGAAGAGGTGATAGAAAAAGAAGCTTATAGTGTAGTTTATCAGGAGATAAATAAATTGCCAGAGAAAGAAAAAGAAGTTTTATTACTTGCACTCAAAGGACGAACCAACAAAGAAATTGCAAAGGATATGAGTATTGCAATCAGCACTGTAAAAACGCATAAATCAAGGGCATATAAAGTTTTGCGTAAAAAACTTAATGGATTAATTCTATTTTTTTTATTTGCTTTTTGAATAACTGTTATTCAAATTGAATAATTTTATTTTTAATTTATGTAGTCCCATTTTATTTAATTGTCGTTATAAGAACATTAAAGATGAACTGTAACTTCTAAAAAAAACAGAAAATAAATAATGAAGAGTTTATACGAGAGTTTAAAAATTGGTAACTTAATAGGGAAGTATTTAACAGATAAAGAGACTGAAGAAGAGTCTGTAGAATTGAAGAAACTCCTTGAGCAGAAAGAAAATGGTAACGATTTATTCAATACTATCAGTAACAAGAAGAAGATAATAGACTCTATCGATGAATTTGAAAGATACGATATTAAAGAAGGCTGGGCAATATTCATTGAATCACTTTCAAAACAATCAAGAAAGAAAATGTTTTTCCGTTGGAAGGTTGCTGCTTCCATTATTATTATAGTAACGTTTTCTTCATTAACCTTCAACTATTTTTCAGAAAATAAAATTGATACTATTGAGATTTCGAAACAAATCTTACCCGGTGTACCCAAGGCTTTTATTGAACTTAGCAATGGCACAAAATTCGATCTTCAGGATTTGGATGAACAACAACAAAAAAAATTAGCACAAGAAACAGGGATTGTTGTAAAAAATAATATTGTCAGATATTCAGAAACAGGACACCAATTAAAAAATGCCTCCGAGTTTTTAACTCTTGTTGTACCGCGCGGAGGAGAGTTTCAGCTAATTTTGTCAGACGGAACAAAAGTTTGGTTAAATGCTGAATCCAGATTAGAATATCCTAGCAAATTTACAGCAAACAATAGACTTGTAAAACTCACTGGAGAAGCCTATTTTAGTGTTACAAAAGATAGCAATCGTCCTTTTGTTGTTAACCTGCAAAATATGGACATCGAGGTTTTAGGAACAGAATTTAATGTCTCAGCTTATAACGATGACAACTTAATTAAAACAACTTTAGTTGAAGGGAAAGTTTTAATAAAAAATAATAGTAACCCTGTATTAAAAGATCAAATACTGTCGCCGGGCGAACAACTGAGTTTCGATAAAAATAAAAATACTACCGAAGTTAACAAGGTTAATGTATATGAATACATTGCATGGAAAGAAGGTCGATTTGTATTTGAGCACCGAACACTTGAAGAGATAACTAAAATATTGGGCAGATGGTATGATGTTGATTTTGTATTTAAAAGCGATGATTTAAAAAACAGTTATTTTTTCGGCGAATTCTTGCGTTATGAAGATATATCGAACGTAAAGAAAATATTAAATATGACAGATACCCAGATAGAATATAAACAAATAAATAGAACCATCGAGATAAGTAAAAAATAAACCAGGAGGAAATGGTACTTCCTCCTGATTAAACATTCCGGCATTATACCCGGATATTAATGTTATAAGAATATAAAGTAAAACTATGAAAAAAATGTTGAAAAAAAAATCTATGTCTTGGATTTCAGGACACTGGTTGAAAAGTGCTTTAATTATGAAATTAACATTATTCTTTGTTATTGTAAGTGTTTTTGCGGCAGTTGGAGAAACATACTCGCAAGTCACAAAATTTACTCTTAGTGGAGAAAATGTTAAGTTAGGTGATGTTCTTAATAAGATTAAGGAAAACAGTGAATTCAGTTTTTTTTACAATGAAGATCTGGTTGACACAGAGAAACGTGTTAATTACAAGGTTGTGGACGCAACCATTGATGTATTACTGAACCAAATTCTTGATGAAATTGGACTTAAATATGGTATAGTCGATAAAACGATTATTCTATCTCCTAAGGATAAAAAAGAGGAAAAATCTGTACAACAACAGGTTGAAAAGCCACAAAAGAACACTATTAGCGGTAAAGTAACCGATGAAACTGGAGCCTCGATTCCGGGAGTTAACATCCGTATTAAAGGAACCGGTATTGGTACAATAACAAATCTCGATGGAAATTATTCGTTAGAATTAGACAAAGAAGATGTTATAGTAGTTTTTTCGTTTGTTGGATTTATAACACAGGAAATTACAGTTAATGCAGCGACAAAAACCCTGGACGTTAATTTAGTAGAGGATGTTCATGGTGTAGAAGAAGTTGTTGTGATAGGTTATGGCACACAAAAGAAAGTAAATCTTACAGGAGCCGTAGATGTAGTCTCAGGCGAAGAGTTGGCAAACAGACCAGCTGCAAATGTGGGAGAAATATTGCAAGGAGTATCACCTAACCTTAATATTTCTATATCATCTCTTGGTGGAGAACCGGGAGCATCAAATAACTGGAATATTCGTGGTGTTGGCTCTTTGAGTGGTAGTAGTAGCCCTTTAATTCTTGTTGATGGAGTAGAGATGGATCCAAACAACCTCGACCCTGAAAGTATAGAAAGTGTTTCGGTACTGAAAGATGCTGCTGCTGCTGCCATATATGGTTCGCGGGCACCTTTTGGAGTTGTGTTGATAACCACAAAAAGCGGAAAAGCAAACAAAGGTATTCGTGTTAATGTAAGTAGCAATTTTGGTTTTTCAAATCCTATTAATCTCCCTCGGTTTGCTGAGTCAAGAGATTTCGCTGCAGCTTTTAATATAACTAATGAGAATGCCGGTCAGGTTCATAAATTTGATGATGACCAGTTAGCAAGAATTGAAGCCTATAACAATGGAACATATACACCCGGATATGACACTGCTAATGTGATTACCAGTATATGGGGTGGAAGACATGAGGGTAATAGCAATAATCACTGGATTAGTGATGAATATTATAAGAAGAATTCACTTCGTCAGAAACATAATGTTAGCATACAGGGTGGAGGCGAATTAACACAATTTTATATCTCTGCAGGTCTCTTTGATCAGGAAGGTAATTTTAAATATGGAAATGATGAGTTTAGAAGGAATAATATTATGGCCAATATTACTACTAATCCGACAAGTTGGCTTAAGTTCGACTTTAAAACTAAATATGCAAGATCTACTGCCGATCATCCCACCGGTCCATTTGGGATGCCTAAATTCAAGTTTTTTGAAGAAACGATGGTCTATTGGCCATTGGCTCCTAAATATGATTTGAATGGAAATATTTTGAATCCGTTTATAATGGCTCTTAAGGAAGGTGGCAGAGAAAACAACGAAATTAACGATCTATGGGTTACCGTAGGGGCTGAAATAGAACCAATAAAAGGTTGGAAAACCGGGTTCTCTTATAATTATAACTATTGGACTCAAAGACATACTAAACATCTTAAGGAGGTATGGGTTGATGTTCCTGATGGTTCTCAAGGAAATATTGGAAATCAAAGTGGTAATAAATTTGAGGAAATGATGAGAGCTGAGAATTATGGTATGTTTAATGCAACCAGCACGTACGATATAAATATCGACGATCATTATATTAAAGGCTTAATTGGTTATGAACAAGAATTGAAGAATTATGCAGAATTAAGTGGTTCAAGAAGTGAATTAATTTCAAATACCGTACCTGCCATAGCCACTGGAACAGGTGCAATTGCTGTTGATGACGCTATTGGACACTGGTCAACTCAGGCAGTTTTTGGTCGTATTAATTACAATTACAAAGAAAAATATCTTGTTGAATTAAATGCGCGATACAATGGTTCCTCAAGATTTCAGGAAGGTAGTCGTTGGGGGTTCTTCCCATCTGTATCTGCCGGGTACAATATTTCGAGAGAAAATTTTTGGGAGCCTATGGCAGATGCTGTTAACACTTTTAAATTAAGGGGTTCGTATGGTTCTTTGGGTAATCAAGGTGTTCCAAATTATCTCTACCTGTCAAGTATGACTATTGATCCAACATATCAGAAATGGACATTTGGTGGTTCTTCGTTACCTATGGTAGCTTATGCTCCCGAATCAACAAGTACTAACTTAACATGGGAAACTGTTACAACTTTAAATGTGGGGCTTGATGCCGGTTTTTTAAACAACAGGCTTACTTCTACATTTGATTGGTTTAAAAGGGACGTTGTAGATATGTTTGGACCTGCAGAAATCAGACCATCTGTTCTTGGTGCATCAGTGGCACAAGAGAATAATGCTGCATCCAGTACCAAAGGATTCGAACTTTCTATAGGATGGAAAGACAAGGTTTCATCTGATTTTAGTTACAATGTGAGACTTACTTTTGGAGATAGTAAAGCTAAAATAACAAAATTCATTAACGAAGAAGGATCTATTGGTTCATGGTATAATACATACTTTGAAAGATATGATTGGTACGAAGGAAAAGAAATAGGTGAAATATGGGGTTATACAACCGATGGTATTATACAAGATGAGGGTGAGGATATACCCAATCAATCTGAATTTTATTCGACCTGGGGACCCGGTGATGTTAAATATGCCGACCTCGATGGTAATGATACAATTAATGGTGGTAGTTATACTCTTGCCGATCATGGCGATTTATCAATAATTGGAAACTCTCAGCCTCGATTTAATTATAGCATTTCTGCCGGTTTTAACTGGAAAGGTATTGACTTTAATATGTTTTGGCAGGGTGTTGGAAAACGAGATCTGATTGTGCCGTTTGAAAGTAGGGCTGGTGTTGCTTTTTGGGGCCTAACACAAGATAATTACGGTTCTACAGTATTTGAACAACATCTTGATTTTTGGCGACCGGCTGATGACCAAAGTATTTTAGGACCAAATACTAATGGTTTTTATCCAAAACCATATTTTAGCAGCGAGAGTTATAAGAATCGTGTAGCACAGAGTAGATACCTGCTTAATGCTGCTTATGCTCGTTTAAAAAATATTCAAATAGGTTATACCTTGCCTAAGGAATTAACGCAACGTGCACATATCGAAAAAGTAAGGTTTTACTTCTCGGGTGAGAACATGCTCACAATTACAAAACTCACTAAATTGCTGGATCCCGAAACATCTATAGCAAGTGGTGTTAGAGTAGGACAAATCTATCCTCTGTCGAAGACAGTATCATTTGGTATAAACTTAACATTTTAAAAAAATACAAAGATGAAATATATAAAGTTACTTATCAGCTCACTTATTGTTATTTTAATGGTAAGTTCATGTCAAGAAGATTTATTAGAGAAATATCCTCTCGACCAAGTATCCGAAGGTGATTTTTTGTTAAAAACAAGAGATCACGAAATTTATATGAATCAGTTTTATAATTGGAACCTTCTTAAAACTGGTAAATATCAAAGTGGAGGTACCCTTTATGAATTAGATATTAATAGTGATAATATTATTGGCGCGAATGGTTTAGATGATAGACTTAAGGGAGTTAGAGTACCTCAGTCTAATAATTCTGATTGGAACAGATACTACATGTTTGTTAGAAGTATTAATTTCTATTTTGATAATTACGAGAAATGCGTAGATCCATACGATGAATATAGAGAATATCTTGGTGAAGCATATTTTTTTAGAGCATTAATATATTACCAACTAATGCAGAGGTTTGGCGATGTTGTCTGGTTTGATCATCAGCTCGATTCAAATTCTCCTGAGTTATATGAAAAACGGACACCAAGAAATGAGGTTGCAGATCATATTATCGCTGATTTGGATGAAGCAATAAAACATCTTCCTGCAACCAAAAGAAAAGATGGGCTTAGGATAGATAAATGGATTGCCCTCGGTTTTAAATCTAAAGTTGCTTTGTACGAAGGTACATGGGAAAAATATCATGCAGGAACTGCTTTTGGTGTAAGCGGAGCTGATCCTGATAAATATCTAAAAATAGCGGCTGAGGCAGCTAAGAACGTTATCGATTCTCGTATCTATAGTTTATATTCTACCGGCGATATCAATAACGACTACTATCAGCTTCATATTCAGAAAGATTATTCATCTTCGAAAGAGATAATGTTTTGGAAAAAATTCAACAAAGAATTGAATATTTACAACAAAAGAATGTACACCAACATATATCCCATGGGTTACGGTCTTACAAAAAGTTTAGTTGATGCTTTTTTGTGTACCGATGGTAAACCTATCCTGGTGAGTCCTCTCTTTAGTGAGAGTGATTTTGGTAATCTTGAAAATGAGGCTAAAAATAGAGACCCACGTTTTTATCAAACTATATGGACTCAGCAAGCTCCGTGGAAAACTGATAATGGAGAAACTACTTCTTGGGATAACGGTATCTATTCAAAACTCTACTCAAGTAGTAAGTATTCATCTGCAACTGCATATGTACGTCGCAAAGGATATGATCACGATGTAACTACACATAGTACATCAGGAGAAGAGACTCCTGCAATAATGATGCGATATCCTGAAATTCTATTAAACTATGCTGAGGCAAAAGCTGAGATGGGAACTATTACTCAAGGAGACATAGATATATCTATCAAACCTATTAGAGACAGAGTAGGAATGCCAAATATTAAACTCTCAGATATAGCTGTTGATCCGAATTGGCATTATCCTGATTTAAGTCCGATTATTAATGAAATTAGACGCGAACGCCGTATTGAGCTTAATAACGAAGCGCTTCGTTGGTATGATATTGCAAGATGGGCTGCTGCCGATGAACTAATTATTGGTAAAAGACCAAAAGGATTTAAAATAGGAGACCAGTTTCCTAAGAATAGGTACCCCGTTGATAGTGAAGGTTTTCTTGATCCCTATCAAAGTTCATTGGGAGATGCTGGTTATGGCTTTAAGGAAGGGCGTGATTATTTGGATTTTATTGGAATTGAACAAATTACATTGAACCCTAAATTAGGTCAAAATCCTGGATGGGAGTAAGAATGTTTATAAATAACTATTTCTAATATAACTTTCCTCTATTTATTCACTGTTTGATGAAATAGAGGAAAGTTTTTTGAGGGTAATGGAACCGACAGGGAGTATCTGTTTGATAGATTACTGTATAAAATCAAAAAAGAGAAATGCTAAAATTATTTCACCTGTATATTTTAAAATTTGCTGATAAACCAAACCTATTTAAAATGAAAGCTAACGGGAATCAAACAATTATCCACAAGTCAATAATTATTTTATTTGTTTTTATCTTATTCTCCTGCAATCAAACAGCTAATGTTAATAGTGTTAGGGAAATATGTAGCACTCAGCCGTCAAAAAAAGAGTACGACTCCATCACCTTATTGCCTGGGCCGGCAGAAGGAGATACTGTTTATACTAACCCTGCTGCATTTCATTGGCCCATCGATAATTATTCAAAGGGATTTATTCTTGAAATTTCGCGTAACGCCGATTTCGATGTTTGTAAAAAGCTACTACCCAAAGCAATAAAAAAT
>JAJRSD010000067.1 GCA_024278975.1 Bacteroidota bacterium
AACCGGCTGTACTGCATACGATCCCGAAAACATCAGATTATTTCGGAATGTACCATCCGGTTTAAATCTAAGCTGTTGTCTTGGTGGGTTTTCGTATCCCAACTCAACGTATTCTATTACCGAGCCCTCAATAAGATCCTGAGGGATTCCAACTCCAGCCTCTTCGTCAATTATAGATCCGTAGAACTTAGCATTGGGAGCGTCGTAATTATCGAGCTCGCACGAACTAACAAAGAATGTTAATGCGAATAATAGATATATTAAACTCTTTTTCATTTTACGTTACTTAAAATTTAATATTGAGGATTCTGAATTAATCCACTTGTACTTACATCTGGTATTTCCTTATAGTAATATCTCTCATAAAAAGTATTTGGAATTGCCCATGGAACAGTAGTTCTTACAAAAAGATACTTCATTGTTCTTAAATCGAAAACCGGAATTAAGGCATGTCTAATAGTATTATGAAACAGGGTATGATATTCTCTCCTCCTTGTAAGATCCCAATATCTTTTATTCTCAAAAACCATTTCAACTCTTCGTTCGCGTAAAACATTCTCGAGGGTTAAAGGAATATTAGTTGTATGAGCAGCTCTTTTTCGAATATCATTGATTGCCTTCTCTGCTATACCAGCATCTCCGGCTCCACTTTCGACAACGGCCTCAGCATAATTTAAAAGTATTTCACCATATCTAAAATCAATCCAACCTGTAGTTGATTGATTCATATATTGAGTAGGTACAAATTTACTGTCGAGAAACTTTTTAAATAGAAAGCCACTTCTTGTCATATTATACCCATTGAATCCGGAATAAAAGCTAGAACTTGAAGCACCAAAAAGATAATACGTTTTGTCACCCACCTTTACCTCTACGTTTGTTCCAGTGGCTCCTTTATGTATGATTGCCTTTCCATCGGGTTTGATTAATCCTCCTTGAATAACAATTTTAGTATCTTTCCAGATAGAACCCGGAAGAACCACAGATGCCCTAAATCTTGCATCTTTGCCCGCAAATATGTCCATTGGGTCATCAAATTCAAGATATGTTCTTTTTGGGTTATAACCCTCGTAATTATCAATATTACCATCAACAGTAGTAACAATTGGTGTACTTTTACCTGGATTAGAGTAACTTTCATATACATCGGCTAGTTCTAATGTAGGATTAAAGCGTCCGGGATGTGGCCATGTTCCCCGAGTTTGATTTGGTTGCCCCCAGTTATCCTGATTGCTGCCACGCTCATCGCCCGGAATCGCAAGATCTTTCATGAAAATAACTTCGTTTAAGGCTCTGTTAGGCTCTTCAAACATTTCTCTGTAATTTTCAGCCGCTTCCTCAGGAGAAGCAGGGGTTGCCTTATAAAGAGAAAAAATACCTGACTTCATAATCATTTTTGAAGCATCAATGCAAATTGCATAATACTCATTAGCCATTGATGCCTCTAATCCCACTAATTTTGCATCAACAGCTTCTCCCGACAAAGGAGCCCTGTTCCAATATTTAGCTACTGATGCTGCGTGTAGAGCGGCTCTGGATTTTAATGCATAAGCTACCCATTTTGTAGCTCTTCTTCTTTCACCATTACCATCTCCTAATAGAGCAGCAGCTTCATCACATGTTTTTAATACAAAATCCCAAGTCTCTTTTTCAGTATTCCGAGGTACATACAAAGCTTCAACACCATCGTTTATATCGCCTATTGAAGTAATAATTGGTACACCGCCATACCTTTTTGCTAAAGCATAATAGGTGTATGCCCGTAAAAAGAGTGCTTCACCTTTTAGTGCATCCTTAGTTTTCTGATCAACCTCTAAATCAGGAATAACTTCTAATAATAAATTCAGATCCTTATTTAACTTATAGCCTTCATTCCACCACGGGAAATCTCTTCCTTCGTAACCAACAACAACTTGATGTTGAGATCCAACTGCATCGTCTGTTTGAACAGGGGGATAAAAGCCTGCATTATTAGGCCATGCAAAATTATAACTAATAACTGCTGCTGTTGAATTAAAATCTTCGATAGGTGCATTTGAATAAAGATTAGCCATAAAAGCATTTATTCCATCAGCACTGCCAAATAATTTATCCGCACTAATTTTGTCTGTAGGTTCAAGATTTAAAAAATCTTCATTACAGCCAAACATGGTGACAACTACTACTATACATAAATATTTAAATGTCTTCATAATCTTCATAATTAAAAGGTAATATTAACGCCAAAGTTTACTGTTCGCATTATAGGATAAGTCCATCCGGTAGAAAACAATCCGGAAACTGATTCTGGATCAAAAGGTTTAACATACTTATCAGCCCATGTATAAACATTGTTCATATTGGTATATACTCTTATGTATTCAATCCCTACACTTTTAACAATCTCTTGCTCAAATGTATAACCTATCTCTAAGTTTTTAAAACGCACATAAGAAGCATTTCTTCTCCACGCGGAACTTGGTGCATATAACATACCGACATCATCAACAAGCCTTGTGGAAGGCCACTCACCCGGCACCCACTCACTTCCCTGATTATACGGGTCTTCCAAATGCCATCTATCCATAAAATATGCCGGCAAATTACCTTCATCCCAAAACATTGTTGAATAAGCATGAGTGTATTGTACTGTGTACTGAGCTGCTCCCTGAAACAGAGCATTAAAATCAAATCATCTCCACGATGCGGTAAATGACAAGCCAAAATTAGTTTTTGGTTGCTCATTGTAAGCGACAGGAGCACTATCATTTCCATCAATTACACCATCGCCATTTAAATCTTCATATTTAAAATCACCGGGCATTTCTCTGCTATTCCCTAATTTCCCATTCTGGACTGGAGCAAATAAAACCTCCTCTTCTGATTGAAATTGTCCAATATTTGTATACATCCAAACAACATCATTCCATCTATCCGATCTATCTCCCCTGTATTTATCCCAGCTACTTGAGTAAATACCAGACTCGACGTAAACATTCATTGTTCGTGCAAAATTCACATTACCATTAATGCTATAGTTAAATTCACCAATTTTGTTGCTATGTATAAACGAAAATTCAACTCCTCTAACTCTATCGCTATTCAAGTTTTCCTGAGGAAGAACTCCGCCAAAAGTATTCGGGAGAGAAACATTTCTATAGGCTAGCAGACCTGTTCTGTCTCTCTGGTAAACGTCAGCATTAATTACAAGCTTATTATTAAAGAATCCCAGATCGATACCAAAATCTTTTATTGTTGACTCCATCCATGTTAGATCTTTATTAACGATAGCCGGTGATGATGCTCCTGTTGTCAATTTATCTTCAAAAAATACCCAGTCGCCACCACCTGTTGTTGAAAAGCCAGGAACATACTGAAATGGGGCACCTGCATCTTGTCCAATAATACCATAAGAACCTCTTAGTTTAAAATTCGACAACCATAGAATATTGTCTTTAATGAAGTTCTCTTCAGACACTCTCCACCCTCCTGAAGCAACCGGGAAAAATCCCCATCTTTGATCTGGATTATATCGGTATGATCCATCATATCTGGCAGAAAACTCAACAAGATATTTGCCTTTGTAATCGTAGTTTAAACGTCCCAGATAGGACATGTTTCTCACTTGGATTTCATTTCCTCCTGAAGTTGCATTTTCTTCTCCGGCCTGATCGACTTGAGCATTTGTAAAAAACTCATAATATTTAAAAATATCGGCATATCTAACCTGAGATTCTTTCTGTTCATAAATAACAGTTGCTCCAATATTATGATTTTCCAAGAATGTAGTTTTATAAGTTGCCTGAGCCTGAAAAGTTAACAGATAAGAGTTGTTAAAATTATTACTTATTGAAGCAGGGCTGTTAAAAACAGTGGGCATATAACTATCATCTTCTTCTTTATAATCGTACAGATTATAATCAGTTTTCACACCTTTACTTTGGTAAAAACTTTGGTCGAATGCAACAACACCCTTGAATTCCAAACCTTCAAGAAATGGAGCTTTGTATGTTAAACTAAAATTACTTTGATATTTGAAATCTTCAAATATATTATATCCTGCTAAATCACTCTGAGAAATTGCTACCGGGTTCATAGCCTGCCCATCTTGAACACGATGTAAATAATCGGGGTTGTCGTTAGCGTACACAGAATGTATTGGAAGACTGGAAACAGTTCCTCTCCAAATTGCAAATATACCATCAGTTGGAGTTTGTCTTTTATCTGTAAAACCAGCAAAATTTAAATCGGCAGTAACTGTGTTCGTAAGTTTTGCTGATATATTGGTCCTGAAATTATATTTTCTGTAGTTAATGTCTTCAGTTTTAAGGAGTCCATTATCGTTAACAAAACCAATATTTATATAATATGAAACTTTTTCTGATCCTCCCTGAGCTGATAAATTCATATCTGAACGCATAGAAGATTTTTTAAATGTCTCTTCACCCCAATTTGTACTTTCATAACCAAGACCACCAGCTTGCCATTTCAAAAGTTCTTCTTGCGAAATATAAGGACTCATTCCAACATTAAGATTTGCATCATTCCGCATTTCGTAATATTGAGCAGCATTTGCCATGTCCGGAATATCAGTTGGAGACGAAAATCCAGTTACCATATTAAATGAAAATTTTGATTTTCCTTTTTTTCCTTTTTTGGTTGTAACTATGATAACACCATTGGCAGCATTCATTCCATAAATAGCTGCAGAAGCATCTTTTAGTATCGATATACTTTCAATATCTTCTGAACGAAGTCTTTGAAAATCAGCAGATCCGCCTCTAACAATTCCGTCAATAACATATAATGGTTCACCAAAACCACGGATATTTATTGAATTGCTAAAAGTTCCCGGTTCGCCATTACTCTGGCGAATATTCAAACCCGCAACTTTACCCGAGAGTTTTTGAGCCAGACTGGTTGAAGTAGTTGTTTGTATCTCAGCAGCATCGATACTTGAAATGGCACCTGTTAAACTTCCTTTCTTTTGATATCCATAACCTACGGCTATTACCTCATCAAGCCCTATTGATTCTACTTCCATAGCAATATCAATCAGATTTCTACCATTAATAGGAATTTCCATTGTTTTCATGCCCACAAATGAAACCACAAGTGTGGTAGCATCCTTATTTACAACAAATGAATATTCGCCATTTTCGTTGGTAATACAACCTGTACTTGGTGAGTTTTTATCAAAAACATTTACACCTGGCAAAGCTCCGGTGTGGTCCGTTATAGTTCCTGTAATTTTAAGATCTTGTGATTGTGCATAGACATGGGAAACTTTCAGTTGAAAAAGAACAAAAATAATTAACAACAATGAAATCTTCCATTTAGATATATTCTGTTCTATACTCATAGAATGATGAACGAATAGTCGCATAACTAATTTAGATTTTAAAAATATTAATACATAAAAAAAACGTTGCTACTCAGCAGTACAACTAAAATATAAACACTGGTTACTAATCCGTTTTGTCCTAATTTTTGTTCAAGAAAAATACAGCCTAAACTATACTTGTTTCCAATTTTAAATCCCGAGCTAAAGCACGGGGCTATTAGATAATCAGCACTACGAACCTGCTGAGAGATAACAAAAAACAACTCTGAACCATAAAATTACACAGAGTTGTTTTACTATAACTATTTTAAATTCCAAGCCTTATGGCGTCGCTCCAATTATACTTTGCCTCCGGAACGTCTATTAAAGCTCCTACTCTAAAAAAATACTGTTTCCCTTTTGTTAGCTTTTTTAGACGTAAAGTGAGCTTATAAACAGTAGTTGGGTCAACTACTCTATTTAAATTCTTTCCTGCCGAAATTGTTCTGATAATAATTCCCACGTTGGGATTTTCATCAGCAATAAAAAGCAAAGTTTTAATTTTCTCGCTACCTGTTTGCTCTAACGTGAAAGAGGCAACAACTTTAGTACTGTCTGACGACAATGCTAACTCAACATTCTTAACCCGAATGTATGGCA
>JAJRSD010000068.1 GCA_024278975.1 Bacteroidota bacterium
ACCGGTATTTTCATTGGCAGTATTGTTCATCAATGCCTGCGAACCCATTGCAGCATTTCTTTCGCCTGTTAAGTTTGAAAATAATGCATTGTCACCAACTGCGGCGTTGTTTATACCTGTTGTATTGCTGTATAGTGCCTGAGTTCCAACGGCAGTATTCTCGTTTGCTAAGTTATTTCGTAACGCTTTTGAACCTACTGCTGAGTTTCTGTTTCCACTATCGTTTGCAAATAGAGCACTATCTCCAACAGCGGCATTGTTTGTTCCTGCTGTATTGGTATATAAACTGCGTGTACCAACTGCGGTGTTTTCGTTTGTGGTATTGTTCATTAAAGATTCTGAACCTACAGCAGTATTCATATTCCCGGTTTCATTGGCAGCAAGGGCATTATCGCCAACAGCCGAATTATTGTCTCCGCTGGTGTTGTTAAACATTGTATTGGCACCGATTGCAGTGTTGCTGTTTCCAGTGTTCATATACAATGTGCTATCTCCAACAGCAGTATTGTTGTTGCCCGCCTCGTTGGTATATAAAGAGGTATAACCAACAGAAGTATTACCTTCTCCGGTTCGTTGATTGTACATTGCATAAGCACCAACTGTAACGTTGTTGCTGCTTGTTTGATTTTGGAACAGAGCTTCTTTACCAATTGCGGTGTTTAAATTTCCTGTAGTGGTAGAGTACATTGAACTATCGCCAAGTGCAACGTTAAACGAACCGCCCTGAACATTATTTGATGCACGGTTACCAACGGCTGTGTTATTGTTTCCCTCCTGATTTTTGTACAATGCAGAAAATCCTACTCCTGTATTGTAATCGCCAAATACATTATTGTAAAGTGCCTCTGAACCCAATGCTGCATTATAAGCTCCTTCAGTATTGTCGTAAAGTGCACCTGTACCCACACTTGAATTATGGTGACCCGTTGTATTTTTAAAACCGGCACGTAATCCTGTAGCTGTATTGTCGAAACCTGTAGTATTGTTCATTAATGCTTCGCTACCTGCGGCGGTATTTCCATATCCTACGGTATTCGAACTTAACGTGCGGGCACCAACGCCAGTGTTTCCAAGTCCGCTTGTATTACTGAATAGTGACCGGTATCCAACAGCTGTAATCTCTCTCGCTGTTTCGTTATTGTACATCGAGCTGTCACCAACTGCTACGTTTTGGTTACCTGTTGTATTGTTGTATAGTGTATAATTTCCGGTTGCAACATTGCCTTTACCCGTAGTGTTTTTATTTAGAGCTGAAGCTCCAACACCTAAATTGTACTTCCCTGAAGTATTCTCATACAATGATAATGTACCAATTGCGATATTATTTTCTCCGGTTGTATTATTGTACAGAGTGTTATATCCGACGGCAATATTGGAATTACCTTCCTCGTTATTATTAAGTGCTCTGATTCCGATACCAATATTATCTGACCCTTGTTTGTTTTTTAATAATGACTCGAAACCAAGAGCAATATTATACGAACCATCAGTATTCTCTTTCATCGAATAAGCTCCTAATGCAGTATTATAGCTTCCTGTTTTATTGCCCATCATTGCTTCTTGACCTGCTGCCACGTTCTGTGTTCCAATTCCGTTTTCGGTTAAAACACTTGAACCAACTGCCACGTTAGAATGCCCTGAGACATTATCGGAAAGAGCTTTATATCCAATACCAATATTATCATTACCTCCGGCTCCTCCAAGCTGACCTGCTTCTTCTCCAAGATATGTATTTTGAACACCTTGAGAATGCATAAAACGCTTGTTGTCAACATAAATAACACCTTCGTCGGTAGTTGTTTTTGGAAGATATATGTTTTTACTTACGTCCACATTTTGAAAGTATCCCTCTTCAGGGGTATTAAATCCGATAACTGTTCCATCAATTTCGCCTCCATCAACATTTACGCTAATAGAATCCTGATAGCTCATTGAACCTAAGTCAGATAAAATGACATAACCATTATCTGCTACCATTTCATCAACCTGAGTTTCAGTAAGAGCACTATCAATAAAAGAGCCGCCTCCCTGATCTAAAGTTACAACATTCCCACTTTTTGAAATGATTTGCAACTCATTTGCTGGGTCGGGATCTGCATCGTCCGGATTTGTAATATATCCAACATCGTTTGTGAAATCACTCATATTTACCGGTGCACCAATAAGGCTTGAATAGTTTCCGTCAAAACCTTCAGGTAAAGTTATAGTGCCTCCGTTGCTCAACGTAATCTCATCTCCGCTAATACTAATAACTTGTATTTCATTTACCGGGTCGGCATCTGCATCATCAGGATCTGTAATATATCCTGCATCATTTGTAAACTCACTAACATTTACAGGTGCACCAACAAGGCTTGAATAGTTTCCATCAAAACCTTCAGGTAAAGTAATAGTGCCTCCATCGCTTAAAGTAATCACATCACCATCGATACTAATAACTTGTAATTCGTTTGTTGGGTCGGCATCAGGTAGAGTTATAGTACCTCCATCGCTTAAAGTAATCACATCACCATCAATACTAATAACCTGTAATTCATTTGCAGGGTCGGCATCTGCATCATCAGGATTTGTAATAAATCCTGAATCGTTTATAAACTCACTAACATTTACAGGTGCACCAACAAGGCTTGAATAGTTTCCGTCAAAACCTTCAGGTAGAGTAATAGTGCCTCCATCGCTTAACGTAATAATATTACCATCAATACTAATAGCCTGCATCTCGTTTGTTGGGTCGGCATCAGCATCATCAGCATTGTCGACAGTGCCGGCGTGCAGTGCATAAGGAACACTTAAAAGCTGACTTGTTCCCACGGCATCGCCATCTACACTGATAGTTATAAAATAGGGACCGTTTCCCCAATCAATATCATTAAACCTGGCAGGATCTATCGACCCTATATCAAGGTTCGTTAATCCAAATTTATTTGTTGTAACATCAAAAAGTTCTGATAATACAAGTGTTCCACTTTCACTGCCTTGCAGAATGTTAATTTCTACCTGAACAGCTTTTTCTGCTAATACTTTTCCTTCAAGATCGCGCAAAACTGCCTGGTACTTAAACGAGTTGGGGGCTTGAGCAAATGCCCCTGTTCCAATAAAAATAATTGCCAATACAAAGAGTATTGTTCTTTTTTTTAATTTTGTAAAATAATTCATAATGTTTGTTTTAATATAATTTAATATTTATTTGATTACTTTTTTTCTATTCCCGCTTGATTATTTTGAATGACTTTAATTCGTAGTCGCCTGACTTAACACGTAAAATATACGTGGATGGTCTGTACTTTGCCATCTGAATAATCGTCTCTTTCTGCAACACCTCGCCTTTGTCTAATAGTTGTCCATTCTCGTAGAAAAGAACATAGTTTAAACCTCGTAAATCGAATTTATCAATATTAAGTTTTAGTTCGTTAACTACCGGATTTGGATATGCATTAATATTAAACCCCAAATCCTGAATCTCGGCAATTGTGTTAATAGTCATATCTCCCTGATGCATACCTTGTGTTAAATAATACTGACCATTTAAACCTGTTTCAATAACCGGTTCTCCAATAGTCCAGCTTACCTGGACTATATCTCCAACATCATGACCGCCTGCAGTTGACACAACTTCTTGTGCATACGTTACTCCTCCTCCTCCTATTATTAACAGTAACAGGAGAGTTTTTAATTTTTTTGTTTTCATCATAATTCTAATTTATATTATTTAGTGATTTTTTATATAAAACTCATATAACACTTAACCTTATCAACATACTCCCTAGATTTGTTTATTCAATACAAAATAAAATATAAACATCGCGTCCACATTTGAATCGTTTTACAAATACTGCAATAATTTACAACTATTTGTAACATGAGTCAAATTTATTTTAGTCTTTTAAATTAATTAAAATGTATAATAGTGATGGATGGAAAAATGAGAAATAAAGGAATGGACTCATATCTTTAATCCGTCAAACACCAGATTTAGTACTTTATTGATATTCGACAGCTGCGCCAATACTTATAAAACCGACAAAGGAGTATGTAAAATATTTATAAGATACTTTGGGTTATCGCAAAGCCCAGCACGTTCAACAATGAGCGATGGGAATAAAAAACGTGATTGACAATAGATAACGGTTCTCTTCTGAAAACTACCAACCGAAAACTGAGAACCTCTCGAATTTTCATAAAAATTAGTTTTATTTCGCAATGAATGAGAAATAATAATAATTTAGTGTGTAACATCTGTTTTTATTTTGGAGATACGATATATATATCTATTTTCGTGTTCGTACACGGAAAAAAGTTTACATCAAAAAAATATTATAAAAATGAATTTAGGGAAATACAGCTTTGGGGTTGGAGACCGCTTTAACCACGAGGGAGAAGCACAGTTAAGTGCACTAATTGAAGCAACATCGAACGGTGTTGAAGTTACAGCAGTTTGGAATAAATCGAACAGGGAACATGATATCGTTAAATCGGAACCCGAGGGAACCCGGGTTGAAGCTGATGCAGCGGTAAAAGCACTGGGTTGGGAAGGTCTCTATTTTGTTGACGCCGACCATATCAACTTGTCAAATGTTGATAGATTTATTGAATACTCCAATTTTTTACACTCGATGTTGCCATGTATATAGGTAACGAATCGGCGGTGGAAGATGTTTTGGCATTTAAAAAATCGTGCGAAATTTTTAATGGGAAAGTTGAAATTCCCGGAATTGATGAGCCAATTATTATTACCGATGCTTTGCTGGAAGAGGTTGCAGGAAAATATCTGGCAGCAGTAAAAGAAGCCCGCAAAATTTATATTCATATTGAAGCTGCAAAAGGGGAGGGGAATTTTGTAACCGAAGTTTCGATGGACGAGGTGGAAGAGCCGCAAACTCCGGTTGATATGTTTTTTATTATGAAAATGATTGCCGATGCGAAAATTCCGGCACAAACCGTAGCACCAAAATTTACCGGTCGATTTAACAAAGGCGTTGATTACATCGGAGATGTGGAGCAGTTTACCAAAGAATTTGAACAGGATGTTTTGGTGATTGATTATGCTGTTAAAAAGTTCGGGCTTCCTGAAGACTTGAAATTAAGTATTCATTCGGGGTCGGATAAGTTTACTATTTACCCGATAATGGCTGAAATTATTAAAAAATACGATAAAGGTCTGCACGTTAAAACTGCCGGAACAACATGGCTCGAAGAGGTAATCGGATTGGCAATTTCGGGCGACGAAGGTTTGGCAGTTGCAAAAGAAATTTATACCAGTGCGCTGGCTCGTAAAGATGAACTTTGTGGTCCGTATGCCGATGTGATTGATATTGACGATTCGGCACTTCCAACTCCGGAAGAGGTTGCAGGCTGGACTGGTGAGAAATTTGGAGACTCACTTCGTCACATTCCCGGTCATCCCGATTATAATTTGAATTTCCGTCAGTTAATACACGTGGGTTACAAAGTTGCTGCCGAAATGGGTGATAAATACACGGGATTACTCGAAAAATATGCTGATGTAGTTGGTGGTTGTGTCGAAGAAAATATTTACGATCGACACTTGAAACGTTTGTTTGATTTATAGGAAAAACTATTAAAGTTTACTCATATACAAACCATTCCTTATTTCGAGGTGGTTATTTAGGTAAGTATGCTGATATTCATTAAAATTAATATATCATGAAAAAATTTATGGACAAGGATTTCCTGTTGCAAACAGAAACTGCAAAGGAATTGTACCACAATCATGCGGCTAAAATGCCCATATTCGATTATCACTGTCACATCAATCCGCAAGAAATAGCCGAGGATAAACAGTTTGAAAACATAACACAGATTTGGTTGTATGGCGACCATTATAAATGGCGTGGAATGCGAACAAATGGTGTTGATGAGAAGTATTGTACAGGTGATGCGTCTGATTGGGAAAAGTTTGAAAAGTGGGCTGAGACCGTTCCATTCACATTACGTAATCCACTATTTCATTGGACACATTTGGAACTTAAAAAATTCTTTGGAATAGATAAAATTTTAAACTCGGAAACAGCAAAGGAAATTTGGGACGAGTGTAATGCAAAATTACAGACACCCGAATATTCGGTTCGTAATATTATACGAATGGCAAATGTTGATACCATTTGTACAACCGACGATCCCATTGATTCGCTGGAGCATCACCAGAAAATAAAAGCCGATGGTTTTGAAGTTTCGGTACTTCCTGCATGGAGACCCGACAAAGCAATGGCAGTAGAAAATGTCGAAGAGTTCAACGATTATATCGATAAATTAGTGGTAGCTGCGGGAATGAAAATAGATTCTTTTAAAGAGTTGATTCAGGCATTAGATAACCGTCACCAGTTTTTTCACGATAATGGCTGTCGTTTGTCTGACCATGGACTGGAAACTGCTTTGGCAGAACATTATACCGCCGGAGAAATCGAGTATATTTTTGGTCGTGTTCGAAGTGGCGAAGAGTTAACAGAGGAGAGTATCCTGAAATTTAAGTCGGTAATGTTGTATGAATTCGGGATCATGGATCACTCGCGTGGCTGGACACAACAATTTCACCTCGGAGCAATGCGAAATAACAGCACCCGACTTTTTAATAAACTGGGAGCTGATGTTGGATTAGATTCAATAGGAGATTATGAAATTGGAAAACCACTCTCGAAATTATTAGACAGGTTAGATATGGAAAACAAGTTGTGTAAAACAGTTTTGTACAACTTAAACCCTCGTGATAATGAGTTAATTGCTACAATGACAGGGAATTTTCAGGATGGTTCTGTGCCGGGTAAAATGCAGTTTGGCTCGGGGTGGTGGTTTCTCGACCAGAAAGATGGAATGGAAAAACAGTTGAACACTCTCTCGAACCTTGGTCTTTTAAGCCGGTTTGTGGGAATGTTAACCGATTCAAGAAGTTTTCTCTCATATTCTCGTCACGAATATTTCCGCCGAACATTATGTAATTTATTGGGTAACGATGTTGAAAATGGAGAAATTCCTAACGATATGAAATTACTTGGCGAAATGGTTGAAAATATAAGTTTCAATAATGCAAAAGAGTATTTTAATTTTGGGTAGAAAATGATATTGTTGTGATAATTATTCGATTATTAAAGTGAAATTATATCTTTGCAATCGATTGCAGAATTTTTTTTATTATGAATAGAGTAGTTACATTTGGAGAGATAATGTTGCGTTTGGCAACACCGGATTATTTGCGTTTTTCGCAGAGTACCCAATTCTCTGCCACGTTTGGCGGTGGCGAAGCAAATGTTGCTGTGTCGCTTGCAAATTATGGCATCGCGGTTGACTTTGTAACGCGACTACCAAAAAATGATATTGGGCGAGCTTGCACAATGGACTTGCAAAAATATGGAGTTGGAGTAGATAAAATTATTTATGGCGGCGAACGTTTAGGAATATATTTTCTTGAAACCGGTGCAGTTAGCCGTGGCAGTAAAGTTGTTTACGACAGGGCAAATTCTGCTGTTTCCGAAATTCAACCTGGAATGATTGACTGGAATAAAGTATTTGAAAATGTCAATTGGTTTCATTGGACAGGAATTACACCCGCAATTTCGCAAAGTGCCGCCGATGTTTGTCTCGAAGCAATTCAAAAGGCAAACGAGTTGGGAATAACTGTTTCGTGCGATTTGAATTTCCGTAAAAATTTGTGGAATTATGGAAAATATGCCAGAGAAATTATGCCCGAATTAGTTGCCGGAACAGATATTATTCTTGGAAACGAAGAGGATGCTGAAAAAGTGCTCGGTGTAAAACCCGAAGGTGTTGATGTTACCGGAGGACATGTTGAAGGTGCTGCTTACGAATCGGTTTCGAAACAGATAATGGAACAATTTCCGCGATGTAAAAAAGTGATTACAACTTTGCGAGGTTCTGTTAATGCAAATCATAATAGTTGGTCGGGTGTTTTATGGGATGGCAAAAAACTTTACGAAGCTCCAACATATCAGATTACACATATTGTTGACCGTGTTGGTGGCGGCGACTCGTTTATGGGAGGTTTGATTTACGGTTTGCTAACATATAAAGGCAATGATCAAAAAGCATTGAATTTTGCCGTGGCAGCATCGTGTTTAAAACATACAGTTTATGGCGATTACAATCAGGTAACCGTCGATGAGGTTGAAAAGTTGATGGGTGGCGATGCATCTGGTAGGGTGGCGCGATAGGAGCCTCCCCAACCTCCCGAGAAATCGGGAAGGGGCTAAGAAAAGAGAAAAAATTTAGAAATATACTCCGGAGGAGTTGAATATTTATAGCCCCGGGATTTATCCCGGGGAGCAATGAAAAAAAGAATGTCTGGCGCAATTGATTAGATATTTGAAAATGAGAAGTTGTATGCGCCAGAGTATTAATATGTTGATTTAAATGAACGTAGTTGTGTATAATTAGAATAATAGCAAATGGAACTACCAAAATACCATGAAACCTTCATTCCAGTATTAGAAATTTTAAATACTGTAGAATCAATGAGTAGTAGAGAATTAGCATCTCGAATTCGTGAAACTTATTATTCTGATTTACCACAAGAATTACTTAATCAAAAGACTAGTTCTGGGGCTAACATTTTACTTGACAGAATCCTTTGGGGTAAATCTTATCTAAAAATGGCAAAATTTGTTTCTTACCCCAAAAGAGGAATGGTTCAAATTACGGAGAAAGGGAAACGAATTATAGAAAAAGGTAATTTAACTTTATACGATTTTCAAAACGACCCCGATTTTATAAATCATCGAGAATTTGTGAAAAGTAAAAAAGAAAATAAAATAAAACTTGACACAACTAATATAGAAAATGCTACACCACAAGACTTAATAGATTCTGGATTCTCAACTATTGAAACTGGAGTTAAAACTGAGCTTTTAGAAAAATTAAAAGAATTAGATCCGTATTATTTCGAAAAGGTAATCCTCATACTTCTTAAAAAAATGGGATATGGTGATTTCATAGAAACTTCTAAGTCTGGGGATGGAGGAATTGATGGTATCATAAATGAAGACAAACTCGGACTTGAAAGAATCTATACACAGGCAAAACGCTATAATGAAAATAAAGTCCGTGAAAAAGATATAAGAAACTTCATTGGAGCAATGAGCGGTGATACGAACAAAGGAGTTTTTATAACAACATCAACTTTTGATGATTCAGCCTGTAGAAAAGCAAAAGAAGCACACCATTCTATAATCTTAATTGATGGAGCTAAATTAGTTGATTTAATGCATCAGTATAATGTAGGTGTTCAGGTGAAAACTATGTATGAGGTAAAAGAATTAGATAATGATTTTTTTGAAGGAGAATAATTATGCTAATCGATAAATACGATTAAATTACTTTTCACTTTTAATTTTTAACTTAAATTATGGCAAAATTTACAAGAATAGAAGTAGCATTAAAAATGCAGGAATCAGGATTAGTTCCGGTATTTTATAACGAAGATGTTGAGGTTTGCAAGAGTGTTGTAAAAGCTTGTTACGATGGTGGAGTCAGGCTGTTTGAGTTCACTAACCGTGGCGATTTTGCAGCACTAACATTTGCCGCTTTAAACCAGTGGGCAATTACCGAATGCCCCGAAATGATTATGGGCGCAGGCTCGGTTATCGACGAAGGAACAGCTGCAATGTATCTGTCGCTGGGTGCAAACTTTATAGTTTCGCCAATAGTTGACGAAGGAACAGCAAAAGTTTGCAACCGCCGAAAAGTGGCATGGAGTCCGGGTTGTGGTTCGGTTACCGAAATTGCAAAAGCACACGAACTTGGTGCCGAAGTGGTTAAAATATTCCCCGGCTCGCAAGTTGGAGGTCCCGGTTTTATTAAGTCGGTAAAAGGACCAATGCCATGGGCGAGTATTATGCCAACTGGCGGCGTTTCTCCAACCGAAGAAAATTTAAAAGAGTGGTTTCAGGCGGGAGCAACTTGTGTTGGAATGGGATCGCAATTATTTCCAAAAGAAGTTTTAGCAAATGAAAATTATTCATACATTACCGCGAAATGTGCAGAAGCACTTGAAATAATAAAAAAACTAAAATCATAATGAATAAGAATTTGCTAAAAACTTTTTCTGTTTTGCTCCTGATTGTATCTCTTCTTGGTTGCAAAGGAGTTTCTGAACACAAGGTTTTAAAACTTGCACACGGTTTAGATCCAACCCACCCGGTTCATAAAGGAATGGAGTTTATGGCCGACCGGCTTGCCGAAAAATCGGGAGGAAAACTGACAATCGATATATATCCCAGCGGACAGTTAGGCTCTGAGCAGCAATGTGTAGAGTTACTTCAAATAGGTAGTTTGGCAATTACAAAGGTTTCGGCAGCGGTGATGGAAAGCTTTACCAGAAAGTTTAAAGTTTTGGGGTTACCTTATGTCTTTACATCGAAAGAACACTCTTTTAAAGTGTTTGATGGTGAAATAGGCAAGGAGCTTCTTCTCGGTACAGAAGAGTTTTGGATTCGCGGATTGAGTTTTTACGATGCGGGATTTCGTAGTTTTTATACCATAGACAAACCTATTAATTTGCCGGAAGATTTAGAAGGTTTAAAAATCAGGGTAATGAAAAGCCAAACTGCAATGGAGATGGTAAAAGCTCTTGGAGGTTCACCAACTCCAATATCGTGGGGCGAGCTTTATACCGCGTTACAAAGTGGAGTTGTTGACGGAGCAGAGAATAATCCTCCGAGTTTATATACTTCGCATCATTACGAAGTTTGCAAACACTACTCGCTGGACGAACATACATGTGTTCCCGATGTGTTGATAATCAGCTCAAAGATATGGAAAACCCTTACTGAACAAGAGCAGAAATGGCTGCAAGAAGCTGCCGATGAATCGGTTCCTGTTCAGCGTAAATTTTGGGCTGAGTCGGTTGAAGAGTCGTTGAGAGAGGTACAGAAGGCAGGAGTTACTATCCACTATCCCGATAAAACAAAATTTGCCGATAAAGTACAGGATTTGTTGAACGAGTATAAAGAAGATAAAGTATTGGGCGATTTAATCCGACGTATTCAAGCCCAAAAATAGAGTATTGAATCTGGAAGTTTAAAAGTTAAACCATGAGAGAAAAGATTGATAAAATAATAGAGGTGTTTTTAATTGCACTGATGAGCATACTCGTTTTAGATGTATTGTGGCAGGTTTTTAGCAGGTATGTAATGGCATCGCCAAGTTCGTTTACAGATGAGCTTGCAGGCTTTTTACTAATTTGGGTTGGTATGTTGGGAGCTGCCTACGTGGCTGGAAAAAATGAACACCTTGCAATAGACCTTATGCTACAAAAAATGAAAGGCAAGAAAAAGCGTCGCCTACAGATATTTATCAACTCAATTGTGGGGATATTCTCACTATTTGTAATGTGTTTCGGAGGTTCGTGGCTTGTTTATACTCGTTTTTATCTTGGTGTAAAATCGGCTGCACTTGCATTGCCGCTGGGCTATGTTTATCTGATAGTTCCGGTTAGCGGGCTTTTAATTCTTTATTATACAATCGATAATTCAGTAAAAACAAAATAACCAAACCAACATGGAATTTATAGGAATAATAGTTTTAGTAGTAAGTTTTGTAATCTTATTAATAATAGGAGTTCCAATTGCTTTTAGTATAGGAATTTCGGGCATATTAACAATGTTGGTTACAATTATGCCGCTTCCGGCAGCCACAACATTTGCACAACGAATGGCAACCGGGTTAGACAGTTTTGCGCTTTTGGCAATACCGTTTTTTATACTTGCAGGTAACATAATGAATAAAGGGGGCATTGCCATCAGGTTAATAAATTTTGCACGGGTTATGGTTGGTCGCTGGCCGGCAGGACTGGCATTTGTTAATGTTATGGCAAATATGCTTTTTGGGGCAATTTCTGGCTCGGCAGCTGCTTCGGCATCGGCAATTGGCAGTATTATGATGCCCGAAATGAACAAAGAGGGCTACGATAAAAACTTTAGTGCCGCCATAAATATCACATCGGCAACAACCGGATTGTCAATTCCGCCAAGTAATATTTTGATTGTTTATTCGCTTGCCAGCGGTGGCGTTTCAATTACCGCGCTGTTTTTGGCAGGTTACGCACCGGGCATTCTCACAGGATTGGGAATTATGGCAATGGCAATGGCAATGTTCTCGTATAAAAAATTTGGCTTTACAACCATGGTCAGGCATTTGAGCAAATTTTTCGCAGTTTTGGTCTCTCTGGTTTTAATAGTTGTGGGCATGATTAAAGTGAAAACTTTGGTTTCGCCCGAAACTGCCAGTCTTATTTATGGCGGGCTGGGATTACTTTTTGTAGCCGTTGTTACTTTTTATGCCCGAAAACATAAACGCGGAGCTAAAGATGCACTACGCAAATTTCTCGATGCTTTTCCCAGTTTAATGATGTTGGTAATAGTAATCGGGGGAATTGTAGGCGGTTTGTTTACAGCCACAGAAGCATCGGCGGTAGCTGTTTTATACGCGCTCGTACTTGCATTTGTTTATCGCGAATTGAAATGGAAAGATATGCCCGAAGTAATTCTGAAATCAATAAAAACAACATCTTTTGTTTTACTGCTGGTAGCTACTTGTATTGGCTTATCATGGATAATGGCATACGAAAATATTCCACAAAATGTTAGTGAAGCATTGCTCGCTTTAAGCGATAATAAATTTGTAATCTTGTTGATAATAAACCTGATCCTTCTGTTTGTGGGAGTATTTATGGATATGACTCCGGCAGTACTAATTTTTACGCCAATATTTTTGCCTATTGTAACAAACCTCGGTCTCGACCCGGTTCATTTTGGGATTATTATGGTACTGAATTTAAGTGTCGGGCTTGGAACACCGCCTGTTGGCTCGCTTCTTTTTATTGGCTGTAGTGTGAGCGACGTAAAAATAGAGACGGTGATTAAACCGCTTTTGCCAATGTTTGTGGTTATGATTATTAGTCTGCTTTTGGTAACATATATTCCCGAAATTTCAATGTGGCTGCCCGATACTTTTGGGTTTTAGAGATTTGCTTTTAATTAATTATAGTTGATTAATATAATTGAACAAAACAGAATGGTATCCCCACTACCAACCCCGTCTTGCTGATTGATTGACTTGGGCGTAACTTTGCCCCCATGCGAAAAAATCAAAAATACAGCAAAGAAAAGATGTACCTTGCCATTGAGCTGTGGCAGGAAAGTGGGTTAAGCCAGATTAAGTTTTGCGCCCACGAAGATCTATCTGTTAAAACGTTTAGCTATTGGTTTCGGAAATATAAGAATGAGAAAGGAGTGTCTCCCTTATCGAATAATAGAGCACGCC
>JAJRSD010000069.1 GCA_024278975.1 Bacteroidota bacterium
CAACTGAGTTAATGTCCCAAAATGTCAAATATAAATAATTGTAAAAAAACCAGCGACTTCCACCCTGTCATCCGTCGGCTGACGGACTAAACCAACTGAGTTAATGTCCCAAAATGTCAAATATAAATAATTGTAAAAAAAACCAGCGACTTCAACCCTGTCATCCGTCGGCTGACGGACTAAACCAACTGAGTTAATGTCCCAAAATGTCAAATATAAATAATTGTAAAAAAAACCAGCGACTTCCACCCTGTCATCCGTCGGTTGACGGACTAAACCAACTGAGTTAATGTCTCTTTCGGCAAAAATATAAAACAAGTTCATTAACAAAAAATATTAATGAACTTGTTTTAATAATTGTAGGTATTTATATAAAAAATTTCAGAATAAACAGAATGGCCAAAACAACCATCACAATTGAAACATCTTTGAATTTGCCTGTGAACACTTTTAATAGTACATACGAAAGCATTCCAAATACGATACCTTCAGCAATACTGTAAGTAAGTGGCATTGCAATTATTGTGATAAATGCCGGAATTGAATCGGTATAATTATCGAAATCGATTTTTAAAATTGGCGACATCATAAAGAAACCGACTAAAATTAATGCAGGTGCTGTTGCCGCAGCAGGTACCATAGTAAATACCGGGGCAAAGAAAAGTGCAACTAAAAATAGCATGGCAACTGTTAACGAAGTTAGCCCTGTTCTTCCTCCCTCGGCAACACCCGATGCACTTTCTACATAAGTTGTAACAGTACTTGTTCCGAAAATTGCTCCAAAAAATGTTCCTATTGAATCGGCAAAAAGTGCTAGTTTAACCCTAGGTACATTCCCATTTTTGTCGAGCATTCCTGCTTTTGACGATACTCCAACCAATGTTCCAACTGTATCGAACATATCAACAAAAAGAAATGTAAACAGAACAATTAGCATATCGAAAGTAAAAATGTTTGAGAATTCAAACTTCCAGAAAATTGGTTCTAATGAAGGAGGGGTATCCACTAAAGTACCCTCGGGAATATGTGTAACTCCAAAAGGAAGTCCCGCAATTGTGGCTGCAAAAATTCCTATTAGAAGTGCACCTCTTACTTTTAACGATAGAAGTACTCCTGTTAAAATAACTCCTCCCAAAGCAATTAATACAGCGGGAGAACCCATGTCTCCCAAACCGACTAAAACGGCATCGTTGTTTGTTATTATACCTGCATTTTGCAATCCAATAAATGCGATAAAAAGTCCGATACCTGCAGAGACGGCATGTTTTAATGGTAATGGAATTGCATTTACAATCAGCTCGCGGATATTAAATGCTGTTAAAGCTATGAATATTATACCCTCGAGAAATACGGCTGTAATGGCAAATTGCCAGGTGTGCCCCATTCCTAGAACTACGGTAAAAGCAAAAAAAGCATTAAGCCCCATGCCTGGAGCAAGTGCAAAAGGTAGTTTGGCAACCAGCGCCATTACCATTGTTGCAACGAATGCAGATAAAGCTGTTGCTGTGAACAGTGCATTTTTATCCATGCCGGTGGCACTCAGTATATCAGGGTTTACTGCTAAAATATAAGCCATCGTCATAAACGTGGTAATACCTGCAAGTATCTCAGTTTTAACGGTGGTTTTGTTCTCTTTTAATTTGAAATATTTTTCTAACATAATTATTATTTAAAGATTAAAATATCCATTTTACAGCAACGGTTGGTCTTACTTTAAAACCTTCGACACCTCCAAAGTTATTTGCGATTTCAACTTCGCTTCCAAAAGAGAAATGCTCGGTGGCATTAAACCAAAGCTGAGGTTGTGTAAGAAAAACATAATTTGCATCTGCTGTACCATCAAAATTAAAATCAGAATCTTCTTTCCAGAAGTCAGCAAATCCGGTGAAAGAGAATTTGCCATCTACAAAATTATAGTACCAAACACCTGTTAGCTGAAACGAACTTTGTTTATTCATTATATATTTGTAGAGAACCTGAAGAGTAAATCCTTTTGAGAAATCTTCGGCATTCCACGAATAATCCAGTCCGGTCAACCATGCATTATTTATTGCATATCCACCAATACCATCTCCTGTGGGAAAGAGTCCGAGTCCTCCATTATATTCGCCATGGAAACCAAAAGGTGAAGTCTTTCCTAATTTCATGCTTCTTGCAATTTCAAAATATGCACTGTTCATCGATTCTAAACCTGGCAGTCCATAAAAAAAATCGATAAAGAAAAATGTACTTCCCATATTATCGGGTTTAAACATTTCTACGGTTGTAAGCACACAGTTCCTGTCATCGGAAAAAACATAGTGAGTTTGAATGTTTTGTGCGTTTGTTGATACGACGTAAACAAATAGTGTAAGTAAAAGTAATACTTTTTTCATGTTTTTAATTTATAAGGTTTAAGATGCCAAAAGTATGGATTATACATACCTTTTATTAAGAGATTAATTATTAATATTCACAAAATTGAATGAAATTATTAACAATATGTTGAGTCAACTCTGAAAAGTCATCAGATGAATGATTTAGAAAAAAGCATTGGAACCCCGAGCATAGTAATCAGTTGATTACAGATTTATCAGATGACTATATTTCTATTCTTTTACTTTTCGGAGAGGACTCTTATGTTTAAAGAAAAACTATTGACTGGAGTGTAATGGGGAGTGTTTTATTCGTGAAATACTCGCGTAAAGTGCTTATCTTTAGTTAGTTGTTTGCGGTAAGAGCTGTGTGTAATATTCAAAAATATATGGAAATTGTTTACCTGTTTTTTGATGAAAGTGTAATAACTGGAATAATCAGCTCTTCCATAGAAATTCCGCCATGCTGGAAAGTGTTTTTATAATAATTTGCGTAATAATTATAGTTATTCGGATATGCAAAAAAATCGGTATTGCTGGCAAAAATGTAGCTGGTACTAACATTCCGGGAGGGGAGGAATATTTTACGAGGGTCGCGTACTTCAAAAACATTCTTCGATTTGAAATTTAGATTTTTACCCAATTTATATCGCAGGTTAGTATTTGTTTCGCGGTCGCCAATAACTTTAACAGGGTTGCTAACTCTTATGGAACCATGGTCGGTGGTTACTATAATTTTGATGTCGTTTTCTGCCAGACTTCTCAGTAATTCAAACAACGATGAATTCTGAAACCAACTTAAAGTAATTGAACGGTACGCTTTTTCGTTGTTTGCAAGTTCGCGAATCATGTCCATTTCGGTACGGGCATGAGAAATCATATCAACAAAATTAACTACCATAACCGAGAGGTCGTTTGCCATGATATTATTAAGATTATCGGTAACCCAACGCTCCTTTTTTACCCCGCCAACTTTCTCGAAGTAGAGACTCTCTTTTCTTCCAAACCTCGAAAGCTGTTTTATTATAAGTTCCTCTTCGTGCTTATTTTTGCCTCCGTCATTATCATCGTCATCCCAAAGCTGCGGGTATAATTTTTCAATTTCAGAAGGCATTAATCCGGAGAACATTGCATTACGGGCATACATTGTTGCCGCCGGTAAAATTCCACAATAAAGCTCTTCCGAATCGGTGCGAAAATAGTCGTTAAAAACCGGGCTGAGCATTCGCCACTGGTCGAACCGGAGATTATCAATTACAAGTACCATAGTTTTTTTACCGGCATCGAGATGAGGGAAAACCCGGTGTTTAAAAATATCGGGCGAAAGCATCGGGCGCTCATCCAAATCCTGGGTAAACCAGTCGATATAATGGTCTTTTACAAATTTGAAAAATGCCTTGTTGGCATCGTCTTTTTGCATTGCCAAAATTTCATCCATTGTCGAGTCATCCGACTCACTCAATTCAATTTCCCAATGCACAAGTTTTTTGTAAATATCTTTCCATTCGTCAAAATTAAGCCGGTCGTTAATTTGCATCCCAATTTTTCCAAACTGCATCTGATATCCCGAAGTAGTTTTCTGTGTAACAAGTCGTTTTTGGTCGATATTCTTTTTTAGCGAAAGTAAAATCTGTTTTGGATTGACGGGCTTAATCAGATAGTCGGCAATTTTAGAACCCACTGCTTCGTCCATAATATTTTCCTCTTCGCTCTTGGTAATCATTACTACCGGAATATTTGGCGAAATGGCTTTGATTTCAGTAAGTGTTTCCAAACCTGTTAATCCGGGCATATTTTCGTCGAGAAAGATAATATCGTAAAATTCGGTTTTAACTTTTTCAATGGCATCAGAACCATTGTTGGCAGTGTCAACTTCGTAACCTTTTTCCTCTAAAAAGATAATATGTGCGCGTAATAAATCTATTTCGTCGTCTGTCCAAAGAATTCGTGGTTTGTTCATGTAATAATATTTTATCTAATAAATAAAAAACCCAAAAAATGCCGGGTTAGTATATGGTTAACAAACTTTAACTACAACGGTTCAGAGTTTCGAGTTCAGAGTTTCGGGTTTAAAATTTAAGAACTGAAAACTGCGACTGCGACTGAAAACTTCTTACTGCCCCAGATAAACTCGTTTATAGAAATCCATATATTCTATAATATTTTTTTCTTGCAAGAAAATATCATAGTTTATTTTCGAGATTAGGAAATTCCTGTAATTGGCTTTTCGTAGCGGTGCGTATAGTGTGCGTGTGTTTACAACTTTGCTGAAATATGGTCTTGCTGTTTCGGTGTCGGGCAATCCTGAAATAAGTACAATTTGTCGTAAATCGTCGAGTGGTTGCACTTTAACTTTAAGGTTGAGATTTTCGTAGTTGGCAAGATTAAACTTCTCAATTCCGCTAATAAATGCAGGCTGGTCGATATCTAAGCGCGGAATTACAAATACAAAAAACTGTTCTCCATCAATATTGTCGTTGTACGGACTTTGTTTTATTTCCGCTTTTTCGGAGCTATTATTTACTACATCGTTTTGAATAGACTCCCCGTTTTTTGTTGTGCCGGAAGTTGTTTTCGCCGGGGTTTTCGCTGGTGTCTGTTTTCGTTGAATATAGTATGTACGGAAGAAATCCAAATAGTCGTCAACCTTATTTTGCTCCATTATTTTTTGTAGGTTTTCGTCGGTAACAAGAAAATTTCGGTAAGTTGTTTGCCCGAGCGAGGCAAATAAACTCCGGGTAGTTACCACTTTTCTGAAATACGACATCGACTCGTTTAATGTTGGAATCCCTTTAATAACCAGCAATCTGTAATTATCGGTCTCTTTTAGCTGAAGTGCCAAACCCCAAAGTCTGAAATTATTCTGGTTGAATTTCGAGAAATCATTCAGAATTTGCCGTGTTGACAATTTTTTGTCCTTAATGGCAATCACAAAACTTTGTGTTGTGTCGATATTAATATTGAACATTTTTTCGGCACCGGTTTTTACAACCACAAATTTGCCTCGTTCCTGTAAAATATCATCCTCTTCTTTTGCACGTGCCATCAACTCTTCAGGCGAAATGTCTGTCTCGTCGTCGGTAAAGTTTGAGCGGATAAACCGGCTATAATTTTTTACAAAGAATTTAAGATAATCGGCAGTCGATTTTTCAGCCATTACCGTTCTGTAATTTGTCGATGAGATCACAAAATTCATGTAATCAACATCTTTCAGGGTTTTAAAAACTCTTGCCTTGCGAATAATTGCACCATGATAAATAAGCGAACTCTCTTTGTTTTCCATTGCACGAACAACTACAAAAGCCAGCTTATCATCTAAAAAGGCAGTTTCAATATCGTAATCTACTTTTGTGTAATGGTCGATATTATAATTTGCAATATCGAATTTTAAGCGGTTCAAATCAATTTTCTCTTCACGCGGATATGCAATTATAAAATAGTGCAACAAATCTTCTTCATAAGTATATCTACCACCAAATTCATCATTCTCGTTATTGTTTCCGGGCAATAATTCTTCATTCTGAATCTCTTCGCTTATGTATCCCATTTCAACCAATTTCTGATAATCGGCGAGTGTGCTGTCCTGTATCAATGTCAGAATTTCTTTTGCCAGCGGGGTTGGTTCTTTATCCGGATAATCCTGAACATATCCTTTTAAAAGTGCTTCAAAATTATGAACATCAGTTTGCGTACCTTTTGCAACCATCTCCATAAAATCGATTTTCGGAATAAGTAAACTGTCTTCAACCATCTGTTTCATTTGCCTTGAAAGCGAAATAACATTACGGTATCTTCCGGTTTTATAACTCCTGAAAGTTTCCTGATATAAACGATTTAAACTATCGGTACGCGCTTCCATTTCAATAAAGAAATTCGGATTAATTAGGTATTGCGCAAATTTACTTTCGGGGAATTGGTTGATTAAAAGATTTTTGTAATAGTTCGAATTCTCCTGATTTCCCACCAGATCCCATAAATCATATAAATCGAAATATGCTGAAAGGAGATAAATGTTAGTTGGGTATCTTTCGTTTAAATCTTCGAACGACTCGATTGAACGCGGGTAGTTGTTATACTCCGATTTGAATATTTTACCGGCATTGTAAAGTGCGTCCCTTATTTTTTCGTGAGAAATTTCCATTAACGAATCAGTTAACGGAAGATCTTGTGTATAAAACTCTTTTTTGAGGGGGTCTTCTTCGCGAATTTCTATCAAACTCGAATCCATAGCTTCTGCCATTTCATCCATGTCGATCATCGAAATGGAGTTTTTGTTAGATCTGCGCCAATCATCTTCCAGGGTTCGTTTTCCCCAAAGTTGTTGAAAAGTTACCCTGCCATAAGTAACTACTTGCGGGCTGTAAAAATACCAACCTGCACCTGTCTGCCTTGATCCCATTCCCATCCGGCCACGGTTTCCACGGTTGTAACCTTGTCCCTGAGCTCCTTGCAAAGCTAGGTTGTCCATGTTGCGTTGCATCTCTTGTTCCTCTTTCATTAAGCGGGAAATTAATGCTTCACGCTCAATCTCAGGCATATTTGCAATTCTTTGGAGACTGTCCTGAAGTTCAACAGTATAAAGATTTTCGACCAAATTTGTAAGACTTTTGTAATTAGCAGCGAGATGTTGATAATCGGGATAGGTTTCGTCGATAATAATCATTGCGCTATCGTAATACGCTTGTGCATCGCGATATGCTAAATTATCAAAATAAATATCGGCGAGAGTTATTGCCGAAAGTGCCCGTTGAAACTGGTTCTGATAACTATTTAAAACCGATAACCGATAATTTTCTATCGCAACATCGGTATTTCCCTCTTTATAATAAATGTTTCCGAGAGCATAATAAATCTGATCCTGAAAGTCTATGTTTTTTTTGTCGCGAAGCATTTTATGCAACTCTTTTTTTATTTTTTCTGAATCGCCTTCAGCAAAAAACAGACTGGCAGCATTAATTTTTGCATTGAATGCCATTTTGTAACCAGGATTCATTTTTGTTACTGCCGCGAATGCACTTCTAGATTCCTCATCTTTACCAACCTCTTTGTACAGTTGTGCTACAATATACTGAAGTCTTGCCTTTTTCTTTTTAGGATGAATTTTTTTAATTGCGATGTCGAGAAACTTAATGGCTTCGTCGTATTCTTCCTGCATCATAAAATAATCGGCAGTTGCAATTGCTAAATCCTTCTCGAGTTTTCTTGGGAAATCTTCTTCGTTTTGTACTGCCTGAATAACTTCTGATGCTTCAATAAATCTCTCTAATCGAGTATAACTTTTAATCAGCCATATTTGTGCTTCGTTGCGAGAATCTTCATCGGGGTATTTTCTGGTTACATACGCGAAATTATCTATTGCAGCCACAAAATTATGTTGATAGAAATATGCTTTCCCCATCAATAAGTAACTGTCATCAATCCAATTGTTAAACTCCTCTTTACTTGCAAACTGCTGATATTTACGGGTACGTTTCTTTTTCCGTTTGGGCTTTTTTGTTATAGAATGAATTTCGATAAGTTTCGAGCATTTTATAACGGCATTGTCCATGTCGGACTTTACCATTTGTGCAGCCGATGGGTCGCTCGATTTATAAATGGGAAGAGTACGTGTGTAGTCATTTTGAATACTCTCTTCAATATTTAGCACACCGTTTTTTACACTCTCGCTGGCATTAAAATAGATATTGTAATGCGAAGTTACATTATGAAATGCACGCGATGCACGGGTGTTCTTTTCAGTAGTACATCCGGAGAATAACGACACTAAAAAAAGGATGGCAATTGTATATAAAAATATTCTCTTCAAACAGTAGATTTTACAGGCTCTATGAATAAACTCAATATCAACCAGATTATTGTCTGTTTTTTGTTGATTTTATTGTTTTCTAAAAGGTGCAAAAATATAAAAAAATGAATGGAGAGCGGGATTATTTTTTAAAAGGAGATCTCTTTTTTTACGATATAAAGATATTTGTCAGAATCTCACCTAAAATTAGGAAAAACAAAGAGGAGAAATCTCATTTCTAAATGAAAAATATTTCTCCTCTTTTGTTGAATCTTATGGTTATTTTCTACTTTCTCGAAATCTTTACAACTTTAGTTGGTGCCCGCTGGATATTTCGAATATGAACGCGGTGCTCAACATCTTTTGCAATCTTGGCAAACGATTTGCCCGATACAGATTCAGTATCAACAGCAACCGGCATTCCTTCGTCGCCACCCTCGCGAATACTTTGAACAATTGGAATTTGCCCCAGAAGTGGCAGCCCTAATTTATCAGCAAGTTTAATACCCCCGTCTTTCCCGAAAATGTAATATTTATTATCGGGCAGTTCTTCGGGTGTAAACCATGCCATATTTTCTATTAATCCTAAAACCGGAACGTCAATAGATTTACTTTGGAACATACTCGTTCCGCGAATAACATCGGCAAGAGCAACATCTTGCGGAGTAGTTACAATTACCGCCCCTGTTACCGGAACCGACTGAACCAGTGTTAAATGAATGTCGCTGGTACCTGGAGGCAAGTCGATAAGCAGATAATCTAAATCTCCCCAGTTTCCTTCCGAAATTAGTTGTTTAAGTGCATTTGTTGCCACGGGTCCACGCCAAATCATGGCACTTTCGGTATCTACAAAAAAGCCAACCGAAAGGAATTTAACCCCATATTTTTCAAGCGGGTTTATCATTTCTCTCCCGTCGATTTTTATTCCTGCCGGACGTTCACCTTCTGTTCCAAACATTTTTGGAATTGAGGGACCAAAAATGTCGGCATCTAACAAACCCACTTTTTTACCTGCATTTGCCAAAGCCACAGCTAAATTAACAGCAACTGTAGATTTACCTACACCTCCTTTCCCCGATGCCACGGCAATAATATTTTTTACGTTTGGTAAAACAGGGCGTTCCATATCGTGAATAAATTTTACCGAAATGTTGTCCTCAATTTCAACGTGGTCGCCAATATATTTTTTAATTGCCTGCTCGCATTCTAAAACCAACGCTTCAATATTTGGGTCGTCGCTACGTTGAAAAACCAGAGAGAAACTTACTCGCTGCCCGGCAATACGGATTTCCTGTGGCATTTCGAGTTTTACAATATCTTCTTTACTTCCCGGAAATATTACGGTGCGCAGTGCGTCGGTAACATTTTTTGGTACTATTAAACCTTTTGGTATCGCTGACATTTTATAATTTATTAGTTATTATTTTTTATTGATAATTATTTTCTGCAAAAATAATATATACTTTTTAATAAAATACTTTTTTGTATTAATTGTTTGTGTTTGAAAAAAGAAATAAACAAATGATTGAATAATAATTGTGCTCCAGACAGATTTTACTGTTTTAGCCCAACTCTTCCCCCGGATCCCAAAACTTCTTCTTAAAATCAAGAATCTGGTCGCCATCTAATTTTATCCCTTCGTTTTCCAGAAGTTCATTCATTGCATTTGGGTTATCGAAATGGTGTTTGCCGGTTAGCAGTCCGTTACGGTTAACCACGCGGTGTGCCGGTACAAATTCCGGGTGAGAGCTGCATGCATTCATTGCCCAGCCTACCATTCGTGCCGATCCGGTTGTACCAAGATATTTTGCAATTGCACCATACGAAGTTACCCGCCCCGGTGGAATTTGTTTTGCAACTTCGTAAACTTTGTTGAAAAAATCGGACATGGTTTTTATTAGTAGTGAGTAATTAGTAGTGAGTAGTGAGATAAGAAAGTTTGTTTTTTCCTGTTACTACTTACTAACTACTTCCCCCGGCACTTCTCCCAAAACTTCGGTATTCGTCTTTTTCAATATCAATTTCGGGTTCAATAAAATCTTTATCGGCAAGTTTAAACGAAATATATTTAATTGTAATTCCGCGGCTTAACCACTGTTTTTCGTAATAAGTTTTAACCTGAAGTATTTCTGTCAGAATTTCCGATTCATATAAATTATCGGTTTCGACAATAACCTCAAGTTTATTTAAATGTACCAACGCGCGTGTATATGTATATTGAAAATTACTGTCGGTTTTCAGGTGTACTATTCCGTCTTTTTTTAGGAACAGTTTGTACTTATTTAAAAATACGGTTGAAGTTAATCGCTTTCGGGTCTTCTTCATTTGAGGGTCGGGGAAAGTTAGCCATATTTCAGCAATCTCCTCATCGCCAAAAAACTGAGTAATTATTTCGATATTGGTACGTAAAAAGCCAACATTTTTCAACCCTTTATCGAGCGAATCTTTTGCCCCGTTAAACAGGCGAGAACCTTTTATATCGATTCCAATAAAATTGAGATTGGGGTTTCGTTCTGCCAGAGCCACGGTATATTCTCCTTTGCCACAACCAAGTTCGAGAATAATAGGATTTTCGTTCTTAAAAAACTCTTTCGCCCAATTTCCTTTCAGATAAAAATTCTCTTTTTCTATTTTATTGTATGGAGCCTGAACAACATGTTCGAAAGTCTCCATCTCGCTAAATTTCTCTAATTTATTTTTACTCACTGTTTCTAAAAATTATTTTAGTCCATTTTCTCTACCCGAAAACCAATATCGGTAATTCCTTCCAGCAGTTCATCGCGCATTCCGTGTTGTATATTAATATTGTATTCTCCTGAAACCGGGAAATATACACTTCCTTTGTACTTAATTTGCCGGGTTTTAATTCCACCAAAACCTTCGCCCAGCCATTTCCCCGTCGGGTCGGCAAGTAATATCTCCAATGTATCGGTAGTCCCAATTTTGCCGGGTTGGTTTATTTCAATAAACAGCCACAGATTACTGTATTTGTATTCAACATCGTTTCTTACATTTATATATAAGTTATGATTTTGGAGTGTGTCGGTAATCGGAATAGAAAACACTACCAACGAATCTTTATGCCATCCGCTTTCCTGAATTGGTTGATACTTTTCGAAAACCAGATTTCTGTCGCAAGCTGAAAAAATAGTCAGTATAAAAACAGAAAATAAAATTTGAAATCTAATCTTGTTCATCGTTGATTTTGATTACGATTAGGACGGCGTTTATGATACCGTTTTTTATTACGCGATTGTTTTTTTGGGCGGTCGAAACGGTGCAGATCGTCTTGTCCGACAACATTTTTAAAAGTCTCTTTCTCTTCTGTTATTGCATTTACATCAACACGTAAAATTCTCTCCGGCTTTTTACCTCTTTTATTTAAACGCTGGATCTCTTTTACTCTTTGCACCGGAACTGTAACCTGAGCCGACGGTGTATTTCCCTGCAACATGTACGAATAGGTGCCACTTAAAATATCGGCTTTTATAAAATAGTAAAGTCCGTTTTCTGTTTCCAATGGAATATTATTCGACGGGAAATCTCTCTGAGCATCCATGTATGTTGCCAGTTCGAAGTTAAGGCAACATTTTAGTTTACCACACTGCCCCGCAAGTTTTTGTGGATTTAACGAAATCTCCTGATATCGTGCCGAATTTGTTGTTACCGATACAAATTTATGCATCCATGTTGAACAGCAAATCTCTCTGCCGCATGGACCAATTCCGCCAATTCGTCCAGCTTCCTGGCGGGCACCAATTTGTTTCATCTCCACACGGATACGGAAATTTTCGGCCAATACTTTTATCAGTTCGCGAAAATCTACACGTTCGTCGGCTATGTAATAAAATATTGCTTTTGTACGGTCGCCCTGATATTCCACATCGCCAATTTTCATGTTCAGGCGTAAGTCGGCAGTAATTTGACGCGAGCGAATCATGGTTTCGTGTTCAAGCGAAATTGCCTCTTTCCATTTATCGATGTCAACCTGTTTTGCCTTTCGATATACTTTTCTGAACTCGCCATTTATAAGTGTAACTTTGTGCTTTTGCATTTGCCGTTCCACAAGTTCGCCCATTAACGAAATTACGCCAATATCGTGTCCCGGGCTGCTCTCGACAGCAACTAAATCGCCAACTTTTAATTTTAGGTTATTTACATTCCGGTAGTAATCTTTGCGCGTATTTTTAAACCGAATCTCAACAACATTATCTAATCGTGTTGCCGATTTTATATCTTTTAACCAATCGGTAACCTGAAGTTTTGCACAACACGCCGATTTGGAATTACAAACACCTCTTTCTATGGTTTCAACATCTTGCATATTACTATTTTGGCACAAATATATTTTATGGCGTTGAAGCTAATAAAAATTATTTTTTGTTGCACAAAAATAGTGATTTATATTAAATGAGTGAATGTTAATTCTCTCTGTACCCAATTTTACAGCGTTTTATTATCCGATAAATTGTCTTATTTTCGTGCGATTATAAAGAATTGATTTTATGTGGTTTAAGGTTTCCGGGCTTATCCTTCGGAATAAAATATTATTACTCAGCATTTTAGCTGTCATTACAATATTTTTTGGGTGGCATGCAAAGAGGGTCGAAATGTCGTATTCGTATGCGTCGATGCTCCCCAAAAAAGATCAGGCATTTAAAGATTATCAGAAATTTGTTGAAGTTTTTGGGGAGGAAGGAAATATAATTATTGTTGGTACTCACGACACAAGTTTTTTCCAGTTAGAAAAGTTTCAGAAATGGCGTGAGCTGTGTAATAATTTATCAGAAATTGAGGGTGTCGAAAATTTACTGTCGGCATCGAATACATACAACCTTCGTAAAAACTCAAAAAAGAAACAGTTTGAGATAGAAAATATTTTTCCCGATACCATTGCAACACAGGAAGAACTTGATGTCTATACTAAAAAATTTAAAAGTTTACCTTTCTATAAAGGATTGGTTTACAATAGTAAAACCGATGCTTATTTACTGGCGATTACCGTAAATAAAGACAAGATGAAAACCAAGGAGCGCGAGCAGATGGTTTTATCTATTCAACAACTTTGCCAGCAGTTCGAAAAGGAGGAGAATGTAAAGCTACACTACTCCGGGCTTCCGTATATTCGTGTGGTAAATGCCATTAAAATCAGGTCCGAATTGTATCTGTTTAGTGCGCTGGCACTGCTTGTTTGTATAATCGTTCTTTTTATATTTTTCCGTTCGTTTAAAGCAGTATTTTTCCCGGTGTTGATTGTACTTATCGGTGTAGTTTGGTCGTTGGGAATGTTACATCTGTTTGGATATAAAGTTACAATTCTATCGGGAATGATTCCACCTCTACTTATTGTAATAGGGATTCCCAACAGTATTTATATGCTGAATAAGTTTCATCATGAATATGTTAGTCATGGAAATAAAATAAAAGCACTGCAACGTGTAATAATTAAAATTGGGAATGCCACGTTTTTAACCAATTTAACCACTGCCTCCGGCTTCGCAACTTTTATAATTGTAAAAAGCGATATATTAAAAGAGTTTGGTATTGTTGCATCGTTGAATATTTTGGGGCTTTTTGTGCTATCATTATTGTTAATTCCAATAATCTTCAGCTTTGTAGAGCCGCCCTCGCCACGACATGTTAAGCATTTAGAGAGTAAGTTTATTGCGAACATTATAGAGCGGTTAATTAAAATTACCCAACATTACCGAAAGGTTGTTTATGTTGTAACAGTAATTGTTCTTGGTGTGGGAATTTATGGAATTACGTTAATGAGAAGTTCAGGTCGTATTCTTGATGATATTCCTAAAATTGACCCCGTTTATGTTGATCTAAAATTCTTCGAAAGAAATTTTAATGGATTAATGCCTCTCGAAGTAATGATCGACACTAAAAAACCGGGTGGTGTAATGCAACTATCTACTTTCAAAAAAATAGATCAGTTGGAAAAAAGATTGGCTAATTATAGCGAACTTTCGCCTCCAATGTCATTATTAAACTTGTTGAAATTTTCGAAACAAGCCTTTTATAACGGATACGAAAAATATTATAGTTTACCCAATAATCGAGAGAAAAATTTCATTTTACAATACGCTTCAACCGGTGAAAGAAATGCAGAATTTCTACACTCTTTTTTAGATAGTACCCGGCAAACTACTCGTATAAGTATCCGTGTAAAAGATGTTGGAACCAAACGAATGGAGGAGTTGTACACCGATTTCATTGCTGATATAGACACTGTTTTTAATCCAGACAAGTTTGATGTTACAGTAACCGGTTCCAGTATTACAATATTTAAAGGAACTCAGTATTTGCTAAAGAATCTGATTACAAGCCTGGCACTGGCAATTTTCCTTATTTCTGTATTTATGGCAGTCATGTTTTCGTCGTGGAGGATGGTAATTATGTCGCTTACTCCCAATGTGATTCCGCTTATTTTTACAGCAGCAATTATGGGTTTTGCTGATATTCCCATAAAAGCATCAACCATTTTAATCTTTAGTATTGCGTTCGGTATTTCGGTTGACAATACTATTCATTTTCTCGCCAAATACAGACAGGAACTAAAAGCCACAAATTGGGATATAAAAAAATCGGTGATTTTGGCTTTAAGAGAGACCGGTGTTAGTATGTTATATACTTCGGTAGTACTGTTTTTTGGATTTGGAATATTTTCTATTTCGAGTTTTGGCGGAACACAGGCTATGGGAATTTTGGTGTCGCTAACTTTACTGGTAGCAGTTACATCGAACCTTATTTTGTTACCTTCGTTGCTGTTCGGTCTCGACAGGTTAACAACTACCAAAGCATTTAAAGAACCACTTCTGAATATTTACGATGAGGAAGAGGATATTGAACTTGAAGATTTGGAAATATCGTATTCTAAAGATAAACCGAAAACTGCTGATTGAGGTTATCTAATTTCATCTTCAAGAAAACTGTAAAATTGAAATAAAAGTGATGTATTCAGTTAAAGAGCTTCAAGAAATTATTATTGCCGAAATTGAAAACCGGTCGGGGAAATTAAAGAAACTGGAGCCCTCAAATTTATATTCACCTGTAAATTATTCGCTCGAAATTGGTGGTAAAAGATTACGACCTGTACTTTTACTTTTAAGCTACAATCTCTTTTCCGACGATGTAAAAGCTGCTCTTCCGGCTGCCGTTGCAATCGAGGTTTTTCATAATTTCACATTGCTGCACGATGATATTATGGATAAAGCCGAAGTGCGAAGAAATCAGCCAACTGTTCATAAAAAGTTTGATGAAAACAGTGCAATTCTTTCGGGTGATGCCATGGCATTTTTAGCGTACAAAAATTTACTCGAATGTAAATCTGAAGGTCTGATTAATGTAATAAAACTATTTTCAGATACCGCCATCGAAGTTTGCGAAGGGCAGCAATTCGATATGGATTTTGAAACCCGGTTGGATGTTTCGGAAACGGAGTATCTTGAAATGATCAGGCTGAAAACAGCGGTGTTATTGGCATGTAGTTTAAAGGTGGGTGCGCTGCTTGCAAATGCTGATAATAAAATTACAAATCAGCTTTATGAATTCGGGATAAATCTTGGTTTGGCATTTCAGTTGCAAGACGATCTGCTGGATTCGTTTGGAGACCAAAATACATTTGGTAAAAAAATTGGCGGCGATATTCTATTCAATAAAAAAACTTTCCTGCTAATTAAAGCGCTCGAAAATTGTTTGCCTGCAGAAAAAACAGAACTATTAAGTTGGATAAACAGAAAAGATTTTGTTGCTGAAAAGAAAATAAAAGCAGTGCTCGATATTTACAATCGGTTAAATATAAAAGAGTTAACGCAAATGAAAATTGAATATTACTTTCAAAAGTCAACTGCTATTTTGCAAAATATTTCGGTTGGTAAAAACAAAACAGAAGCACTTGCAGAATTAAGCAATCAGGTATTAAAGCGAAACCATTAAGAAATTAAGATATGTTTCAAAAAATATTTAATTTCATTGGCAAAATGCAAAACAATGCTAAATTTGTTGAGTGTAAAAATATCGATATCAAATCATTTAAAATCTAAATATAAATGGCTCAAAACATTGGTAAAATCATTCAGATAATCGGTCCTGTTGTCGATGTTAGTTTTGAAAGAGAGGGAGGAGAGCTTCCTGCAATTAACAATGCGCTGATCGTAACTCGCGAAGGAAAAGAGAATTTAGTTATAGAGTGCCAGCAACACATTGGAGAAAATACAATTCGGTGTGTAGCAATGGATTCAACCGATGGATTACGCCGTGGTTTAGAAGTTACTTCACTTGGGAGCCCAATTATTATGCCCAAAGGAGAAGTTGCACTTGGGCGGTTGCTTAATGTAATTGGCGACTCTATTGATGGTTTAGAACAGTTGCCAAAAGATGGTTTAAACATTCATAACGAACCACCAAAATATAAAGATTTAACAACTGAAACAGAAATTCTTTTTACCGGAATTAAGGTGATAGATTTAATTGAACCTTATGCGAAAGGTGGTAAAATTGGATTATTTGGTGGTGCCGGTGTAGGTAAAACAGTATTAATACAGGAATTGATTAACAATATTGCGTTGGCACACAGCGGGCTTTCAGTTTTTGCCGGCGTTGGAGAACGCACGCGAGAAGGAAACGACCTTTTGCGCGAAATGATTGAAGCAGATATTGTTGATTATGGTGAAGATTTTAAAAAGTCGATGGAAAGTGGCGATTGGGATTTGTCGAAAGTTGATAATTCCAGAATAAAAAATTCGAAACTAGCCATGGTTTTTGGGCAAATGAACGAACCTCCGGGTGCTCGCGCCCGTGTTGCACTCTCAGGATTAACTATTGCTGAAAGTTTGCGCGATGGCGACGGTTCATCTGAAGGCGGTCGTGATATTTTGTTCTTTGTAGATAATATTTTCCGTTTTACACAGGCTGGTTCCGAGGTGTCGGCACTTTTAGGACGGATGCCGTCAGCAGTGGGCTACCAACCAACACTTGCTACCGAAATGGGAGTTATGCAGGAGCGAATTACTTCAACAAAAAATGGTTCAATTACTTCGGTGCAAGCAATTTATGTACCTGCCGACGATTTAACTGATCCGGCTCCGGCCACAACTTTTGCCCACTTAGATGCTACAACAGTTCTTAGCCGTAAAATATCGGAGTTAGGTATTTATCCCGCGGTTGACCCATTAGATTCAACATCGCGGATATTAACTCCGGATATTGTTGGCAACGAACATTACAACTGCGCACAAGATGTAATTATGTTACTTCAGCGTTATACCGAGTTGCAAGATATTATTGCCATTTTGGGCATGGACGAGCTTTCGGAGGAGGATAAACTTGTTGTACACCGCGCTCGCCGTGTTCAGCGATTTTTGTCGCAACCATTTTTTGTTGCAACACAATTTACAGGCCTCGAAGGCAAATTGGTTTCAATAGAGGACACAATCAAAGGATTTAATATGATTATGAATGGTGAAGTTGACAAATATCCGGAAGCAGCTTTTAACCTTGTTGGAACAATTGAAGATGCCATAGAAAAAGGCGAGAAAATGTTATCAGAAAATTAATTCCGAAAAGTAAATCATGTATTTAGAGATAGTTACACCCGATAAAAAAGTGTTTGAAGGGGAAGTGAAATTAATTCAACTTCCCGGGAGTAAAGGTGGTTTTGAGATTTTATCAAACCATGCTCCTATTATTTCTACTCTCGACAAAGGGACTATTAAAGTTCAGGATAAAAACGACAAAGAACATCTGTTTGAAGTTAATGGCGGTGTAATTGAAAATAAGTCGAACAAAATAATTGTTCTGGTTGAATCAGTTTAAAGTGAAAATATAATATTCAAAAATTCCCCGGAGGTTTATGCTTTCGGGGATTTTAGTTTAAATATGAAAGTAAAATTTCTTGTAATAAGGTTTAGTTCAATTGGCGATATTGTTTTAACATCGCCCGTAGTTCGTTGCTTAAAAGAGCAGGTCGAAAATGCTGAAATACATTTTATTACAAAACGGAAGTATGAACCTATTTTGTCTGCAAACCCAAATATCGAAAAGGTTCATGTTTTTGATGAGAATTTAATTGGTATGTTTCCTTCGTTAAAGGAGGAGAAATTCGATTATATAATCGACCTTCATCATAATTTCAGAAGTGGCAGGATTAAACGTAGAATTAAAGCTCCGTCTTTTTCGGTGAATAAATTGAATTGGCGGAAAATGCTGCTTATTCGGTTGAAAATTAACCGGCTTCCCAAAAAACATATTGTCGATAGATATTTGGAAACTGTATCAACATTTGATGTGAAAAACGATGGGAGAGGACTCGACTATTTTATTCCTGAAAAAGAGGAGTTCAAAAAGGAAGAATTGCCAAAACCTTTTCAAAATGGATATTTGGCATTTGTGATTGCAGGAACTTATTTTACCAAGAAATTCCCGGTTGAAAAAGTTTCTGAAATTTGTCAGAATATTGATTTCCCGGTCATTTTACTTGGCGGTAAAAACGAGTTTGATGAAGGTGAAACAATTTTGTCGCAATCGAAAGGAAATGTGTTAAACTATGCCGGAAAAATAAGTTTAAATCAGTCGGCATCTTTAATCCGGAATGCAAATTTAGTTCTTTCGAACGACACCGGATTAATGCACATTGCAGCTGCCTTTAAAAAGAAGATACTTTCGTTTTGGGGGAATACAGTTCCCGATTTTGGGATGATTCCATATCAACCAAATCAAGTGTCTAAAATAGTTGAAATACCCGATTTAAAGTGTCGTCCATGCTCGAAACTAGGGCATAAAAAATGCCCCAAAAAGCATTTTAAATGTATGATCGACATTGATAACGGGCAAGTTATTGAATGGATAAATAAGAACTTTTCATCGTAGTTTTGTAGTTAAAAATATCGACCAATGACAGGTTTTGTTTTACTATTTTGAAAGACCCTGAAACGAGTTCAGGGTGACGTTCTAAACAAATAGCAATAACTTATGTAAGCAAATAACTACGCCTAAAAGAAGCATTTATTTATTTACAGTTCCTTAGGATGTCATTCTGAATTTATTTCAGAATCTCTCTCCTAATAAAAATTAGATGAACTTTCAGAAAGACACAAGTTTAAAACAAAGCCTTTATTTGCGTAATAATGGTCTCAGCCAGATTATCTGCATTCTCCATCGAATCTGCTTCGGCATAAATCCTAATTATTGCTTCGGTATTAGATTTGCGAAGATGCACCCACGAATTCTCAAAATCTATTTTCACACCATCGATATCTGTTATTTTTTCATTTGAATGTTTCTCCTTTATTTTAACAAGAATATCATCCACATCAATTTCGGGTGTCAGTTCAATTTTATTTTTCGAGATAAAATAATCAGGATATGTTTTTCTTAATTCAGAACATTTCAATCCTGATTTTGCCAAGTGTGTTAAAAACAGAGCTGCTCCAACTAACGAATCGCGACCGCTGTGACTTGCCGGATAAATAATACCACCATTTCCTTCGCCACCAATTACAGCATTTGTATCTCTCATTTTAGCTACTACATTTACTTCGCCAACGGCAGATGCCGAGTAACTTTGGCCATGCTTTTCGGTTATAATACGCAAAGCTCTGCTCGACGATAAATTTGAAACCGTGTTACCCGGTGTCTGGCTCAAAACGTAGTCAGCAACAGAAACAAGTGTGTATTCTTCGTTAAACATTGTTCCGTCTTCGTTTATTATTGCAAGGCGGTCGACATCGGGGTCAACAACAAAGCCAACATCAACTTTACTGTTACTAATAATTTCTGATGTTTCAACTAAATTCTCGGGAAGCGGTTCGGGAATATGTGCAAAATGCCCGGTTGGCTCGCAATTAATTTCAACAATATTTTTAATACCCAACGCTTTAAAAAGTGTGGGCATTGCAACTCCACCAACCGAATTTACTGCATCGATTGCAACTGTAAAACCGGCATTTTTAATGGCATCAACATCAACCAAGTCTAAACTTAAAACATGTTGAACATGAATATTGGTATAATCTTTTTCAGAGATTTTTCCCAAACCATCTACTTCAGAAAAAATAAAATCTTCAGCTTCAGCAATTTCAAGAATCTTTTCTCCTTCGTCTGCATTTAAAAATTCTCCTTTATTATTTAATAATTTTAGTGCATTCCACTGTTTCGGATTGTGGCTGGCAGTTAAAATAATTCCACCATCAGCAGCCTCTTCTGTAACAGCAATTTCGGTAGTTGGTGTTGTAGCCATTCCAATATTTACTACATCGCAGCCCATTCCAACTAACGTTGAAATCACTATTGCACTAACCATCTCGCCGGATATTCGTGCATCGCGACCAACTACAATTTTGAGCTGTTCTTTGCCTGCATTCTGCTTCGCCCATGTTGCATACGAAGCTGTAAATTTTACTACGTCCAGCGGACTTAATCCTTCGCCCGGTTTTCCGCCAATAGTTCCACGAATTCCTGAAATAGATTTTATAAGAGTCATTTTGTATGAGTTTAGTAAGTAAAAATAATAAGTAAAAAACGAAAAAACGAACAAATTTAATTAATCATCAATTTCGTTTAACTCTTTTAAAGTTTGTTTTAATTTGTGATAGTAATTACCATAAAGACGACGAAAACCCCAACGAAAAAAGACAAAAATACCTCCGACTGTAACTACAAGAAAAACCAGACCAACTATTATTTGGAGAAATAACTGGTCAAATTGTATTTCCGAAAATTGTATTCCCTGACTTTCTAATTCCATTGCCGATTCTTGGTAAAGTCCGGTTGTAAAACCCAAAGTCATTGTAAATGTCACCGAAATTAGGGCTAAGTAAAATAGTCGTTGATAAAGTTTAAGTGTGTCAATTATTTTAGTGAGTGTCTCTTTTAGATTACAAGTCATATCGCAACTACGTTTTACTAAATAGTATTTAATTGCGAAATAAATAAAAGTTGTAAAAATAAGTGTGTTACTGAATATGCCTAGAAATAGCAGCCAGTTTGGAGCTGTCAGGTTTTCAGTGTCTAACATTAATGGAGTAACTAAAAACTTGTCGAACGCGATAAGCACAAAAAGCAAAAGTAAAATAATAAAACCAATTTTAATATTTCGCTCAACGCGCTCAATTAAGTTTTTGGTGCGTTTACCCAGCATAGCTTTAAGTTGCTCTTCGTTCAACTCTTGCTCAGAAGACAATTTACTCCACGTTTTTTTTAAATCTGTTAATTCCATTAATCTACTCTTCTGTTGTCATTAACTTTTTTAGTTTTTTCTTAATCCGGTTCATTTTCACCCGCACATAGTTTTGTGTAATTCCCGTTATTTCAGCAATCTCTTCGTACTTTTTATTCTCGAAATAGAGAAGCACAATCGACTTTTCGATACCTGAAAGTTGAGCCACTGCACGATGTAGTTGCTTTATATTTTCCTCAGTTTCTGTGTCATAGCTGTTATCTTCAATCTGAAAATTGTCATAAGTCAGTCTGTTTTGATCCGGTCGGCGTTTTGCTTTTTTGAACGAAGTGATAGCAGTATTCAAAGCCACCCGGTACATCCATGTCGAAAATTTCGACCTGTTTTGAAAAGTAGGAAATGATTTCCAGAGCTGTGCCACAATCTCCTGAAACAAGTCGTTGCGATCTTCTTGTACATCACAATAAATGTTACACACCTTGTGAATAATACCCTGATTCTTTTGAACTATTTGTAAGAATTCCTTTTCCAAAACTAATTAATTAGTAACTTAAAATCATTAAAATTACAAATCTCAATCCCAATAATTAAAAGTTAGTTCATTTTTAAAAAGTGAATCTCTTTTTCCGAAAGGAAACGCCATTTTCCGCGTGGCAGATTTTTCTTGGTAAGTCCTGCAAAATATACACGGTCTAATTTTTTTACACGGTATCCAAAATGTTCAAAAATACGGCGGACAATCCGGTTTTTTCCGGAGTGAATTTCGATACCTACCTCCGTTTTCTCCTCTTGTTTAATATAACTTATTTCGTCGGCAGCAATTCGTCCGTCTTCAAGTTCAATACCATTTGCAATATCGTCAAGATGATTTTTTTCGATGGGTTTATCCAACGAAGCCTGATACACTTTTCTCATGTTGTGACTCGGGTGAGTTAGTCGTTTAGAAAGGTCGCCATCATTTGTAAACAGTAGTACTCCGGTGGTATTTCTATCCAGTCTTCCAACCGGATAAATTCTTTCTGTGCAGGCATCTTTTATCAAATCCATTACAATTTTATCGGCGTGCGGATCGTCTGTTGTTGTTACAAAGTTTTTGGGTTTATTAAGCAAAAGGTAAACTTTTTTCTCCGGATTTAACTTCCGTCCATCGAAACGAACTTCGTCAGTAGGTATTACTTTTAACCCCATTTCTGCCACCTGTTTTCCGTTAACAGTAACCATTCCGGCAGCAATAAAAGTATCGGCTTCGCGCCTCGAACAAACTCCTGCATTTGCAATATATCGGTTTAACCGCATTTCGTCGGCTGATCCTTTTTTCTTGGGAATATTTCCGCTATTCGCAGCTTTCTTCGATTTCGAAAAAGACTTTCGGTAAACGGGTTTTGGCGATTTAAAAGAGCGCTCCGATTCTGCTTTTTTATCTGGCTTGGAATTTTTTGTTATGCGACTTTTTCCAACTCTTTTACCGCCAGATTCTTGCGGCTTTCTTTTATTGAAATTACTTTTCATGTGTTTTATTGATTTGTGCAAAGGTCGGAAAAAATATCATTATTCAATATCAATTTCCAAAAGGGTATAAATTGAACATGAGTTTTGCCGATGGTTATTTTTGAATTGAACCCGGGGCTGATAATATACCCGGTTTTAGGTGAGTACTTATTCAGAAAACTGCGGAACGATCTGCTGACAGTTGGTTTTTTAATGTCCGAAAATTTTACTTCAACCGGAGTTATTCCATCGTGACAGTGGATAACGAAATCAACCTCAGCTTTATCTTTCGACCGCCAATAGTTTACTTTTGCAAGCCCTTTTGTGAAATTTGTATTTAAAATTTGGTGAATAAAATTCTGAAATATCATTCCACCAGGATTATTTGTGGTGGTTCCAAACATTCCTCTGCTAAAATTACACATTCCCAGATCGGTAAAATATATGGTTGGCGATTTAGTTATCTCTTTTCTGCCATTTGTAAAATATGGGCGAACAGTTTGTGTAATAAAAGTTTGTTCTGCATACCAAAGATAAGTTTTCAGAGTTTCGGTGCGAAGACCTGTTTCTTGCGCCAGTTGCGAATAATTGATGATAGAACCGGTGTAAACAGCAAGTAACCGAATGAGTTTTATAAACTTGTCGGGTGCTCGCACTCCCAATAAATATGTGATGTCTTTTGTTATGTACGAGTTAAAAATCTCGTTCATCACTTCTCTTTTGTCTGTTGTATTGCTCGCTGTAATTACTGCCGGGTAGCCGCCAAAAGTTAAATATTCATTTAATAAAAGTCGTGTTTTTTCAGTTTCGAGTTCAAAAAAAAGTTCCAATCGGTTTTTGTATTTGTAACCGGTTTTATAATTGATAAACTCCCTGAAATTTACCGGATACATTTCTATTAAGTGTTTGCGCCCGGTTAGTGCTTCGCTTATTTTCTCTTTTAACTCGAGACTGCCAGATCCTGTTACCACAAATTTATAAGGTAAATTCATATCGAAAAGACCCTTGAGAAATCTGCCGGCATCTTCTTTTTGCTGAATTTCGTCGATAAAAACGAACGATGCTCCATCGCCATTTTCGAGTTGTATTTTGCTAATTAGTAATTGCTGCGATGCAAAATACTGACTGTCTTGTTCAATGTCGAGATTAAAATAGAGTACCTTTTTACTCTGGCTTTTTAGTTTCGAAATAATATGTTTTAGTATTGTTGTTTTGCCAACTTGCCGTGCGCCTGCAATAATTGTTACTTCTTTTTTTTTGAGGCTGTCGAATATCCTGTTTTCAATGTCTCTGTTAATCATCTTATCTATCTTCTTGTCAGACACAAATGTATGATTATTTATTTAGATTTCAAAACCTAATAGGTAAAAACTCGGGTTAAACGACTGTTGTAATAGGCAAAAACTCGGGCTAAATGGCTATTATAATAGGTAAAAACTCGGGTTGTTGAAGTTTTTTCTTCCAAAAATAGAGCCTGTAAACTAATCTTTTTAACTGTAAACTGCGACTGTAAACTGCGACTTTCTTAAACTACCCCCGGCAAACTAATTCCATTTATTTTTCGATATAAATCGAGGGCAAAAATATCGGTCATTCCCGAAACAAAATCTACTATTGATTGAATTTTAAGGTAAACAGAATCGCTTTCGACTTTATATTGTTGTGGTAAAAGCGAAAGTATTTTTTTGCTGTACATATCTTTTGGATTCATAATTGCGCCCACAAATTCTTCCAGCAAAGTTCCTATTATTTTATATCCTGCAATCTCTATTTCAACCACCGAACGGTGTGCATAAATATCTGAATACGAAATATCTTTTACCGTATTCATCGCCTCTGCTTGTTTTTTTTGTAACGAGCCAATTAAACTTCCGGCAAAGTTCCCTTCCAAAATATCTTGCTGATTTTCTTCATAAATACGAATGCATTCGTAAATAAGTTTCCCGATAACTCCAGCTCGTAAATAGCTGATTTGTTCATTTCTATCAGCAACTTTTAACAATGTATTTTCGATATTTGTTAATGTTTTTTTGTCTGAATCGGCATCATAAAATCCCAGATACAGTTCTTTGGTTTGCCCAAAACTTAAAATACCAAGTTTAAAAGCATCTTCCAAATCCATAATCTGGTAGCAAATATCGTCGGCTGCTTCAACTAAATAAACCAGCGGATGGCGAACAAAACTTTCAGAATTTACGGGTTGTGAAATAATTTCTAATTCGGCTGCAATTTTCTTGTAGTCATCTTTTTCCGACTGAAAAAAACCAAATTTCGGTTTTTTTGCTAATACCGATTCATAAGGATATTTTACAATTCCGGCAAGTGTTGCATAAGTCAGCGCAAATCCGCCCGGTCGTTTTCCGTTAAATTGGTGAGTTAAAAGCCGAAAGGCATTTGCATTTCCATCGAAGCAGGTAAAATCTTTCCACTCACCTGCTAAAAGTTTCGTCTGAAATTCCTGACCGGCGCCCTTTGTAAAGAAGTTTGAAATGGCAGCTTCGCCGGAATGTCCAAAGGGTGGATTACCTAAATCGTGTGCTAAACACGATGTTGAAACAATAGTTCCAAGTTCGGAAATAAATGGATTATTGAGATGTTCAGAAACTAATTTCTCTGACAGTAAACTTCCCAGCGACCGCCCGACACTTGCAACTTCCAGGCTGTGAGTTAGTCGGTTGTGTACAAAAATATGTTCGGGCAGAGGAAAAACCTGTGTTTTATTTTGCATTCTTCTAAAAGGCGACGAGAAAATAATACGGTCGTAATCGCGCTGAAACTGCGTGCGATCCTCCGATTTATTTGAAGATTCCCATCCTTCCATTCCCAGCCGCTTTGTTGAAAGCAATTTATTCCAATCCATAATTTTAATATTCTGATTTGTACTTTATCAAAGCTTTTTTTGATACTTGTGTTTTTAATCCACTGCCGAATATTTCAATTTTAACAATGAATAATTTAATGCTTTATCCTTTACTGCTTTGGTGAACGGTGATTAGTCGCAAAGTTAGCCAATCTTTCGAAATGAGTATCAAACTGATATGATAAATTGTCAAAACTACGGTTCTCTATTGTTGCTAAATCTATCACAGTAATATTGGAGTTCTTTAAAATTATCATAAATAAAAAAGTAATTTTTTATTAACTTGCCGTTTTTATTCTTGGAAATCATATCTAAAATGTCAATTCATAATCGACTATAAGATATTGATTTGCACGATAATATGTAAACTTTGTGTGCTTGTTTTTTTACAATTTCAATGAACTTTGACTTTGTTTTCAGCCCTCGATTTACATTATTAATATTAAACTAATAAAAAAGATATGCTGCCAAAAATCAATCCAACAACAACAAACGCCTGGAAAAAACTGGAAGAGTACTACTTCGGATTTGAAGGAACTCATATTAAAGAACTTTTCGAGAAAGACAGCGAACGTTTTCAAAACTACTCGTTAAAATTTGAAGATATTTTAGTCGATTTTTCAAAAAATATAATTGACAACACGGTTCGCGAATTGTTAATAGAACTTGTCAATGAATGTGGCTTAAAAGATGCAATAAAAAGTTTCTATTCAGGAGAAAAAATTAATGTAACCGAAAACCGCTCAGTATTGCACACTGCATTGCGCAACCGGAGTAACACACCAATTATTGTTGACGGCAAAGATGTGATGCCCAAAATAAATGTGGTGCTCAATCAGATGAAAGATTTTTCTGTAGATGTAATTTCAGGAACATGGAAAGGTTATTCAGGCAAGTCAATTACCGACATTGTAAATATCGGAATTGGGGGCTCTGATTTAGGTCCATTAATGGTAACTGAGGCGTTAAAACCTTATAAAAACCATATCAAATTGCACTTTGTTTCCAATGTTGACGGAACGCATATTGTAGAAACCCTTAAATTAGTTAATCCGGAAACAACCCTTTTTATTATTGCATCGAAAACATTTACAACACAGGAAACCATGACCAATGCCAATACAGCGAGAGACTGGTTTTTAAATTCGGCAAAAGATGAGGATTTTGTAAAAAAACATTTTGTAGCAGTTTCAACAAATGCCGATGCAGTTTCTGCCTTTGGAATTGACACCAAAAATATGTTTCGATTTTGGAACTGGGTTGGTGGTAGATATTCGTTGTGGTCGGCAATCGGACTTACAATTGTTTGCGGAATTGGCTACGATAATTACATCGAATTACTGGAGGGTGCCCATGCAATGGACAACCATTTCAGCGATACAGATTTCGATCAAAATATTCCGGTAATTTTAGCATTAATAGGTGTTTGGTATAACAATTTTTATGGTGCCGAAAGCGAGGCTATTTTACCTTACGACCAATACATGTACCGTTTTTCTGCCTATTTTCAGCAAGGAAATATGGAGAGTAACGGAAAATCGGTTGACCGAAATGGCGAGCAGGTTGATTACCAAACTGGTCCGATAATTTGGGGAGAACCGGGAACAAACGGACAGCATGCTTTTTATCAGTTAATACATCAGGGAACAAAATTAATTCCGTGCGATTTTATTGCTTCGGCAATAAATCATAATCAAATTGGCGACCACCACCCAAAATTACTGGCTAACTTTTTTGCACAAACAGAGGCGATGATGGTGGGGAAATCTGCAGGGCAAGTTACAGCCGAGTTAAAAGCAGCCGGGAAATCGGAAGCCGAAATTGCTGAGTTAGTTCCATTTAAAGTATTTATGGGAAATATTCCGACTAACTCAATTCTATTAAAAAAACTTACTCCACGCGCACTTGGTAGTTTAATAGCAATGTACGAACACAAAATTTTTGTACAGGGCGTAATCTGGAATGTTTATAGTTTCGACCAGTGGGGAGTTGAATTGGGAAAACAACTGGCAAGTGAAATTTTACCCGAGCTAACAAACGAAACAGTGGTTACCAAACACGATGCATCTACCAACGGATTAATTAATGCTTATAAGATGATGCGGTAATTCCTTTATAAAATCTTATTTTTTGTTATAAATGTAAGTATTTTACAACTGCTGAATAGTTGCTGCTATTTTACTTTCAATTTTTTTTGCAGTGCCTTAATTTCACCTTCCAATTTTGATTTCGCTTTTATTGCTTTCGACAGAGCTAAAGCATCTTTTACGGCTACTTTATCGTAGGTTTCCAGTATAATATAGTAGTACTCTTTTCCCAGAAAAACAGCCTTTAACCGGCGGTCGGTATTGTTGGCAATAAACTCGATAACACCATTATCTTTACCATTCCGATACGACACTTTTTCCCATTTCGATTCCATAAAATCGCTGTGGTGGTTGTGTGTATCGTTCAACGGAATCGAATCAGTTTTTGCAGCATCGCCACTGTCGTAAACTCGCAGTCCGGTATGGTTTAGCCAGTTTTTGCCGTGGTAATTACTACTCAAATATAAATTACCACGCTCGTCTAAATGTACCTGAATATACGAACGATCCCAGGCGCGTTTAAATGTTTGTCGTTTATGAATGTATTGTGTGTACCTGTCGAATTCTGTTTTCTCTTTTACGAAAGATTTTTCCAACTCCGCAATTTTAACTTCTACGGTATCAAGCAATAACTCTTTACGCTGCATCACCGAAAAACTAATTTCGGTAATTAAATTTTTTGCTGCGTTTGCTGTGTAAATTGCCTCGGGATATAATTTCGGAATACTATCTAACTTAACCAAAGCAGCAGCAGTGTCTTGCATTGCCAAAAGCGATTTTGCCTCGTTAAGTTTTATACGCGCTTTTTCTTCGTCGGAGAGACCGCACGCAACAAATAATATTGCTATCAAAAGTGTTAAAAGTTTAAATGAAATCCTCATTATTAATAGTTTTGTACAAAATTACTATTTTAAACGAAATTAGAGATACCAATATTATATGAACACAAATTCAGTAACTTTTTTTAACAGCCATATTTCTAAACCTGTTCCCGATAATCATGAATTAATTCTTGCCGTTTGGGAAATTGGAAACCCTGAAAACATTGGTTCCATAATTCGGCTGGCTCATAATGTTGGAGCACAAAAAGTACTTTTTGTTAATGAAAATATAAATTTTAGAGAATCGAAAATCAAAAAGATTGCCGGTTTCTCTTTCGAACAAATGACCTGGGAATTTATTTTTCACAAAGAATTTTTAGAACTTTTAAATACCGAATATCAACTTTATGTTCTGGAAACCTGCGAAGGTTCTGAAAATATTTTCAAAACAACATTTCCCAAAAAAACTATAATTCTTGCCGGCAGCGAATCGCGGGGTTTACCTGCAATTATTATCGAAATTAGCAATAAGCAAATTCATATTCCAATGCCGGGTGGCTGCAAATCAATGAATATTTCGCACGCACTTTCGGTGGCTGCATTCGAGTGGTACCGACAAAAGACATTGTAAAACCACGTGTTCTATATTACAATAATAAAATAAGTATTTAATATTTGGTATTTTCAATAGATTTCGTCTATCTTTAAAAAATCAAAAATTAACTACACCATGGTTACTTTAACTCAATTGGAATATATTGTTGCGGTTGATACTTATCGTCATTTCGGGAAAGCTGCCGAGCACTGTTTTATCACCCAACCAACACTTTCGATGCAAATTAAAAAGTTGGAAGAAGATTTGGAAATTATAATCTTCGACCGAAGTAAACAACCACTCATTCCCACCGATGTTGGCACGCGTATTGTCGAACAGGCAAGGGTGACTTTAAAGCAGTCTGAAGAAATTACAAACATTGTAAAAGACCATAAAGGACAGGTTTCAGGAATGTTACGGATTGGAATTATCCCAACACTAGCGCCATATTTATTACCTGTTTTTATAGGTCGTTATAAAAAGAAGTATCCAAATATTTTTATTAAAGTACTCGAATTAACAACCGAAAATATTGAAGAGAATCTGAGCAAAGATTTAATCGATGTGGGTATTTTGGTAACACCTCTTCACGATGAAAAGATTCTTGAAAAACCTATTTTTTACGAAGAGATGTTACTTTATGCAAATAAAAATCATAAGTTACACTCGCAAACAAAAGTTAAACTGGCAGATATCAATACTCCTGAAATATGGTTACTTAGCGACGGGCATTGTTTTCGCGATCAGGTAATAAATCTATGTTCTAATTTAGGTACTACCGATAGTAGTTTGCCCTTCCATTTCGAGGCTGGTTCTCTCGAAACTATCATGAATATTGTTGACCGCGAAGGTGGAATTACCCTGATTCCTGAACTTGCTTTGGATACAATGTCGGAAAAAAGGTTAAGTAATGTCCGGCATTTTTCAGAACTAACACCACTGCGCGAGGTGAGTCTGGTTTACTCACGGCATTTTGCTAAACACAAACTAATTACTCTTTTATGGCGCGAAATAAAAGAAGCTCTTCCACAAGAGTTACAAACCGAAGATCGCGGAACAATTGTTGAATGGAGGTAGTGTTTCGCAAGCTATAATTTACATAGAATATTTTATTTATAAAATTCATTGCAAAAATGATTTTTTAATTACCTTTGCGCCGCTTATTTGCGGGCGTGGCGGAATTGGTAGACGCGCTAGACTTAGGATCTAGTGCCATATGGCGTGGGGGTTCGAGTCCCTTCGCCCGTACACGAGAAACCGTCAACATTCCAGAAATGGCAGGTGTTGGCGGTTATTTAATTAAAATGGGTTGAATAAAACTTTATCATCATGAACATTAGCAGGGAAAATATTGACGAATTAAATGCGGTAATTAAATTACTTATCGAAAAAGCTGACTACGAAAAAGAGGTGGCAAGTAAATTGAAAGAGTATCGCCAACAAGCTTCTATTCCGGGTTTCAGACCGGGAAAAGCTCCTGCCGGACTTATCAAAAAACGTTACGGAACAGCAGTTTTGGTTGAAGAGGTTAACAAACTTCTTTCGCAAAAATTATCATCATACATTTACGAGGAGAAACTAAATCTTTTGGGAGAACCACTTCCAAACGAAGAGCAACAAAAGGCTATAAGTTGGGAAAATGATGAGAGTTTCGAATTTGCTTTCGATATTGCACTGGCTCCCGAAGTTACTGTTACGCTCGACAAAAGAAGCAAATACAAATATTATAAAATTGCTGTTTCAGACGAAATGATTGACCTGCAGGTTGAAAGTGCCGTATCGCAACTGGGACAAAATATACAGGTTGATGTTGCCAAAGACAATAGTACTGTTCGTGGAAATTTTGTTCAACTTGACGAAAAGGGAGATGAAGTTGAAGACGGAATCAGACCAGAAAATATTGTGGTTGCAGTTGATGTGATGAAAGACGAAGAGATTAAAAACTCATTTATTGGATGTAAGAAAGACGATATTATAATTTTCGACCCCGTAAAAGCTTTCGAAAACAGAACCGAGGTTAGTAGCATGTTAAATATCTCGAAAGAGGAGGCAGAGGAGCTAAACAGCGAATTCAGATTTACCGTTACAGAAATTCTGCAATGGGAAAAAGCCGAAATGAACGAAGATTTTTTCAAAAAACTTTATGGTGATGATACCGAAGTTAAAACTATTGAAGATTTCAGAAAACGAATTTCGGAGGAGATTGCTGGGAATTTAACTCACTCGTCGGATTATAAATTTGCACTTGACACGCGAGATGCTTTGGTCGAGAAAATTGGTATAGAACTACCTGAGGTATTTTTAAAACGTTGGTTAATTGCAGTTAACAAAGAATTAACTGTTGAACAAGTTGAAGCCGAATTCGACTTCTTTATTAAAGATTTGCAATGGCAGCTAATTAAAGATGACATTGCCAAAGACAACGAAATAAAAGTTACCGAAGAAGAGACAGGCGAATTTGCCAAACAAATGGCACGTGCACAATATAATCAGTACGGAATTTACGATATTCCCGATGAGCAATTAGAATCTTTTGCAAAAGTAATTCTTGAAAAACCTGAAGAGAAAGAGCGTATCTACAAAAAGCTATACGAAGATAAAGTAATTGCTGTTGTCAGAGAAAAAGTAACTATTCAGGAGAAAGAGATTAGTCAGAAGGAGTTTGACGAAATGATGAAGTAATATCATTTTTATAGGTTTCCGAAAGAAATATTTTGTTGAATGAGGCAGCAATAAAATTTTTGTAACTTTGTGGTTTGTTTTTAATAACGAACTTTACAAAGTTACTTTTTTTTATATCAGTTTATAAAATGGAAAATCACAACGAATTTAAGAAATACGCGGTTAAACACAGCGGAATTAGTAGTGTAACAATGGAACGTTATACATCGATATATGGTAATTATATATCGCCAACAATTATTGAGGAGCGCCAGTTGAACGTTGCTTCAATGGATGTTTTTTCGAGATTAATGATGGACAGAATAATTTTTCTTGGCGTACCAATCGACGATACGGTGGCCAATATTATTCAGGCACAACTACTTTTTCTTGAGTCAACCGACCCCACAAAAGAGATTCAAATTTATTTTAACTCTCCGGGAGGCTCGGTTCATGCAGGTTTGGGAATTTACGATACCATGCAATATATTTCTGCCGATGTAGCAACCATTTGTACCGGAATGGCAGCATCGATGGCAGCCGTATTATTAACTGCCGGAACAAAGGGAAAACGTTCGGCACTCACACATTCGAGAGTAATGATTCATCAACCGATGGGAGGTGCGCAAGGGCAAGCCTCTGACATTGAAATTACTGCCCGCGAAATTATGAAGATTAAAAATGAACTTTACGAGATCATTGCCAATCATTCGGGACAAACGGTTAAAAAAGTTGAGAAAGACTCTGACCGCGACCACTGGATGACAGCCGAAGAAGCTGTGAAATATGGTATGATTGACGAAATTTTAGTTCGAAATAATAAGTAATGCCAAAAAAAAGTAACATGGATAAGTGTTCGTTTTGCGGACGGGAGAAAAAAAACGTTGACCTCTTAATTGCAGGAATCGACGGACATATTTGCGAACGTTGCGCCGAGCAGGCATACTCCATTATTAAAGAGGAAGTTAAAAAGGATGACTCATTCGATCTGAATTCAGTTAAACTTTTAAAACCGCGAGAGATAAAAGGATTTGTAGACCAGTATGTTATTGGGCAAGATCAGGCAAAAAAGATTCTTGCAGTTTCGGTTTATAATCACTACAAAAGGCTTACACAACGTATTGACGATGATGAGACTGAAATTGAAAAATCAAACATTATTTTAGTTGGTGAAACAGGGACAGGAAAAACACTTTTGGCACGTACAATTGCGAAAATGTTACATGTTCCGTTTACAATTGTCGATGCTACAATTTTAACCGAAGCCGGTTATGTTGGCGAAGATATTGAAAGTTTGCTAACTCGTTTGCTACAAGCTGCCGACTATAATGTTGAAGCCGCCCAGCGTGGAATCGTATTTATCGACGAGATTGATAAAATTGCCCGTAAAGGCGATAATCCATCAATTACCCGCGATGTTTCGGGAGAAGGAGTTCAGCAAGGATTACTTAAACTTTTGGAGGGATCTATTGTAAATGTACCGCCGCAGGGAGGACGAAAACATCCGGAACAAAAACTTATTCCGCTCGATACAAAAGATATTCTTTTTATATGTGGTGGAGCTTTCGATGGTATCGAACGTAAAATTGCAAACCGGTTAAATACAAAAGTAATTGGCTACAGTGCAGCTAAAAATTCCGACCGCATTGAACGCGAGAATATGCTACAATATATCTCACCTCAGGATTTAAAATCGTTTGGATTGATTCCCGAAATTATTGGTCGGTTGCCGGTACTTACTTACCTCGATCCGCTCGATAAAAAAACATTGCGTAATATTCTAACCGAGCCAAAAAATTCGGTTATTAAACAGTATAAAAAACTGTTTAAAATTGATGGGATTACACTTGAGTTTGAGGAAGATGCATTACAATATGTTGTTGACAAAGCCATAGAATATAAATTGGGTGCGCGTGGATTACGCTCGATTTGCGAAAGCATAATGAATGATGCGATGTTCGATTCGCCATCAGAAAAAATTGATAATCTGTTTGTATCTTTAGAATATGCAGAGGGGAAATTAAATCGTTCGAATATTCAGCGACTAAAAGCAAGTTAAATATTTCAAACCGGATAAAATATCCGATTTTTTTTATTCAGATAAAACCAACCTTTATGAAAAGAATTACACTCTTTTTACTCATCTCTCTTTTAAGTTTTTCAATATATTCACAAGTTAATTATCTGAACGAATCTCAAGCCGACACAGAAAAACGTATGAAATGGTTTGATGATGCAAAGTATGGAATGTTTATACATTTCGGATTGTATAGTCAGTTGGGTGGCGAGTGGGAAGGCAAAATATATAAAGAGTATGCTGAGTGGATTCAGGCAAATGCCGACATTCCGACACAGGTTTATGCAATGTTGACTTCAACATTTAACCCTAAAAATTTTGATGCCGATTTTATTGCAAAAACAGCAAAGGCAGCAGGAATGAAATACATAGTTATTACAACAAAACACCACGAAGGATTTTGTTTGTGGGATAGCAAATACACAACTTTCGATGTTGCCAGTACCCCATTTGCAGGGCGCGATATTTTGGCCGAATTAAGCACTGCATGTAAAAAATACGACTTGAGATTTTGTACATATTACAGTATTATCGACTGGCATCACCCATCGCAAGAGCGTAATATAGACGGAGATGACCGCTGGGGACACTGGGGAAATGTACGAATGAAATCGGGAAAAAAAGCAGAGTATATAACGTATATGAAAAATCAGATTCGCGAATTGATAGAGAATTATGATACTGAAATTTTATGGTTCGATGGTGATTGGGTTTATTGGTGGGATATGGCTTCGGGCGAAGATTTGTACCAATACATTCGTGAATTAAAACCAAGTATTATTATTAATAACCGCGTTGCAAAACGAAAAATATTCAAAAAAGATTTTGGTACACCCGAGCAAGAACATTTGGCTGAAGCTGTAAAATACAGGTGGGAAGCTTGTTATACAATGAATAATTCGTGGGGTTTTAAAAAGAACGATTCTGACTGGAAAAATGCTGATGTAGTGTATAATAAGTTGAATGAGATTAATTCTACCGGTGGAAATTTTTTACTGAATATTGGTCCGAAAGGAGATGGAACTGTTCCCGAAGAATCAGTAAAAATTTTATTGGAAGTTGGAAAAATGTTGAAAAAATAAGCTGCAATAATTACGTATGATTTTAAGAAAAACGATACGACTCAATTATACAACTTCACAAACTATTATTTGCAAAATTTGCATTTTTAACTAATCGCAATATCTTTACATCTTAATATTCTATTAAGCCAGAAAAGAAAACAATAGAAAACAATTCCAAATGGGGTGAAATTTAGTGTGTTACTAATTTCAAACTCTGGAATGCAGAGACAAAGCATAGATTATTAGTTGTTATTAAAAATTGAATTTATGAATGCTAACATTTTTGTTCTCGTTTTTCTTGCAATCTTTTTTCCGGCAATCATCATTTTTCTTGAAGGGAAATATGCAGTTATAAAAAAAATTGGTGCAGTATTAGTGTGTTACGGCATTGGTTTGGTAGTTGGAAATATTGGATTATTTCCGGTAGTATCAGCAGGATATACAGATTTATTAGGACATTTAGTATATATTCCATTTAACAAAATAAAAGAGTTTTTAGCATCAGGTCAAATAACTGAGCAGGATGCAGCACGAAATACTATTTCGTTTTTACAAGATGCACTAACCAAGTACCCAATTCTTCTCTCATTGCCACTTATTCTATTTTCTATGGATGTAAAGAAGTGGATTAAAAATGCCAAGTCAGCTTTTGGTTCGTTGCTAATTGGATTGGTATCGGTGCTGATAATGATTTTTATTGGTTACTGGATATACAAAGGAAGTATAAAAGATATTTGGCAAGTATCGGGAATGTTGGTTGGAATATATACAGGAGGAACTCCAAATATGGCGGCCATTAAAACTGCACTTGGAGTTTCGCAAGAATTATATATTTTAACACATACCTACGAAATGACCTTTGGTGCTATCTATCTTGTTTTTGTACTTTCAATTGCACAGCGGGTTTTCCGTTGGGTTTTACCGGCTTACAATTCTCATTATGATGAAACAATTAAAACAGGTAAATTAAATCTGGAAGATGAATTTGAGTCTTATGACGGTATTTTAAAAAAGAAAACAATATTGCCATTATTTGGTGCATTCGGGCTCTCGGTTGTAATTTTAGGAGTTAGCTTTGCAATTAGCTTATTGTTTCCAAAAGATATTCAATCTGCTGTAATTATCTTATGTATAACCAGTTTTGGAATTGCATTTTCGTTTGTCCCTAAAATAAAAGAGATTAAAAAAACATTTCAACTGGGTATGTATCTTATCCTCATTTTTTGTATAACAGTTGCATCAATGGCAGATATTAGTAAACTTGTCGATGTATCGTTTTCGCTTTTTTACTATGTTGGATTAGTTATGTTTGGGTCGCATTTCTTACATGTTTTAATTGCCCGTATTTTTAAAATAGATGCAGATACAGTTATAATATCGGGTGTTGCACTTATTTGCTCGCCACCATTTGTGCCGGTTGTTGCCAGTGCATTAAAAAACCGCGAAATTATTTTAACCGGAATGGTTGTAGGGATTGCCGGCTATGCAATTGGAAATTACCTTGGTATTGCTGTTGCGTATTTTTTGAAATAGAGAAAAAAGTTGGAAGTTGGGAGGCGGGAGGCGGAAGAAATATACAACCAGTAACTCTGTAACTTGTAAACTTTTCCTTTCAACCTGTAACATTCTTCATCCACAATTCAACTACAAATCCGCATAATTTTTCATTGCCCGCCTCAACATAATTTCTGAATCGTCCATAATTTTTGTCCGCCATTTTTCGGATGTAGGATTATACATCTCCATAAACGAGTGCATAATCTTCAGACTGTCTTTTGCACTTTTAAAACCATGCTGAACACCTTGATTTTCTAAAACCATATTATGAATAGATTTTATTGACCCCACTGTTGATTGCGAATTTAAAGTTCCAAATTCCAACACCATCGGGTAGTATGTTTTATTTGCCAGCAACTTACCAATGTAATCGGTAAACGAGCCATTAATAATATAAAAATCGTCAGAGTCGCCCCAGTTAATTTCATATCCTTTAAAGATATTTTCTAACCCCAATTTTATTTTTTTATCGTCAATAGGGTTTGGAAAAAGATGTGCTTCGCCACGGCTTCCGTAACCGGTGTGTAAGTCGATATTAAAAACTGTTTCGTAATCTGTTGCATACTCTTTAAAAACAGCTCCTAAAATTTCAATTTGGGGTTCAAAATCGGTTCCTCCAAAATATAATCCCCTGGGATATTCGTACTGTCCTTGTAAAATTGCCTGACGCAGACTTGCCATCGACTTTCTTACTAATTGATTAATGGCAACCAGCATGAAAAACCTATTTTTTAAACTTGCTGAATTTACTTTTCCCTCGGGATTCAGCATTCCAATAAGTTTTCCGTAACCCTCGTTTTCAGATGAAAACAGTGTTTGTTCGGTATCGCAATTTCTGTTAAAATCGACATTATTTTCGGTTACCCGGCGCGAGTATTTAAAGCCAAACGGATTTACGCTGTGTACCAATAAAACGCCAACATCGTCTAACATCTCGTCTGTTAAAATTTCATTCATAAACATTTGCTGAACTGCACTTCCAACATATCCTTCAACACCGTGTGTGCCCGAAGTAATTATTATTAATTTTTCAGCCTTATTTTGAGCAGGTATATAACAAAAATCGATTGTTAAATTGTTATCTATTTTACTGGGCACATTTCGCGAAAATAGTTGTACACTGTCAAATTTTGTTTGTATTTTATTTGCCTGAACTTTAAACGCATTTCTGTTATCGATATACGAATTATGAAAGTATTGTTGTACAGTTTGGTTAATCTCCACATCGGGATCGGCAGGTGAATAGGAATTGAAGGCGATATAAGTATATCCCAGAACACTCACAATTAAAACTGCGATTACAATTGCAACAATTTTTAGAAATTTTTTCATTTTCATTTGAATTAAATTTTGAGCTAATAAAACTAAATGATTATCCGTATTTATACCTAACACTTTACCCTTTCGTCTATCGGCAATTCCCCTCGTTGAGGGGAAGCAGCTCCCAGCAAACGTTGGAGCAAACATCGAAAAACTATGAACTGTGTTGCGAGCTTTCTCCCCGTCAGCTGACGGAAGATGTCGACAGACAGAGGGGTAGAGCAATAGGTAATTATATGGATAGTCATTTAAAACTATACTAAACTATTAATAAACAGATAAACCAAAGCAGCCAACCCTGCTCCCACAATCGGTCCGATTATCGGAATCCAAGAATAACCCCAATCATTATTATCTTTATTTTTCAGAGGAAGTAGAGTATGTACAATCCGAGGACCTATATCGCGAGCCGGATTAATTGCATAACCTGTAGTTCCGCCTAAACTCATCCCAATTGAAAAAACTACCAACGCAACCGGCATTGCACCAAGCGAGCCAAGTCCGACTTTTGAGCTTCCCAAACTTACGTACTCTAATTGTGGTAAGGTTATTAGTAAAACGGCAAGTATTAATACAAATGTTCCAACCACTTCAGAAAAGAAATTGCTTTTGAAATCTCTTATTGCAGGAGCAGTACAAAAGCACGCTTTTTTTGCACCCGGGGCGGTTGTAATTTTAAAGTGATTCAGAAAAAAGAGGTAAACAAAAGATGCACCCACCATTGCACCTAACATTTGAGCGATTATAAAAGGGACTACTTTTGCCCACTCAAATAATCCGGCAAAGGCTAATCCGATAGTTACGGCGGGATTAATATGCGCACCACTTAAATCTGCTGTTGCCACCACTGCAACAAAAACTGCCATTGCCCAACCGGCGGTTATCACAATCCAGCCGGCACCGTTGCTGTATGTTTTGTCTAAATTTACATTTGCAACAACACCGTTTCCGAGTAAAATAAGAATAAATGTTCCGAGAAATTCGCCAAATAGTTCTAACATAAATTTTGGTTTTTATTTATCGAAATAGTAATTTTTAGCTATCTCTTTATAAGTTTTTAATTGAGTAATTTCCCAATCTTTGTCTTGCCCCAACTCTTTCGCCATAATTTTCGCAACTTCGGGAGCAATCCTCAAACTCTCTCTGGCATCGAGAAACAGTGCCCTTGTTCGGCGAGCCAAAACATCTTCGACAGTTCTCGCCATCTCTTTACGTACCGCCCACGCAACCTGCGATTTGTAAATATGCAATTTTTCGCTTAAAAAACCTGCTAATTCCGGCTCATCTTCTCCAATAGCGATAATTTTTTCTTTGTCTAAACCGTATGCTGCCATCGAATCTGTAACAGGGTCGATATCCATTCGGAACCCATGGATTGGCAGATGTTGTGTTATGCAATTCCGTTCGGGTAACCCTCCCAGCATTATTGCTTTTTCAATAGTATCTTCTGCCATTTTTCGGTAGGTTGTCCATTTGCCGCCAATAATTGTAATCAATCCCGCTATCGAAATTAATATTTTATGGCTTCGCGAAATTTCTTTGGTGGCTTTTCCATCATCCTCAGGTTTTGCCAATGGACGCAACCCTGCAAATATGCTCAACACATCTTTTCGGGTGGGTTGTTTTACCAAATATTGACCGGAAGTTTCAAGCAGAAAGTTAATCTCCTCTTCAAGTGCTATCGGTTCGAGCGAATGATTTTCTATTAAAGTATCTGTTGTACCCACAATAACATGGTTGTGCCACGGAACGGCAAACATAACTCGTCCGTCGGAAGTATGTGGAACCATGATTGCATTTTTGTTATCTAAAAAAGATTTATCTAAAACGATGTGAACTCCCTGACTTGGAGTTATCAAATCTTTTTTTCCGGGTTCATCAAACTGAATAATTTCATCGGCAAAAACTCCGGTTGCATTAATAACCACTTTCGATTTTATTGAATACTCTTTGTTCGATTCCTGATCAACGGCATTTACTCCGCAAATTAGCTCATCCTTTTTTATTAACCCGGTAACCTTGCAATAATTCATCACTGTTGCACCATAATCAATGGCGGTTTGCGCTAAACTAATTGCCATTCTCGAATCGTCAAATTGTCCATCATGATAAATAACGCCCCCTGTTAATCCGTCCTTTTCAACCGTTGGTAGTGCTTCAATTGCCTCTTCGCGCGAAAGATGCATTGATGGCCCCAACCCAAGTTTGCCGGCCATAAAGTCGTAAACTTTTAACCCGACAGTATAAAACGGACCACCCCAGAAATCGTAAGTTGGAATAATAAATGATTGATTTGTTACCAAATGAGGAGCATTTTTAAACATCAGCCCGCGCTCTTTTAATGCCTCGAAAACCAACGAAATATCGCCTTGCTGAAGATAGCGGACTCCGCCGTGAACCAACTTTGTACTTCGGCTCGATGTTCCTTTCGAGAAATCGACTTGTTCGATCAAAAGAGTTTTATATCCGCGAGAAGCCGCGTCAACCGCGCAACCCAACCCCGTTGCGCCACCACCAATTATTACAATATCCCACTCTCTGTTTTTTTTGCTGATTTTTTTTAGAACGGAAACTCTGTTCATTTTTATTGATTTTTAAGTGTTGTTTATTAATAAATCTGCTTTAAATTTATTACTCTGAATCGTACCAGTTTTTACTACGTTCCACTGCCCTTTTCCAATGCGAAATTACTTTTTGAATTTCAGAATTATCAGCAATCGGCTCAAACTTTTTATCAACGTGCCATTGAAGTTTTATTTCATCAATATTTTTCCAGAATCCGGTTGCTAAACCTGCAAAGTATGCAGCACCAAGTGCAGTTGTTTCAGTAACCTTTGGTCGAACAACTTGAGTATTTATACAATCTGCCTGAATTTGCATAAGTAAATTATTTACCGATGCACCTCCGTCAACACGCAGCTCGTTTAATTCTATTCCCGAATCTTTTACCATAGTTTCAATAACTTCCATCGAGCGAAAAGCAATTGCTTCGAGAGCTGCCCGAGCAATGTGTGCTTTCCCTGTACTGCGGCTCAATCCAATTATCGCACCGGTTGCATATTGATCCCAGTGCGGTGCGCCAAGTCCCACAAATCCTTGCGCAAACGAAACTCCACCATTATTTTCCACTTCCAGTGCCAGTGCTTCAATTTCTGACGATGAATTGATAATTCCCAGTTGGTCGCGCAACCACTGAACAACTGCACCTCCCATAAAAATACTGCCTTCGAGTGCGTAGATAACTTTTCCATTAATCTGCCACCCAATTGTAGTTAACAATCTGTTTTTCGAAACGATGGGTTTTTCACCGGTATTCATTACTACAAAACAGCCGGTTCCATAAGTGTTTTTCACCATTCCGTCTTCTATACACATTTGCCCGAACAGTGCTGCCTGCTGGTCGCCGGCAATTCCGGAGATGGGTATTTCAACTCCAAATAATTCATTTGATGTTGTGCCGTAAATCTCGCTACTCGATTTTACTTCGGGCAGAATTTCTTTTGGAACATCTATCAAACTTAATAATTCATCATCCCAGCTTAGTGTTTTTATGTTGTAAATTAATGTACGACTTGCATTACTAACATCGGTAACATGTACATTTCCGTTTGTTAGTTTCCAGATTAACCAGGTGTCAACCGTGCCAAAAGCAAGTTTTCCCGCTTTTGCCAAATCGCGTGCACCCTCAACTTTATCGAGAATCCATTTTATTTTTGTTCCCGAAAAATATGCATCGAGAACCAATCCGGTTTTTTCAGTGATGGTTTTTTCCAGCCCTTTCTCTTTTAGCTCATCGCAAAACTCAGCTGTTCGGCGGTCTTGCCAAACAACTGCATTGTAAATTGGTTCGCCGGTTTCCCTGTTCCAGATTATGGTAGTCTCGCGTTGATTTGTAATTCCAATTCCTGCAATTTGCGATGCCGAAATTCCAGTTTGTTTAATTATATCTTGAGCAACTTTAAGTTGAGATTCCCAAATGGTCATCGGATTATGTTCGACCCAGCCGGCTTGCGGGTAAATTTGTTTAAATTCTTGTTGAGCTGAGCCAATAATTTCGCCTGAATGATTAAAGAGAATTGCCCGGTTGCTGGTTGTTCCGGCATCGAGCGACATGATATATTTTTTCATAATAGTTAATTTTTTTTTCACACTGAAATGTACAATATTATTTTAGATTTTCGAATACTTTTGAACAAAGTATTTTTTTTTGGAATGGTGTGTTTCCTACAGGAAATACTTATACGAAAAAAAAATATTGCTTGAGTATAAACAAAAGTTAATTTGAGAAACAGGATATTTAGTATTGTCTGTGTTTAAAGTTTGAGTCAAAAACTTGTAGAACCCGTAAAAAATATTTTTAAATTAGCCGCGCGAAATAACAGATTATGAATATCAAAACAAATAAAGTAGCAGTAATAGGAAGTGGGAGTTGGGCAACTGCGGTTGCTAAAATGTTACTGGAAAATGTTGAACATATCAACTGGTTTTTCAGGAAGCCGGAGACTGTTGAGCAATTCGAAAAGTATAAAAATAATCCGCGGTATTTGCGGAGTGTAGAGTTCGATACCGACCGTATCAGTTTTTATAACGACATCGACAAAATTACCGAAGAGTCTGATATTCTGGTGTTGGCGATTCCATCGGCGTATTTGCCTGTTATCATGAAAAATTTAAAAACCGACATCAGTAAAAAGTATATTTTGTCGGGGATTAAAGGAATTGTTTCTGATGAAAACCTTTTGGTTGTTGAATACCTGAATCGACATTTTAATGTTCCGTTTGATATGATGGGTGTAATTGCCGGTCCGTGCCATGCAGAAGAGGTGGCTCTCGAACGATTGTCGTATTTAACAATTGCCAGTTTGGATGAGGAGAAAGCAGAAAGTTTTGCAGCATTAATTAAATGCGATTATATATACACAAGTGTTTCGGATGATATTTGGGGTACAGAATACACTTCGGTTATAAAAAATATTTTTGCCATTGCAAGCGGAATTTCTCATGGTTTGCGATACGGCGATAATTTTCATGCGGTGCTTATTTCTAATGCCATTCAGGAGATGAAACGTTTTGTTGATACGGTGCATCCGATTACCCGCGATATAAAAAGCTCAACCTATCTGGGCGACCTTTTAGTAACTGCCTATTCGCAATTTAGCCGTAACCGGATGTTTGGGACAATGATAGGAAAAGGATACTCAGTTCAAACAGTAAAAATAGAGATGAACATGGTTGCCGAAGGTTATTTTGCTGCACTTTCAATTCACGAAATCAATAAAAAATATAAAGTTGATATGCCTATTTCGGAGGCAGTTTATAAAATTCTTTACGAAAATGTTTCGCCCAAATGGGAGATGTTAAGATTGACTGAAAAATTGAGTTAGCCGTAACCTTAAGTTTTTTAAAATAGTCGACTTCTTTCTATCAGTATAAAATAATGCTTTTTTTTTACAAAAAAACTTTTTGCTGTGGGATGTTATAGTATTGGCACCAATCAGGTTGATTTAATGACAGCCAAACAGCTTGGGATTCCTGTTTTTAATGCACCATTTTCCAACACCCGGTCGGTTGCCGAACTTGTAATTGCCGAGATAATAATGCTAATGCGCGAAGTGCCTGCAAAAAATGCAGCAGCACATAAAGGTGGCTGGCTAAAGGCGGCCAGGAATTCTTATGAGGTACGTGGTAAAATACTTGGAATTATTGGCTACGGTCATATTGGGTCGCAGGTTTCTATTCTTGCCGAATCGCTAGGAATGAAAGTGCATTATTATGATGTTGAAAAGATGCTAAGTTTAGGAATGGCAACAGTTTGTAATTCAATGGAGGAGCTTCTCCGCATTTCTGATGTGGTTACTTTGCATGTTCCCGAAACAGAGTTAACTGCAAATATGATTTCTACAAAGCAGCTTAGCGAAATGAACCCCGGCTCAATTCTTATAAATGCATCGAGAGGTTCGGTTGTCGATTATTTTGCGCTTGCCGAAGCATTAAAAAGTGGTCATTTAGCGGGAGCTGCAGCCGATGTATTTCCGAAGGAGCCAGCTTCAAACGATGAAGAATTTATTTCGGTTCTTCAGGAGTTTGACAATGTAATTTTAACTCCACACATTGGCGGAAGTACTTCGGAAGCACAGGAAAATATAGGGTCTGAAGTTACCGAGAAGCTAATTCGTTACAGCGATAATGGCTCAACTGTTGGAACTGTCAATTTCCCGCAAATATCGTTGCAGCCCAATCAGAACAAACAGCGATTTTTACATATTCATAAAAATATGCCGGGATTGTTAAACGATATAAATTCTGTTTTTACTGAAAAGAGTATCAATATTGCATCACAGTTTCTGCAAACCGATACCGATATTGGTTATGTAATTGTTGATACTGAAAGTGATTTAAGTAAAATTATAATCAAGGAACTTAAAAAAATACCTCACACAATAAAGGCGAGGATTTTATATTAGCGAGTGAGTTAGATCTGCTCAACCCGAAAAGCTATTTAGTTTCAGAATAGTTACTAAATAATTTGCTCAATATTTTCGGGCGGGTTTGCAAGTACCGCTTTGTCGCCGTTTACCACAATCGGACGTTGTAACAACTTTGGATTTTCTGACAGAATTGTAATCCACTCATCATCAGAAAAATCTTTTCCTCTGAAATTTGCTTTATAATCAGCTTCCTGAGTACGCACAAAATCAAAAGTTTTTTTGCCGGTTTTTGCAATTATCTCTTTTAACTTTTCCTTTGAAATTCCATCGGTCAGATACTTTCTAATCTCAACATCGTAACCTTTTTCTTCGATGTATTGTAAACCTGCCCTGCTTTTTGAGCAGCGTGGATTGTGATATATTTCCATAATAATATGATGTTTATTTTTTATAAAATTGTAATAATCTTCCTGTGCGCGATATTTATTTTCATCCCCAATATTATATCTGTTTTTTAATTCAGGGTCTAAAATACGTGCTTTCGTATTGTCTTTTAACTGAATAGTTAGCATCTTTTTTAGTTCGGCACGAATCTCCGGATCATAAATGGGACATGCAATTTCGATACGGCGATTCAGGTTGCGTGGCATCCAGTCGGCCGACGAGATGTACATTTTTTCATCACCATCGTTCCCAAAAAGAAAAATACGCGAGTGCTCCAGATATTTATCGACGATACTAATTGCAGTAATATTTTCTCCAAGGTTTTTTTGCCCAACCTTCATTCCAAAAATTCCACGAATAATAAGGGTAATTTTTACTCCTGCCTCATCTGCTTCATAAATCTTACGCATCATTTTTGGGTCGATTAAGCTATTCATTTTAAGAGTCATACACGCTTTTTTGCCCATTTTTGCCAACTCAATTTCGCGATCTATATTTTTAGTAAAGGTGTCGCGCATTATAAACGGGCTCACAACCAGATGTTTATAATCGAAATGACGATAATTGTGTTTGAAAAATCCAAATACATTTTCTACTTCATCGGCAATTCGTGGGTCAGAAGTCATCAATCCATCGTCGGCATAAACACCTGCAGTACCTTCATGAAAATTACCGGTGCCAATATATGCATAGTTCCGAAACCCTCCATTTTCCTTGCGTTTTATCCAGGTTAGTTTGCTGTGCACCTTCATTCCGGGCACACCATTAATAACAGTGGCACCCTCTTCCTGCAATTTATTCGACCAGTAAATATTGGCTTCCTCGTCGAATCGCGCCTGCAACTCGATTACAACAGTAACAGCTTTTCCATTTCTGATAGCATTTAAAAGTGCGTTTACAACTTTAGAAGAGAATGCAACCCGGTAGATTGTAATGCCAATCTCTTTTACCTGCGGGTCGATGGCGGCTTCGCGTAATAGATCGAGAAAATGATTAAATGTTTGATAAGGAAAATGCAACATCACATCTTTTCGCCGCAATACGTTTAAAATACTTTTGTGCTGATATAAATCTTTATGCCTGAATGGCGGTAGTTTCGGATAATAATGTTTTTTCTTCCCTATTTTTGGGAAGTCCATAAAATCTCGATTGTTATGATATCGGCCTCCGGGAACATTATTTTTTTCTGTATCCAGTCTCATCTTTTTCAAAATAAAACCTTTTATATCCTCGGGCATCTCGCGGTCGTAGATAAGATAAACCGGCTTTCCAATTTTCCTTTTTTTCAGGCTGCTACTCATCTTTTCCATAAAACTTTTCGATATATCATCGTCAATATCCAGCTCGGCATCTCGTGTAACTTTTAGTGTATGCGCTTCGTAGGTGTCGTAATCGAAATAGAAAAAAAGGTCGTTTAAACAGTATCTTATCACATCATCAAGAATCATTACATATTTTTCTTTTCCGGTTTTTGGCAGAACAAGAAAACGGTGAACTGATTTACTGGGAATTCGAATAAGTGAATATGCAATTTTTTCAGGCTCTGATTTTTTTGAAAGCTTTACAGCAAGATAAACCGAACGGTCGCGCAGATATGGAAATTTAGTTTTTTTGTGCAACATTATCGGAACCAGATTGGGCAGGACTTTATTGTAGAAGTATTTTTTTACAAAAACTCCTTGTTGGTGATTAAGATCAGTCTCCTTTAAAATGAAGATATTATTCTCTTTCAGTTCTTTAAAAATATCTGAAAAAATTGACTGAACTTTTTCCTGATGAACATTTACAATTTCCAAAATTTTTTCGAACAACTCTTTTGGTGCATAGTTTCCCAGCAGGTTCTCCTTGTCTTTTCCCAAGTCAACCATACGCCGAACTGTGGCTACCCGAACCCTGAAAAACTCATCGAGGTTGTTCGAGAATATTCCGATAAAACGAATTCTTTCGAAAAGCGGAGTATTAATATCTTCAGCTTCCTGTAAAACACGCTCGTTAAATGAGAGCCAACTTATTTCGCGATTTATAAAATCTTGCCCTGAAAACATAAACTGTTATTTATTATTTTTCCCTAATATCAGAAAAGAGTACGATATTTCAAAATATTAAGGAATAGGAAAGAGAAGATCGTGGTTATTTATTGTGATTTGTAGAGATTAGTTGCATCTCTTTATTTTCAATTAATCACTACCAATCACTACCAATCACCACCAATCACCACCAATCACATTTTTTCCTCACTCTCCACCAAACTCCATTAAATAAGCTTTTATAAACCCATCTAACTCGCCATCGAGAACAGCATTTACATTTCCGGTTTCGTATCCGGTGCGTACATCTTTAACCATTTTGTAGGGTTGTAATACATACGAACGTATTTGTGAACCCCATTCAATTTTCTTTTTTTGTGATTCGATGGCATTGGTTTTTTCGCTACGTTTTCGTAGTTCAATTTCGTAGAGTTGCGATTTTAACAGGCGCAGTGCATTCTCTTTATTTCCGAGTTGCGAGCGACTTTCGGTGTTTTCAATAATTATTCCGGATGGGGCGTGTCGCAACCGAACTCCGGTTTCAACTTTATTTACATTTTGCCCGCCGGCGCCACCACTGCGGAATGTGTCCCATGTAATATCTGCCGGGTTAACTTCAATATTTATTGTATCATCGATTAGGGGTGCAACATAAACCGATGTAAACGAGGTCATTCGTTTGTTTTGCGCATTAAATGGCGACAGCCGAACAAGGCGGTGAACCCCGTTTTCGCTCTTTAGATAACCGTAAGCAAAATCGCCTTCAATTTCTATGGTACAGCTTTTTATGCCCACTTCGTCGCCGGCTTGCATATCGGCAATTTTAAGTTTGTAGCCATTTTTTTCTACCCAGCGCGAGTACATTCTAAAAAGCATTTCAGCCCAGTCGTTGCTTTCCGTTCCGCCAGCACCGGCATTAATTTTTAAAACTGCGCCAAGTTTATCCTCTTCGTTACGAAGCATATTTTTTGCTTCCAGCTCCTCAACGGTTTCAATAACCTCGGCATACGATTGGTCAACCTCTGTTTCGGTGGCTTCTTTGGCTTCGAAAAATTCATATAAAACCAGAAAGTCTTCAATCTGCTCATTCATTTTTTCGAAACCATTTGTCCACGCTTTTATGGTGCGGATAACTTTCATTTGGGTTTCGGCCTCTTTCGAATTGTTCCAGAATTCGGGGTCCTGAGTTTTTAGTTCCTCCTCTTGTAGTTGAATTATTTTTGCATCGTAGTCAAAGATGCCTCCTCAACGCGTCCCGGCGTTCCAGAAGTTTATTTATCTGGTCTTTTAAAATCATTAAATCTATTTTTTGTTGAATGGCAAATGTAGTAAGATTTTTTACTCCAATACAGAATTCATATACCGGTGTATTAATTCCGGTTCGAAACCACGGGTTTGTGCAAAGCGGATTATTTGTCCCATTTTTTCGAATCTGTTTTTTTTCTTGATGGTTTTAGCTTTGGTTTTCATTGTTTTAATTAAAACGGCTTTGTACTTTTCTTCATTAATATCTTCTAATTCTTTTCGTATGATATCTTCCGGTAGTCCTTTCATTTTCAGGTAATGACGCATCTTAATTTTGCCCCATTTATTAATTCTGAATTTATCGGCAATATATGCTTTTACATATCTTTTGTCATCGAGATATTTTTCTGATTTTAGCTTTTCAATAATATCATCAACTACTTCGCTAACCAATTCAAAAACAATTATCTTTTTTCTGATATCGGCTGAACACTGCTCCGAGCGGCTACACAACCGAGCCATTTTTGAATATGCCTGTTTTGCAATTTCTTCTTGATTTTCCATTGTGAATAATTGACGTTGAATTTTTATCTAAAATTACAAAAAAATAATAGCTACTCAATAATTATACGAAATTTTAAAACTGTATAGTTAATCTACAACTCATCAAGAAACGAATCTTCCACTTTTACACCCGTAAAAAACTCCTCTAAATCAGATAGTGTAGATTCTGTTTTCTGAACGTCTTTTACCACTTTCCCTTTTTCGAGGATTACAATTCGCTGGCAAACATCGGTGATATTGTCGAGGTTGTGGCTCGAAATAATAAACGTATTTTTCTGATTTGCAGCAAACTCTTTAATTATCTGACGCAGTTTAAATTGCGACGAGGGGTCGAGATTTGCAAATGGTTCGTCGAGAATTACCAGCCCGGGTTTTCCCATTAATGCACCCACAACACCCACTTTTTTCTGGTTTCCTTTGGATAGGTCGCGGATATATTTCTTTTTACCTACAATCTCATCGTTAAAAAACTCCTCAAAATCTTTTAAAAATTCCGACACATCGGTTTTATTCATCCCGCGCAATTCGCCAATAAAACTAAAATATTCGTCGGGTGTTAAATAGCCAATCGTAAAACTCTCGTCGATGTAAGCTCCGGTTATCTCTTTCCACTCCTCCGATTTAGCCACCGCAATCTCGTTCACCAAAACCTTACCTCGCGTTGCACGAATTAAATCGAGTATCAACGAAAGGAATGTTGTTTTGCCCGCACCGTTATTTCCTACTAATCCAAAAACTTCGCCACTCTCTATTTTCAATTCCGGAAGGTCGAGAACAGTTGTTCCGTTGTATGTTTTTTGTAAGTTAATTGTTTGTATCATTTTATTAATTTTTACGGTAACCTCTAAAAATCCAAATCTCTGCGTTACTCTATTTTTTTAAGACACTCATTTACAAAAGTAAAATTGAGCCTTAAAAAATCTGAAAGCCTTGATATTTGAATTTTTAGAGAACACCTGTTCATTGACTGTTATTTTATTCATTTATTAGTTTTAGCCCCCTCCTTTGGAGGAGTTCGGGGAGGCTCTAAGTTGCTTTATAAGCAGCAACCATTTTATGTTTACGTTTTAAATATTGTTTGGTAAAATAGTCGATGAGGCGTGGGTGTAAAACTATGCCTATTAAACCGAGTGCACCGAGAACAATGTACGCAACAATATTCCCAAAAAGGAGTGTAATTACTCCATAAACGGCAAGTGGACCAAACAAAATGGGAAAGGTAATCAGCCACTGCGAAGCTCCCATTCCCTGATAATTAAACATGGCTTTTTGTTCGAGGTCGATTGATTTTCGGCTGGTTAACCCGAGTGCAAAAATTACAAACGTATTTACACCAATATTATAAAGCATCACCACAAAATGTATGTATAAAACTTTTGGCGTGATATACATGTACCCCAGCGACAGCAGATAAAATATGATATTAGTTACTGCCATCAGAAAAAATGCCGATTGTAAAATCTGTTTCATTCTAACATTTTGTGCCATTAAAAGTGGGTAGTATCTGCTGTGCCACGCCGGGAAAAACTGTCCGTACATCATTCCAAAAATGCCGGTCATAAACATTCCGCCAAGTACAAGAATAACCTCCGGAGTATCGGCATTGTAATCTTTATAAATCATTAATCCGTAAAAAATAAAAAGCACCGACATAATCGCTGTGGTTCGCGGGCGTTTGTTACGGGTAATCATTTTTACCTCCAACGACAGCATTTTACCATATTCGCCAATTTGATTGAGCCACGAAAAATCGTATGTGCTGCCCTCCTTTTTCTTTTGCGAAAGTTCGTCGATATAGAACCGATTGTAGAGATAATTGCGATTCAGAATATAGAGTGCGGTAATTGTTAGAGGGAAAATTACAACTACTGCGGGATACTGTACAACTAGGTCGAAAAGTTTTCCGAATGTTATCACAAAATCGAAAATACCAAAGTAGTTAATTGCAAAAATAGCGGCTGCCACAGATAGAAATCCGTAGAAAAAATAGTTCGATTCGTTGGTGCGCCACTTTATATAAATTGCGAGAAAATGATTTACAAAAATCATAAAAATAAGCGATGCGAACCATGCAATTAAGTTTGGTGTTTCTAATACATTAACCGCCGCTCTTAACGCGAATGGTAAAATTAAAAGCAGTGGCAGAAAATTAAAAAAGTGCAACAACGATTTGTTGAGCATATATTTTGCAATACGTTTCCGTTTTACAGGAATTATAAGAAATGGCTGAAACCCGAAAGTTGGCAGATTTTGCATCATAACCCGAAGCACCAAATCGAAACCAACATAAATAAAAATTAGCGAGTTGAATGCTGCGATTTGATTGTCGGGGTTTGTTTCAATAAGTTTTTCGCTTAATTGTAAACCCATAAAAAGAGCAACTGCCGAAAAATAGATAGCAAGAAAAATAAGGACTCCTTTTGCTGCCCTGTTTTTTCGCAGGTTTGCCGACCGTGTGAGTTCGCGCCATGCGAAGTAAAAAAGGTTACGTTTCATATTTTAGTAGTGAGATGTTTGTATTTAGTAATGAGAATTGTCAAATTAGTATGTTTTGTTTGAATATTGTTATACTGCAAATTCGGCAAAGTGTTCCATAAAGTGTTCTTTTATTTTTTTAGGAATGAAGAAGAATTGTCCGTATAACAAAATACTGAATGCAACCATAAAAAATGAAATTGTAAACATAATCCATTGGTTGTAGCTATGTTTCTCAAACAAATTGTAAAAAGTTAAACTCTGTAATGGAAATTGAGCTAAGAAAATTATTGATATCTGAATTGATTTTAAATAATTAATTAAGATAAAACTTTTCCCTGGTTTTAGTTTTATCTTATAATCGTTACGTGTAAAATTGAAATAGTAATAAACAATAAAGATTAGGATTAATAAAAAGTAAGTTAAAATAATCCAACTGGATTTGATTGATGTTTGAAATAGAAGAAACAGTCCTAATGTAAATGCAAACGTCATAATTACTTTTGGCAACTTATAAAATTCAAGAAAATATTTCCATAGCAATCTATTATATTTTCGTCGTAGTTCTTTCTCTTTTTGCTTTTTTATTTTGCTAAAACCATAAATTCCAAACTTTGCAAACGACTTTTTAAGAGCTTCGTTAAAAGTTAATTCCGAATCTGTTTTCCATTGCTCCTCAATTGCCGAGGCAAGATGGTCAACCAATTCTATTTGTAAATCGTAGTGATAGACATATCTTTTTCGGCAAAATAAAAATAGTTGTTTGGTTTCTTCTTCTGTAATTTTTCGGTTCATTTTAAGCCAGTTTTGGATTTAATATTATTTCCATATTTTCTATGAATGACTTCATCTCTCTCAGTAAATTAACTGTCTCTTTTTTCCCTTTTTCGGTAATAAAATAGTACTTCCGAACACGGTTGTTTACCTTTTTAATTTCAACACTTAATAAGCCTTTTGCTTCTAATTTGTGTAGTGTTGGGTAAAGTGCGCCTTCGGTAATTACCATTTGCCCCGAAGTTATTTTTTCAACTTCGCGCGTTATTTTGTAGCCGTACATTTTGCCTTGCTCTTTTAACAGCGACAAAATAATGGTTGAAAGACTGCCTTTGTACAAATTGTTTTTTTGCATACACAAATATATAAAATATTTAATACATAAGAAAGTTAGGTATAGTTATTATGTTTAATGACTATCCGTATAATTACCTATTGCTCTACCCCTCTGTCTGTCGACATCTCCCCTTTTAAGGGGAGAAAGCTTGCAGCACAATTCAGCACTATTTCGAAGTTTGCTCCAACGTTTGCTTGGAGCTGCTTCCCCTCCTTGAGGGGAAGTGCCGATAGGCAAAGGCAGTATGTTTGTAAAAGCATAAGTCTTCAAAATTTAGTAATTTTAATATGATAGTATTATTTATTCACTAAAAAAAGAAGACTTATGAAAACTCAAGTTAAAACATTAAGTTTTAAGGGACAAAAAATTTATGTAGGAATTGATGTACATTTAAAAAGATGGACAGTGACAATATTATTAGAAAATATATTTTTTCGTAAATTCAGTCAAAATGCGAGTGCTTCAGAATTGGGACGCTATTTGCGTAAACATTTTCCAAAAGGGGAATATTATTCTGTTTACGAATCTGGTTTTTGTGGTTACAGCGTTCATCGAGAACTAGAATCAGAAGGAATTCATAATATTATTGTTAACGCAGCCGATATCCCGACCACAGATAAAGAACGCAAGCAGAAAGACGATGGTAGGGACAGTATGAAGTTAGCTAAATCATTAAGAAGCGGAGAATTAACAGGAATTTATATTCCCAAAATAAGTACTGTTGAGATTCGTGGTCTGGTAAGGTTTCGCAAGACTACGGTTAAAGAGATAAGCCGTAATAAGATACGAATAAAATCCTATTTGTATTTTAACGGAATTTCAATTCCCCGTGAACTTGAGGTATCATCAAAATATTGGTCAGGCAGATTTACTCAATGGCTGTCCACAGTTCGGTTATCTACTGATGCCGGTAATATGGTACTAAAAAAAACACTTGAAAATGTTCATCATTTAAGGAGTCAATTATTGGAAATCAACCGAACCTTGCGGTCGATGGCAGAAGAAGGTCCGTATTCAATAAAGTTAAAATTACTAATGAGTATTCCTGGTATTGGACCTATATCTGCTGTAACTTTCCTTTCTGAACTGGAAGATATAACCAGATTTAAAAGTCTTGATACATTTTGTTCTTACGTGGGGCTGATTCCTTCTACTCACTCGTCCGGAGAGAATGAAGTCATTCGGGGCATAACACCAAGGTCTAACAATCACTTGCGAAATGTAATAATCGAATGTTCCTGGATTGCAATAAAACATGACCCTGCATTATTGTTACGGTTTAGCGAACTTAATCAACGTATGAAAAAGAATAACGCCATAGTTCGAATAGCTAAAAAATTATTAAACAGAATAAGATATGTAATGAAAAATGGAACTGAATATGTTTGTGCAGTTGTATAAAAATAAAAGCAGCTTAAAAAACATTCAACAACCGGAAAGACTGTTATTTATCCGTTGCGGCTTGGGGTAACCCAATGTCCGTTTGGCAAAGGCCACAGCTTTCCACTATAATAAATTAAACTACTGAATTGCAGCTTTCTCGAAAGTCTGTTGATAGAAGGATGTTTTTATAGCTTGCTTAATCTACCAAGAGGGAAACCGACGGCGATATTTTATACCGAAGGTTTTAAAAGTATTACTGGGTATCGAACCCAGTAATACTTTACCAAGAGGAGAAGACCTCAGGGCTCAATATTGCCCGAAGTCAAAAAAATAAAATTATAAATACTTGAATATGAATAAAAAAGAAACTTATAAATTTGGATTACAACATAGAAGGGGTAAA
>JAJRSD010000070.1 GCA_024278975.1 Bacteroidota bacterium
AATCTGGCTTAACCCACTTTCCTGCCACTGCTCAATGGCAAGGTACATCTCTTCTTTGCTGTATTTTTGATTTTTTCGCATGGGGGCAAAGTTACGCCCAAGTCAATCAATCAGCAAGACGGGGTTGGTAGTGGGGATACGCATTTTGTAGATACCCCCTGTCTCCACTTTCAACCGCAAGCGTTTGCAAGTTCCGACTATCCCCCTGAATTCAGGGGGATAGTCGCAGTCAATAATACTTCAGCATTATTGGCGGAGACAGGGGTACTTAGTTTTTAATTCTTAGGAAATATAAAAATTTAAAAATCTTTCTGTTTCGAATCGATAATAATAGTAACCGGACCATCGTTAATTAGCGCAACATCCATTGTTGCACCAAACTTTCCGGTTCCTATTTTTTTACCCAGTGCTTTTTCTGTTGCAGTAATAAATTTTTCATACATCGGAATCGAAATATCGGGTTTTGCAGCGCGGATATACGACGGACGATTTCCCTTTTTTGTATTTGCATGTAAAGTGAACTGGCTAACCACAATTATGTCGCCGTCAACATCTTTTACCGATAAATTCATCACCCCGTTTTTATCATCAAAAATACGAAGCTGAACTGTTTTTTTTACAAGATAATCGATATCTTCTTGCGTGTCGGTATTTTCAATTCCGACTAAAACTAACAACCCTTTTTTTATTGATGAGACAATCCGGTTCTCAACTTTTACTGAGGCCTCTTTTACTTTTTGGATTAAGATGCGCATAGTTTTTAATTACAATTTCAGTTATCCAAACATAGAAAACAATAGTTTTCAAACCAAATTATTCTTTTTCTTTTATGAAATACTCAATAAATAACCTTAATTACCTACGCTTAATCGTAGGAATTCGCGCTATTTGCTACGGTTAACCGTAGGAATTCGCGCTAATACCTTTGGTCACCAGTATAAAAATCGTATATTTGTACACAAAACTGCCGGATATGATACAAAGGGAAATTAAAGAAAATATAAAAACTCAACTAACTTCTAAACAAAAAATAATAATCTTATATGGTGCCCGACAGGTTGGAAAAACAACTTTAATTAAAAAAATAATTAAAACTTTTAAAGGTAAAATACTACACATAAATGCCGATGAGAAAGTTTACAATGAGACTCTTTCTTCACGCGATTTCTCAAAATTAAGTGGTTTGGTTGATGGATTCGATTTGCTTTTTATCGATGAAGCACAGCGCATTCCTGATATTGGAATTAACCTCAAAATTCTTCATGACAATTTACCTGCTCTTAAAATTATTTTAACGGGTTCGTCATCTCTCGATTTAGCCAATAAGATTAATGAGCCGTTAACCGGATGGATTTTTACAAATATTTTATATCCAATTTCTATTTTAGAATGGCAAAATTATACCGGATTAAACGACTATTCAACAGCATTAAAATTAGAAGAATTTATACTTTTTGGAATGTACCCGGAGATTTTCTCGTACAAAAATTTCGACCAAAAAAGAAAATATTTAGATGATTTAAGTAAGTCATATTTATATAAAGATATTTTGACATTGGCAAATATAAAATATCCCGAAAAATTAAATCAGCTTCTTAAACTACTTGCATATCAGGTAGGTCAGTTGGTTTCGTTGCAAGAACTTGCTACGACGTTACAAATTCATCGTGATGCTTTACTGAATTATATTTCGTTACTGGAAAAAAGCTTTGTTATTTTCCGGCTTCCGGGTTTTAGCAGAAATCTGCGTAAAGAGGTGGTTAAAATGGACAAAATTTATTTTTACGATACCGGAATAAGAAACGCGCTAATAAATAATTTTAATTCGTTACAACTTCGGAACGACAAAGGGCAACTTTGGGAAAACTTTTTAATGGCAGAGCGCATGAAATCAAATGCTTACAATAAACAGTTTACAAATAGTTATTTCTGGCGTACTTATTCTGGCGCTGAATTAGACCTCGTGGAAGAAAAAGATGGCAAGTTGAATGGATACGAATTTAAATGGGGAAACAAACAAGCAAAAGCTCCGGTTTCGTGGACAGAAAATTATAGTAACTCGACTTTTAAATGTATAAACAGCGATAATTTTATACAATGGTTGAGAATACCCCGAAATTCCAAATAAGTTGCCAGCTTAAATTTCTTTATCCGAAAGTTTTTAAAATATTAATTTTTTAAAAACTTACCTGTAAAAAATTCATCCTTGTTAGAAACCGTAATTAAATAGAAACTGGATTTCAGTTCACTAATATCGAGTTTAATTATTTCGTTTTCAGTTGCTTCAATTTCTATTGATTTTATTATACGACCTGTAATATCATTTATTTGAACAGAAGTTTTGCCGCTCATAGATTTATTTGAAATATATAATTCATCTTTTGCAGGTACGGGAAAAATCTTAAAAGTATTTATTGCTTTGAGGGAAGTTAAGTTTGTAATTTCATGATCAGTCAAAGCTTCGTACATAGCCCGGTCCAAATTATACCCATTGTAAAATTCATAGTTGCAATCGGTGCGGTCGCTGTTGAGTATTCCAAAACTTCCATTCAAATTCCATAATGCCCAACCCACATTGTTTTCAAAAAAAAGATTACTCAGATCATCCAGAAAGTCAACAGTTACATTGTGTGGTGTTTTATTATAAACGCCAAACTCCTGTACCATAAATGGGATATTGTTTTCTTTCGCCAATAAAAAACTATTCCTGTAACTATCAAAAGGAAGTACATCTTTTCCTTCAATGGTTTTAATAGTTTTTGTTTCATCAATAATATATGTTTTCTGCATTCCTCCCCATGTGTTATCCGAAACGTAGTAAGTTACTGTGTCGGTTCCCTCGACAATTGAGATGTAATTAATTGTCATCCAGTCGCCCGATGAATTATCGAAGCCAATACTGGCTGCCGGCTCGTTCAGGGTTACAGAAAAGTCTTTATTCGAAATATTCTGGTAGCCCCACTGCGTTTCAATTATCTTAGTAAAATCGACTCCGGTTTCCGGTCGGCAAACAAAGTTTTTGGTATATATAGTTTTGTTGTCTGCTTTAACTCGAAGGGTTGATTCAATTGAAACCTGTTTGACATTTACAATTATTTCCATTCCCTTTGTAAAATTGTGTTGAAAAATAAGGGCACTTTGAAATTCACTTTTCCAGGGGCCATAAAGGAAATTTGAAACCCAGAGAATTGGCCATTTCGGAACCGGCCATTCATCTGAACCGCCTACCCAACCAGCTTTATAATGTGTAAGATTAAAAGGGGAGTAACAATGAATAGCCTGAGCAACATTAGGTTCATCTTTTAACGAAAGTATTATTTCATTAGCATAATTTAATCCATCAACAAATATAATACGATCGGGGCTGATTTCATGGATCACCTCTATTGCTTTTTTCATTACATGAACGTATTCTGCTTCAGAAACATTACTGGGCTCATTTACCAGATTAAAACTCAAGCGTTCAGGAGAAATATCTTTGTAACGATTCGCAAAAAATTCCCAATGATTGACAAAAACATTTTGGGCCACTGTATCTGTCCATAAATCGAGTTGATGATTTGCCGGAAGAGAAGCCGCTGTATTTACACAATAACCGGGAGCCCTATGCAAATTAATACAAACGTGTACATTGTATTTTTCTCCCCATTGAATAGCTTCATCAATATTTTTTATCCTGTCTTCAATAATATAATTCCAGTTTCCGGTTAAAGTATAGGTTCTGTAATCCAGAGGAAGTCTAACAAAATTGAATCCTAAATCCTTAATTATCTGAAATTCCTTTTCTTTAAAACCTTTGTTGCTCCACGCAACATCAAATTTACCTAATAAATTAAACCCTTTTTGCTTTGAGCAGAAGGCACTTAAATCTGCTGATGGCTCTCCTGTGTTCAGGTTTTGAGACATAACAAATGGCACAATTCCCAAAAAATAAAAAATAAAAATCAATATGTATTTTATGCTGTTCATTCGCTTTTTTGTTTGCAAATATACATCTTCCCAAACTTTGAAAGGTTCAGAATTATTTATCTTTTTCTAATTAATTTTTGTTCTGTTTTGCGAATGAGGATCTTGAACAATTTCACCGCTGTTTAAAATTCCACTCATTGCTTTATCTCTGTTTGTTCCACTTGCATCGTAATATTTTTCCGATAAATCGACTTTAGAAATTAAAACCCCGGGAATATTTATTGCAAGTTTATTTTGAATTAATCCGTCGGGCGTTATAAAATGGCAAGGCCAGCTTTCGGTTGCCGACGAGTTGGTTAACGACATATAAATAGAGTTGGTTGCCGCTCGTGCCTGCGCTGTAATCGGCATTATAATAGGATGAATAGAACCAATTTTTTGACGTGCATTGTAAAACGAGTGAAAAATTAAATCGGTATCTAATTTCTTATATTCGCGAAACAATTCGGGGAAACGCACATCGTAGCAAATCAACAATCCACAATTTACCCCATTTAGTTTAAATTTCACAAAATGGTCGCCTGGCGAAAAGTGTTTCAAATCACCATTTGTACAAAATCGTTTGTCGTACCTATCCACAATTTTACCGTCCGAATTAATAACATACAAACAATTATGCGGTTTTACTCCTTCGCTCAAACGGTGAATTGAGCCAAGAATAACCCAAATATTGAGTTGATTTGCAAGGTTTAATATTGAATCGGTTTTTACGTAAAGCAAATCCCAATCAAAATTATCAAGAGTTTGCATATCAACTTCGGGATAACCGGTTAAAGCACATTCAGGAAACTGAACAATATCTGCTTTTTTAAGTTTCGCCTCAATAATCTGATTCTTTATCCAGTTGTAATTCTCCGAAATACTCTCCGAAATCGGGAATTGACAGGCTGCCACAATTAATTTTCCTGATTGCGAGGTATCACTGGTTTGGGCTTCTGTTTTGATTGAGAAACAACTAAAAATAATTGTTAAACCAATTAATGACTTTTTCATCTTTCTACTCTTCTAATCTTCAGTTATATAACTTCCCCACCAATTATTTTTAGGATCGAAATCTTTCGATAAGAAATTCAGTCGTTGTTTTTCGAGTTGAGGCCAGCGTTTATTCACAACACTTTCCAGGTATTTTTTCTCTTTTTCGGCATTATAAATTGGGTCTTTTGTCGGAAACCGAGCACCCATTTCGTCGAGCATAACAAAAAGCTTAGTACTCAATTTTGTTGCAATATCAGCGTTCTGTTCTGCAACATCGGTTGTCTCCTCCAAATCTGTTTTTAAGTTATATAATTCATCGTGTCCGTCTTCGTAATAATGAATGAGTTTCCAGTCTCCCAAACGAATTATCGATGATGGTTCGCCACCCTGATTTCCGTAATGAGGATAGTGCCAAACCAGTGGTCGTTCTTCGATGGTTTTACCATTTAAAAGCGGAACCAAACTCACTCCGTCTGTATGCTCTTCAGGTTTTAAATCAGCTCCGGCAAGTTCTAAAAGAGTGGGATAGAAATCGGTTCCTGAAACCGGTGTACTGCATTTTCTACCTCCTTTCATTCCCGGAACTTTTATAAAATATGGTTCTCGTATTCCACCTTCAAACTGATAACCTTTTCCACCTCGCAAAGGTAAATTAGATGTGGCAAATGCATCGCCGGCAACCACGCCACCATTGTCGGAAGTAAATATTACAATTGTATTTTTATCGAGCCCCATCTCGTCCAAAGCTTTTAAAACGTGTCCAACTGCGTCGTCCATTGCTTCAACCAAACCGGCATAAACCGGATTATCCTGCACCTGCCTGATTGGTAAAAAATGTCCCATTTCAAAACCTGTTTCTGCAATTCCTAAATCTTCGGCTTTTTGCCGATATTTTGCCCATTTTTTATTTGTGGTTTGAATAGGACCATGAACAGCGTAAAACGATAAGTATGCAAAAAACGAAGTGTCTCTATTCTCTTTTATAAAATTGACTGTCTCTTTTGCCAAACGCATCGAAAGATTTTCTCCGTCAGGACCGCTTTTCAAATTGGGATTATTCCAGGGGGCAAAATAACCGCCCCGCGGACTTCCAACATCCCAGCCACCTTCATTTACATCGAAACCATGATCTTCCGGCCACGATCCTTTACTTCCTAAATGCCATTTACCTGCAAAAAATGTTGTATATCCAACCTCTTTCATTGCTTCGGGCAGTGTTGTATATTCTTGTGGAAGAGCATGTACATATTCAGGGGGAAGCAGCTGATTGTGCCTTCCCGCTTTTCGCCATGCCTCGCCGGTTGGTGCGCCAATCCAATCTGTAATTCCGTGGCGCGCCGGAAATTTACCCGTCATAATACTTGCCCGCGACGGACTACAAACCTGACAAGCTGCATAACCATCGGTAAAAATCATTCCTTCGCTGGCAATCCTGTCTATGTTTGGAGTTTCGTAATATTTACTTCCCGAAACACTTAAATCGTGATAACCAAAATCGTCGGCGAGAATAAATAGAATGTTGGGCTTTTTTACTTTTTCAACATTTGAATTACAAGAAATAAAAGTAAATATTGAAAAAAACAGACTTAAAAACAGTAATAACTTAGGTTTCATATAAATAATTATTAAACATTTAATCGATAAAAATAGTTAATTAATCAATTCAAAAATAAGTTTGAATTACATTGATGGTAATAATTGATTATTCGTTTTTCTTGAACGGCATAAAAGAATAGATTTGTAAATTATATTCCGACAAATTGATTTATTCCAAAAAATGTTAAAAGACATTGATATTAGTACAGCGTTAAAACTATCAGATAAACTTCCGATAATTGATGTTCGTTCTCCCGGTGAGTTTGAAAAGGGACATATTCCGGGAGCTATAAATATTCCGCTATTTTCAAACTCCGAACGCGCAGATGTTGGAACAGCTTATAAAAAGCAGTCGAAAGAGAAAGCCATGGAAATTGGGCTAAAATATGTTGAACCAAAGTTGGACGATTTCATACAGCAAGCTAGAGAAATAGCTCCCGATGGTCGTGTAATAGTTCATTGCTGGCGAGGAGGAATGCGATCGAAAGCATTTGCAAAACATTTGTACGATAACGGTTTTGCTGATGTATCGACAATAATTGGCGGGTACAAAGCATTTCGTAATTATGCATTGGATTCGTTTTCGAAAGAAGCTAAACTTTGCACACTGGGCGGATATACCGGAAGTGGCAAAACTTACATTTTACATCAGCTTGGCGATATGGGAGACCAGGTTATTGATCTTGAGGGAATTGCAAATCATAAAGGTTCTTCGTTTGGAGGAATCGGCCAGGGGGAGCAGCCAACCATCGAACAGTTTGAGAACAATCTGTTTTGGAAGTGGAAAAATCTCGACTACTCGAAAACAATTTGGGTTGAAGATGAAAGCCACCGAATTGGCAGTGTAAATATTCCCATGAACTTTTATGAAAATATGAGAAGCAAACCGGTGTTGTTTGTCGATTTACCTCAGACTGAACGTGTTAAGCATTTGGTAACAGAATATGCAACTTTCCCTAAATCCGAATTGGCTATTTCTATTAACCATATTTCGAAACGACTTGGTGGAGAAAATACAAAAAAAGCTTTGCAAAGTATCGAAAATGGTGATTTTGAATATGTTGCTGAAATAACTTTAAAATATTACGATAAATATTATTTGCGTGGATTAAATAAAAGAGAGAATCAAAAGAATATTTTTAAAATGGATCTTTCGACAATTAATTTTAAGCAGAACGCAAAAAAAATAAAAGAATTTTACAATGAAAAAATTGGATAACGATAAAATACGATTAACACAATTTAGTCAGGGTGCCGGGTGCGGATGTAAAATATCACCAAAAGTTTTATCCACAATTTTACATTCGGAAATGACCTTGGATATTGATCCTTTGTTATTGGTGGGAAACGACCACCGCGACGATGCTGCTGTTTATGATTTGGGAACGGGTTCGGCAATTATAAGTACCACCGATTTTTTTACTCCAATTGTTGACGACCCATTCACATTCGGGCAAATTGCAGCAACAAATGCAATTAGCGATGTTTATGCAATGGGCGGAAAACCGTTGCTGGCAATTGCCATTTTAGGATGGCCTGTTAAAATTTTATCAGCCGAAATTGCTCAAAAAGTTCTCGAAGGTGGTCGCTCTGTTTGTGCCGAAGCAGGTATTACTTTGGCTGGTGGACACAGCATTGAAAGTCCGGAGCCTATTTTTGGGCTTGCCGTAACCGGAATTGTTAATATCGATAAACTGAAAAAAAATGATACTGCAGCTGTAGGATGTAAATTGTTACTGACAAAACCAATTGGTGTTGGTATTTTAACAACTGCGCAAAAACATGGTATTTTAAGTGATGAAGACGCCAGTGTTGCAGTAAAAATAATGAGTGAGCTGAATAATATTGGAACACAACTTGCTAATATTTCAGGAGTTAAAGCAATGACTGATGTAACCGGATTTGGGCTACTCGGACATCTTGTTGAAATGTGCGAAGGCGCAAATCTTTCGGCAGAAATAGAATATGCAAAAATCCCGAAACTACCAATGCTCGAGAAATATCTTACTGAAAATGCCGTGCCCGGTGGAACAGATAGAAACTGGGAGAGTTATGGGCATAAAGTTAATCTACCCGATTTAAGTTTAAAAAATATTTTATGCGATCCGCAAACAAGTGGTGGATTACTTATTGCCGTTTCTCCAGAATCGGGAAAAGAGGTTCTTGGAATTCTTGAACAAAATGGAATTGAAACTGCAATTTTTGGTGAGTTTACCGAACAAAATGAAAAATTGATTAAAGTAAATATCTGATATTTTACTTGCCATTCTCTAAAAGATTCAAATATGAGAACCAGGTTCGAGTAACAATTTCCAATTGGGTACAGGTTAATCGAAGAAACATCAACTGATAACAACAGAACAGTATTTTTATGTTCTTATCTATATAACTATGTAAATTACAATATGCCTTCAACTTTTGGCATCACTAAAAATCTAATTTTTAGTGAACTTTGTAAAAATAAAACCCTGTGAAAGAGATAAACAAAAACTAAATAAAATGGCGTTTTATTTGAAGCTCTAAATAGTTTTTAAATGCTCCCCCGCAATCTCAACTTCTTTGTACCACTCTTCTCCGTATTTTTTTATCAGCGGTTCTTTTAAGAATTTATATAGTGGGAGTTTCTCCGAAATTCCACACTCTCTGCCCGGTTTGCAAATATCCAGCTCTTCGTAGTTAATTGCATCAAATCGTTTGTATTCGGTAATTCTGATTGGGAAAAGATGGCAAGAAATAGGTTTGCGAAAATCTATTTTCCCATCGAAATGAGCCTTTTCGATGGCACATTTCAGAATCCCTCTGTCATCGTAAAAAGAGTAGGCACACTGGCGGTTATTTACCAGCGGAGTTACTAAATCGCCATCGCTGTCGATTACAGAAAAGCCCTGTTTGTTAATTTCGCGCTTGTGTTTTTCCGGAAGGAGTTCTTTAAAAGTATGATACTCTTTTTCGATAATAAGAGCTTCGTCACCGGTTAACGGCGCACCCGAATCGCCCTCGATACAACACGCTCCTTTACATTTAAGAATGTCGCAAACAAAATATTTTTCAAAAATATATCGACTTATTATTGTACGTCCTATTTCTATCATAATAGAAGCCCCCTCTGACTCCCCCAAAGGGGAGAATAGGAAAGCAGTTTAAAGGTTGTTTTTTATTATTAAATCATCCATTATATTGTTATGGTTTAACTTATTCCCTCTCATTTGGAGAGGGTCAGGGAGAGGTTTTTATTTTATCAGATTTTTTCCGGTCATTTCAGTCGGAACTTCCAGCCCCATTACAGAAAGTAGTGTTGGCGCAACATCTGCAAGAACTCCGTTATTTAATTCAATACCCTCTTTTTCAGTAATAAAAATGCAAGGAACCGGATTTAATGAGTGAGCAGTATTTTGCGAACCATCGTTGTTAACTGCGAAATCAGCATTTCCATGGTCGGCAATAATCATAACATTAAACCCTCCTTTTTGAGCTGCGGTTACAACATCCTTCACACAACTGTCAACTGTTTCAACAGCTTTCCAAACTGCTTCGTAAACTCCGGTGTGACCGACCATATCGCCATTTGCAAAATTCAAACAAACAAAATCAGCTTCTCCGTTTTCCAATTTTGGCACAATTGCATCTCTAACTAACAGAGCCGACATTTCGGGTTGTAAATCGTAGGTTGCTACTTTTGGCGATGGGATTAAAATCCTGCTTTCTCCTTCAAATTCAGCATCGCGACCACCACTAAAAAAGAAAGTTACGTGTGCGAATTTTTCAGTCTCAGCAATTCTAATCTGCTTTAATCCTGCATTTGAAACTATTTCGCCCATTGTTTTTGTAACATTCTCCTTCTCGAAAATTACATTTACATTTTTGAAATCTGCTTCATAAGTCGTCATCGTGTACCATTGCAAATTCATTGTATGTAAATCCAGTTCAGGAAAATCTTGCTGTGTAAATGCGATGGTCATTTCGCGTAAACGGTCTGTGCGGAAATTGAAACAGATAACAACATCATCCTCTTCAATTTTTGCAATTGGTGTGTTGTTTTCGTCAACCATTACAATTGGTTTCAGAAACTCGTCGGTAATACCTGCATCGTACGATGCTTTCACAGTTGCTAGTAAATCGGTTGATTTCTCGCCTTCGCCTTTTGTATATAAATCGTACGCAAGTTTCAGGCGGTCGTAATTACTGTCGCGGTCCATTCCGTAGTAACGGCCAATTATCGACGCAAATTTTGCATTGGTAGGTTCGAGTGCTTTCAAATCCTTTTCCAAAAAACCGTAACCCGAGCGCGGGTCGGTATCGCGACCATCGGTTAAACCGTGTACAAAAATATCTTCCAAACCCATCTGGGTTGCAACCTGGCAAAGTGCAACCATGTGCGAACTAAGCGCGTGAACTCCACCGGGGCCTATCAAGCCAATCAGATGAACTTTCTTGTTATTCTCTTTCGCATAATTATATGCTTTTACAATCTGTTGATTTTTCCATAACGACTTATCGCGGATTGACTTTGTAATTTTAACCATATCCTGATACAAAACTCTGCCAGCACCAATATTTAGGTGTCCAACTTCCGAATTCCCCATCTGTCCGTCGGGTAACCCAACGTCTTCGCCACATGCCATTAATTTCGAGTTTGGATATTTTTCGATTAAAGAATCGATAAACGGAGTTGGAGCAGTTGCAACGATATCACTTTTCGAGCCGTCGCCAATTCCCCAACCATCGAGAATCATTAATAATGTTTTTTGAATTTTTGCCATTTTATATTGTTTTAATATTGTCTGATTTCAACAGACAAAAGTATCTTTTTTTAAATCATTAAGTGAATTGCAATCAATATGTTCGGTTCGATTTAACAAATTGTTTTTGGTTCTCCGAATTCAACTTAATTGTTTTTATCGTTACGTATAAATAGCTGTATTTATGCAGTTTGTGGAAGTGTATCTTTTATTTTTGAACCCTCATAAATTACCAGACATTAGCAATTATTCTACTTCGGGTAGTAATATTACAGTAATTATACAATCAATCAGGTTAGTAATTATGCAAAACTTGAGTTAATAAATAACAAATTATAATATTTGTGTGCAATATTGAAAAACAGTAGATGAAGTATTTTCTTTTTATAACGATTATAATTTTAAGTTTTAGCAATGTTTCGGGACAGAGAAAGCGAACAGAGATTCAGACAAAATCGAGTCTCGCAATTCGTTATTATAACGCCAAAGATTACGAAAAGGCAATTCCGTTATTGCAGGAAATTTATAAAATTACCAAAAGCGGAACCTATTTTAAGTACTATTTAAATTGTTTGGTTCAAACGAAACAATTTGCCAGAGCTGAGAATGAAATTCAGAAAGAGATAAAAAAGCAACGTACACCAAAACCGGAGTTATATATTCATTGGGGTTATATTTTAAAGGTTCAGGGCCGAACCGACGAAGCGTATGCGAAATACCGCGAAGCCATTGATAAAACTCAAAATAGCAAAGGTCAGTATTTGGTTACAGCGAGTAATTTTCTCAACTGGACCGAATATGAATATGCCCGGCAAACCTATTTGAAAGGACGAGAAAATTTGGCTGGCGAACAGTTTAGTTACGAGCTTGCCAGAACATATTTATACTTGCGCGACTTCGATAATATGATGGAGGAGTACCTGAATTTGTTGCGTACAGATGTAAAACAACTCTCGCGGGTGCAAAGTACTCTCTCGTCGGCAATGCGTTTGGATATCGACAATGAATTGCGTGATAAATTTCGTCGGCAAACATTAAAACGTATTCAGGCTGAACCACAGGTAATTGGTTATAATCGGTTATTAATTTGGTTCTTTCTACAGGAGAAAAAATTCTCGAGTGCGTTGCGACAATCGGTTGCTTTAGACAGACGAACAGGAGAAGAATCTCCTCAAATTGTGCAGTTGGGAAATATGGCTCTTAAAAATAAAAAATATGACGATGCAAAAAAGGCATTCGATTATCTGATGGAAAAGGGAGAGACCAGCCCGTATTATCGGCAAGCCTTTTCGTTGAAAATACACACCTCATACTTGCAGTATATTACTGAGTTTTCGGATGATACGGAGAAAGGCGAAAAGTTGGCAGTCGAATTTAAGCAGGGGTTGGAGTTTTTGGGATTCAGCCCGGTTACTCTAAATATGATTCAGGAATATGCACATCTATTGGCTTTTTATCTTAATGAGACTGATGAAGCAATTGAAATTATAAACAGAGGATTAAAAATTCCACGGTTAAAATCGTTGGAGTTGGGGCGATTAAAAGCTGAGATGGCTGATATTTACGTGTATGCAAATGACCCATGGGAAGCAACATTAATCTCCTCGCAGGTAATTTTATTAAATAAAAAAAATACGCTGGGCGACGAGGTAAAACTCAAAAAAGCAAAGCTGGGATACTACCTTGGTAACTTTAGCTGGGCAAAAGCACAGTTGGATGTCTTAAAAGCCAGCACCTCGAAATTAACTGCCAACGATGCGATGGAACTTTCGCTACTAATTGGTAATAATCTGAATCTCGATACAACTGCAATTCCGCTGCAAATGTTTGCCCGCGCCGATTTGCTGTTCTTCCAAAACCACGATTCGCTGGCACTGGCAACTCTCGACTCTATTTCAGAACTATATCCTTATCATACTTTAATTGATAATATTTTATTCCGAAAAGCTAAAATTGAAATCAGTCAGAAGAATTACACAAAAGCAGCAGAATATCTTGAACAAATTGTAACCGATTTTAGCTACGAACTACTTGCCGACGATGCACTGTTTATGCTTGCCGAGCTTTATAATTATAATTTAGGTGAGCAGGAAAAAGCCAAAGATTTGTATAAAGATATGTTGACACAACATCCGGGGAGTGTGTTTATTGACGAGTCGCGGGAGAAATATCGCGAGCTGCGTAAAATATACCCCGATAAAGAGTTGGAAATTAATAAGGAGGATTTGTTTATGGAAGGTATTATCGAGATTGATGAGTCCAACTAAAAAACGGAATGGTTTCCTGAATCGATTCTTTAAAAGGGCGTTCGAAGGTGAATATGAATAGGATTTTGTAGAGCCGAAATTTCGGGGGAACCAGGGACACAAAAAAAGGGGAAGATTTTTATCTTCCCCTTTTTTGAAGTGGTGCCACCTGGAATTGAACCAGGGACACACGGATTTTCAGTCCGTTGCTCTACCAACTGAGCTATGGCACCATAAAGTTTTTTGCTCTAACTTCGCTCCCGACTATCATCGGGACAAGTACAACACCCCTTTATTTTGGAGATGCAAAAGTAAACATTTTTTTAAATCCACAAAGAAATTCTACTTCAAACCAAAAAAAAATGATTGTTTATTGAAATTTGTGTTCAAACCAAATATTGAAATAAATACAAGAAGATTATATTGTACTGAAACGACCATGATAAAAGTTCACACACTGGGGGATGATTATTGAGGAGTTGCATATGATACCTTTTAAAATAAACAATTATAATCATATGAAAATTAAGTTTTTGCATGGTTTTATAACTTTGGTAATCAATTACTTTTCTTACTTTTGCACGCTCAATAATTTTACAAATGGTTGATATTGATTTTCTGACACATACATTAAAAAACGGCATCCGAATTATTCATAAGAATACCGATTCGCCGGTGGCACATCTTGGTGTGTTAATTAATACCGGCTCGCGCGACGAGAAAAAAAATGAACACGGTCTGGCTCATTTTATCGAACATTCGGTTTTTAAGGGAACAAAAAAGCGGAAGGCTTTTTATATTCTGAGTCGTATCGAGGGAGTTGGTGGCGAGTTAAATGCATACACCACAAAAGAAGAAACCGTTTTATATTCGACATTTTTAAACGAATATTACGAACGTGCAGCCGAACTTTTAGGCGATATTTTACTGAATAGTATTTATCCCGAGAAAGAGCTGGAGCGCGAAAAAGAGGTTATTTTCGAGGAGATAAATTCGTATAAAGATTCGCCTTCGGAGCTGATATTTGATGAGTTTGAAGAGTTCGTTTACGACGGACATTCAATTGCCAGAAATATTTTGGGGACACGAAAAAATATTAAAAAATTTAATCGCGACTCTATTCTTCGTTTTATCAGAAATAACTATCATACCGACCAGATTGTAATTAGCTCGGTTGGGAATTACGATTTTAATGAACTGATTAAATTACTCGATAAATATTTTGGCGAAACACCCGAAAAGTTGCAAAAGCCAACACGTAAAACGTTTACAAATTATATTCCTGAAACCCGCTCTGTTGAAAAAGATACATTTCAGGCGCACTGTATAATTGGAAATATAGCGTACGATATTCAGCATAAAAATCGTATTGTTATGGTTTTACTAAATAATATTCTGGGTGGCTCGGCAATGAATTCGCGACTGAATCTGTCGCTTCGCGAGCGGCGTGGAATGGCGTATAACGTGGAGTCGAGTTACACGGCATATTCCGACACCGGGCTTTTTAATGTTTATTTCGGCACCGAAAAAGAGAATCTCGACAAAGCACTTTCTCTGGTTCAAAAAGAGTTTAAATTGTTACGCGATAAAAAGCTGGGTGCTATTCAACTGAGCAAAGCTAAAAAGCAGCTAATTGGGCAAATTGCTATCTCAACCGAAAGTCACGAGGATTTGATGCTCGCAATTGGGAAAAGCTATTTGCTGTTTAATAAAGTTGACCCGCTGCGGGTTGTATATAATAAAATTGATGCGATTACAACAGCCGATTTGCTGGAAGCTGCAAACCTTACTTTAGATAAAAAACAGATGAGTACACTGGTTTATTATTAGTAATAATATTTTTGTATAAACATGGAAAATCAAAATCAGATAGACAAATACATATTAAATCACATCGACCCGGAAGATAAAGTTTTAACCGAACTCGACCGTGAAACAAATCTAAAAGTTTTGGGTGGACGAATGATTTCAGGTCATTTGCAGGGGCAGGTTTTAACCATGTTTTCAAAAATGATTCAACCAAAATATATTTTGGAAATTGGTACTTTTACTGGGTACTCGGCAATTTGTCTGGCAAAAGGATTACAAAAAAATGGCAAACTAATTACTATCGAAATTAATGATGAGCTGGAAACTTTTGCCTCAAAATATTTTAAAAAAGCAGGGTTTACAAATTGTATCGAACAGCAAATTGGTGCGGCAACAAAGATAATTCCAACACTTACCCAAACATTCGACTTGGTATTTATTGATGCCGATAAACGAGAATATATTGAATATTTTAAACTGATTTTCGACAAAGTACCGAGTGGCGGCTTTATTATTGCCGACAATACTTTATGGAGTGGAAAGGTTCTGGAAACCCCTGCAACAGACGACTACTATACAAAATCGATTATAGATTTTAACACCTTTATTAAAAATAATAAAAGTGTTGAAAAAGTAATTCTTCCACTTCGCGATGGAATGACAATTATTAGAAAGAAATAGCCTTGCAATTATTGCTAGCTTTGGGATAAACAGAGAGATACCGAATTAAGTTCGGTATGACGATAAAACAAACTGAAAGCGATAAAGTCAATTAGAACGTCATTCTGAATTTATTTCAGAATCAAGAATAATTGAGTTAATTATTCTTCTTCACAACAAATTTAGTCTTCGGTTTTTTCTTCGGAGCAAATTTTCTACGCTTATTCTTTTTAACAGGTTTTTTCTTTTTGTCGAAACGGTCAAGACTCTCATCAAGAGTAACTTCCATTCTGCTATCCTCTTTTTCGTCTTCGGCATAAGAGTTTATCTCGGGCTGAACTCCATGTTTATTTTGCTGAATAATATCTTTTACCTGCTTTAACGAAAGTTTAAAAGTGGTTCCCATTGTTCCGACCAAACTGTACCAGATTTCCCTTTTCAGGTAATCAGTTTTAAATGGTTTGGCAACTCCTTTAGCCAAATCGAGATTAAGTAATTGACGTGGAAACTCGTTGCGGGCTTCGATATATGTATCTAATTCGAAAAGCAGGCAGCACTTTAATTTTCCGCATGCACCCGCCATTTTCTCTGCCGATGGCGACAAACCCTGTTTAAGCGCCGCACTCGAAGGGATACTTTTAAAATTGGTGTGCCAGTTCGAACAGCAAAGTTCTCTTCCACACGAACCAATTCCGCCAACTAATCCGGCTTCCTGGCGTGCTCCAATTTGTTTCATCTCAATACGAATACCAAATTCCTGAGCATAAATTTTAATCAGCTCCCGAAAATCAACACGCCCTTCGGCAATGTAGTAGAAAATTGCTTTTCGGTTGTCGCCCCTAAATTCAACATCACCAATTTTCATATTCAATCCAAGGTCGAGAACAATCTGGCGTGCCCGAATCATTGTGGGTTTTTCCCTGTTTCGCGATTCGGTCAGTTTTTCCAGATCTGCTTCGGTAGCTTTCCTGAAAATATTATTTACTGTATATCGGGTAGGAGTTTTAACTCTCCGATTATATTGTTTTTCAGCAAGATAACCTGTTAAAGTAACTTCGCCAACATCGTGCCCCGGCATTGTGGCAACAACAATTTTATCGCCCCTCCGTATTGATAATCTATCTATATTTTTAAAATATTCTCTTCTTGTCGATTTGAATTTAACTTCAACAATATCAGACTGGTTAGCCGTTTCCGGCAAGTCATTTATCCACTTATAACTATCTATTGTCTGGTTGCTTGTCGAATCGTTAAATGAACATCCATTGCAACTCATAATTCTTTTCCGCTTTTTATAATTGGTTGCAAATATTAAAAAAAGAATTTGATATTCGGGAATGCAATGAGCTAATTCGGGAAATTATAATATCAGTTTTTGTAATATTTTCTTCATTTCATCCAAAAAAATTTCACTCCAAATTTCAAAAAATTATCTTTGTTCGATAATGGCGATAAAGAAAAAATATGTCGAAACTCCTTTGATGAAACAATATTACAGCATCAAAGAGAAGCATCCCGATGCGTTACTGCTTTTTAGGGTTGGTGATTTTTATGAAACCTTTGGCGAAGACGCAATTAAAACGGCGGAGATTGCCGGAATTACTCTTACACGGCGGGCAAATGGGGCAGCAAGTTATGTCGAACTTGCCGGTTTTCCACATCATGCACTCGATACTTATTTGCCAAAACTGGTTCGTGCAGGGCAGCGCGTTGCTATTTGCGAACAACTGGAAGATCCGAAACTCACCAAAAAAATTGTAAAGCGGGGAATTACCGAACTGGTAACTCCCGGTGTTTCAATAAACGATAATATCCTTGAAAATCGGGAGAATAATTTTCTCGCTTCGGTTCATTTCAACAAAAAAATGGCGGGGGTAGCTTTTCTCGATATCTCTACCGGCGAATTTCTAACCGCCGAAGGAAATTACGAATATATCGACAAACTTTTAAGCTCGTTTCAACCCAAAGAAGTTCTGTTTCAGCGTGGAAGAGGAAAGGAGTTTGACGAAATTTTCGGCACAAAATATTACACTTACAATTTGGAGGACTGGGTTTATACAACCGATGCCGCAACCGACAGATTACTGCGCCATTTCGAAACTTCGTCGCTGAAAGGTTTTGGGGTGCAAAGAATGGATTTGGCAATTATTGCGTCGGGAGCAATTTTGCATTATCTCGATATTACTCAGCACCGAAAGTTAAGTCATATCAGCAGTTTAAGCAGAATTGAGGAGGAACATTTTGTGTGGCTCGACCGTTTTACAATCCGCAATCTCGAACTTTTTTCGCCACTTCAAGAGAATGGTAAATCGTTGATTGAGGTTGTTGATAAAACCATTTCTCCAATGGGTGCGCGCTTGTTAAAACGGTGGATGGCACTGCCTTTAAAAGATATTGACCCAATAAACGAGCGGTTGGATGTTGTTGAACTTTTCCTGAAAAATCCTGAAAAAAAGGAGAGTCTGGAAGAGTCTCTACGGCAGATTGGTGATTTGGAACGACTGATTTCGAAGGTTGCTGTGGGACGAATTAGTCCGCGCGAGATTGTACAGGTAAAAAATGCGCTGAATGCAATAATTCCAATAAAAACGGCTTGTGCTGAAGTTGAAAATGTTGCGTTGAATCGTTTTTCGGAACAACTGAATCCGTGCGACTTAATCAGAGAAAAAATTCAGAATGAAATTGTTGCCGACCCGCCGGTTGCTATTAATAAAGGAAAAGTAATTGCCGAAGGTATCTCTGAGGAGTTAGACGAATTGCGCAAAATTGCTTTTTCAGGGAAAGATTATCTGGCTCAAATTCAAAAAAGGGAGAGCGAAAAACATGGAATTCCATCGTTGAAAATAAGTTTTAATAATGTATTCGGATATTATATTGAGGTTCGGAATACGCATAAAGATAAGGTGCCCGAAGAGTGGATTCGGAAGCAAACTTTGGTGAGTGCCGAGCGATATATTACCGAGGAGTTAAAAGAGTACGAGACGAAAATATTGGGTGCCGAGGAGAAAATTCAGGTTATAGAGACTAAAATTTTTGGCGAACTTGTTTTTGCACTTTCAGAATATATTGCTGCAATTCAGTTAAACTCTAATATTTTGGCACAAATAGATTGTTTGCTGTCGTATGCAACGTGCGCTAATTCTTACGGTTATTTTCGTCCGGTTATCGACGATTCAACATCTATTAATATAAAAAATGGTCGCCACCCGGTAATTGAACATCAGTTGCCAATTGGCGAATCGTATATTGCAAACGATGTTTTGTTAGACCAGGAAACTCAACAGATAATTATTATTACCGGACCGAATATGGCGGGTAAATCGGCACTTCTCAGACAAACTGCGTTGATTGTTTTGTTGGCACAAATGGGTTCGTTTGTTCCTGCCGAGTCAGCAGTTATTGGTTATGTCGATAAAATATTTACCCGCGTTGGAGCATCGGATAATATTTCGCTTGGCGAATCTACATTTATGGTTGAGATGAATGAAGCGGCAAGTATCTTAAATAACGTGTCGGACAGGAGTTTAATTTTATTTGATGAACTTGGGCGCGGAACTTCAACTTACGATGGCATTTCGATTGCGTGGTCGATTGTTGAATATTTGCACGAGCATATAAAAGCAAAGGCAAAAACACTTTTTGCAACTCATTATCACGAGTTAAACGAGATGGAAGGTGCTTTTGCTCGCGTTAAAAATTTTAATGTTTCCATAAAAGAGGTGGGTAATAAAGTAATTTTTCTGCGGAAACTGGTTCGAGGAGGAAGTAACCACAGTTTTGGTATTCATGTTGCCGGAATGGCGGGGATGCCAAAATCGGTAATAAAACGCGCCGAACAGATTCTTGTGAAGTTGGAAGGTGGAAAAGAGAAGGAGAGTCTTGCTAAACCTTTATCGGAAATTGGTGAAAACCGCGAGGGTATTCAGTTAAGTATATTTCAGTTAGACGATCCGGTATTAAAACAGATACGTGATGAAATTGCCGGATTAGACATAAATAATCTCACTCCAATTGAAGCTCTCAACAAATTGAATGAGATTAAAAAATTAACAGGATTGAAATAAACCATCTTTTTTATTCAATATTTTGCGAGATAAAAAAATAGCAATATATTTGCAGCGCTTTAAAAAGCAGAGTTCATTAAAATATACGAGAATAGCTCAGTTGGTAGTCCGTCGGCTGACGGATGCCAAGGTCGGGTTTTCATTAAATATTTATTTAAATAAAATGGAGATTCGCGCTTAAAGCAGGTTCTTTTAAATATGCGAGAATAGCTCAGTTGGTAGTCCGTCGGCTGACGGATGCCAAGGTCGGGTTTTCATTAAATATTTATTTAAATAAAAATGGAGATTCGCGCTTGAAGCAGGTTCTTTTA
>JAJRSD010000071.1 GCA_024278975.1 Bacteroidota bacterium
ATTTTAACGTCAATTCGTCAAAGACGGATTGGCGGGATTTACAAAACGCACTGCACTTAAAATACCAACCGAAACCCGCATTAAATATAGGTTTTGTTATAGCACGTTTTTCTTTTTCTCCTTTCACTTTTTGATTTTGTCTGAGGGTAGGAACCAAGTTTTCTACAATTCTGAAAACTTTGATTTTCTATTTTACCGACTTAAAAATCAATCAATATTTTTTCGTCTAATTTTGAATGCTCAATTTAACAAAAAATCTTCAACGGAATTAAAATCTGTTGGTTTTTTATTTTCAATTTTCTGATTTTCACATTTTTAAAATCGTCTTTTTTAAAACTAAAATTTTTCTTTTTTTATTGAGTTAAGAAATTTAACGGGAACTTTTAATAAAAACCAGAACCAAAAAAACAAATCAAAATCCATCTGTTTCTTTTAAATTTCTAAATTTTTACAGCACTGAAAATGTCGTTCTGAAATTCCAAATTTTTATAGTATTTATATGTTTCCTTTTAAAACAGGCGAGAACTTTCGATAAAAACCACCGCCCAAAAACATCACAAAATCCATCGGATTTTACAGAACCACGAACTTTCAGTTCTATGAATCTCAAAAATTTATCGAGTCAGCCTGCGAAACAATTTCTTTTTTTTAACCCCCTTTTTTTCGTATTCCGAAAACCGGGGGCATTCCAATTTTTCAAAGACCGCTAATAATTTATGATTCTAAATTCTGTCCTGCTTTTTTGGAAATCAAAGATACATTTTTGAGCAAAAATTTATCCCGTTTTTTCTTTTCTTCAAAATGTGCTATAACGTCTTTATATCTGTATTACATTTATAAATCTCATATCAAAAGCTAAAGTTACATATACATATCCAAAAACAGAATGTATCTGCATGTTTTTTTTATATCAATCAGAATCTAGTGGACTTTTTATTTTGCCCAACTCCCTGTTCGAAACATGAGTGTAAATCTCAGTGGTTTTAGAGTTGCTATGTCCTAAAAGTTCTTGTATATATCTTAAATCTGTTCCTTGTTCAAGCAAATGTGTTGCAAAACTATGTCGTAAAGTGTGTGGTGTAACTTTCTTTTTTATTCCGCTTTTTAACAAAGCTGTTTTTAAAATACTACCAACACTTTCTGCACTGTATTTACCCTTGTTCTGACCTTCAAAAAGCCATTTCTTGGGTTTGTACTCTTTGTAATAAATTCTTAAATTATCGAGTAATCTAGCCGAAAGCAACGAATAGCGATCCTTTTTTCCTTTGCCACCCGCAATTTTAATTAACATTCTGTTAGAATCAATATCCTCCGGTTTTATGTTTAAAACTTCGCTTCGCCTTAATCCTGCCGAGTAAATAATACTGATAATACATTTGTGTTTTTTATTACTAATTGCATTAATTAATCTGGTAATCTCCTCTTTACTCAACACGTTTGGGAGTTTTTTTTCGGCGCGCGGACGTTCAATCAGATAGTACTCTTTTTTGCGCCCTAAAACTTTTTCGTAGTAAAACTTTATTGCATTAATACGTTGGTTTTGCTGACTTATCGATATGTTTTTGCTATTTATTAATTCGAGGATATAATCGTTTATTTCTCCGATTGTGATTTCAGGTAGTTCTTTTTCTGAAAAATAGTAAATGAAATTTTCAAAATAGTTACAATATGTTTTAATGGTATTTTCGCTGTATCTCTTCCTCTTTAAAATATCCTCGTATTTTTTCGGAACAGAATAAAACATTTGTAAATTATCGCTGTTAATGTCATATTTTTCGCCTAAAATTGAGATGATTTCATAATAATTAAATAGCTCTTTTTTTATAAACCATCTTTTATCATTGTAAATATATTTTGTTTTTGAATATAATCTGAGCAAATTTATAATTCCCCTGTCAAATTCGAAATCGATAAAAACCACCGGTTTATCATTATGGAATCCTTCTGAAAATACTATTTGAGGTAAGTTTCTCAAGGTAATTGTATTGGTTGCCTAAAAGTATGAAGTATATTATTAATAAGCAAATCTAAAAAGTCATCAGATAAATGATTTTGCAAAAAGCACCGGAAATTCAACCCGGGCAATCAGTTGGTTGTAAATTCATCAGATGATTAAATTTCTATTTTTTTACTTTTTGTGTAGGAATCAATTATTAAATCTAAACGAATTTACATGAAATATGCACATTGATTGTTAAGTATTTTAGAAATATGTCAAAATATATTTTGATGTATTAGCAAAAAGATTATTTTTGACAAAAATTAAATTTCAGAATTAAGAAAAAAGATATGTGTGGAATAGTAGGAGCATTTGATTTAAAAATAGATTCGCAAGAGTTAAGACCTCAGGTTTTAGAGATGTCGAAAAAGCTGCGTCATCGTGGTCCCGACTGGTCGGGTATTTATTGTGGCGACAAAGCCGTGATTGCTCACGAGCGACTTTCGATTGTTGATCCCGAGTCGGGAGGACAACCATTGTATAGTAAAGATAAAACGCTGGTTCTTGGCGTAAATGGCGAAATTTATAATCATCAGGAAATCAGGACTAAATACGAGGGGAAATATGAATTTCAAACCGGCTCCGACTGTGAAGTTATTCTGGCTTTGTATAACGATAAAAAAGAGAAATTTCTCGATGATTTGAACGGGATTTTTGCATTTGCTCTGTACGATGAGAAAGAGGATGCTTATTTAATTGGTCGCGACCACATCGGAATTATTCCACTGTATATGGGGTGGGATAAATTTGGAAATTTTTACGTGGGTTCCGAATTGAAATCGTTGGAAGGATACTGTACCAAAATTGAAGAGTTTCCACCTGCACACTATTTATATAGTAAGGATGGCGAGATTAAACGCTGGCATAATCGTGAGTGGGATAAATTCGAGAATGTAAAAGATAATCCTGCCAGTATCGACGAATTGGCACAGTCGCTTGAAGATGCAGTTCATCGCCAGTTAATGTCCGACGTTCCTTATGGAGTTTTATTGTCGGGCGGATTAGACTCATCGATTACATCGGCACTGGCAAAAAAGTTTGCAGCAAAACGAATTGAAGAGGGCGATAAAAACGATGCCTGGTGGCCGCAGTTGCACTCGTTTGTAATTGGTTTGGAAGGAGCACCCGATTTGGCAGCAGCAAGAAAAGTTGCAGATCATATCGGTACTGTTCATCACGAAATTCATTATACAATTCAGGAGGGTTTGGATGCTATTCGCGATGTAATATATCATATAGAAACCTACGATGTAACTTCGGTGCGTGCTTCAACGCCAATGTACATGTTGGCGCGGGTAATAAAATCTATGGGAATAAAAATGGTGTTGACAGGCGAGGGCGCCGACGAAATATTTGGTGGTTACCTCTATTTTCATAAAGCTCCAAATGCCGAAGAATTCCATAAAGAGAGTGTTTTGAAGGTGAGTCGTTTGCACATGTACGATTGCTTGCGGGCAAACAAATCGCTGGCTGCCTGGGGTGTTGAAGGTCGTGTTCCGTTCCTCGACAAAGAATTTTTGGATGTTGCCATGCGCTTTAATCCTGAAGAAAAAATGGCTAAAAATGGCCGGATGGAAAAATGGGCGTTACGCAAAGCATTCGAAGAGTACCTGCCGGAAAGTGTAACATGGCGACAAAAAGAGCAGTTTTCTGACGGTGTTGGTTACGGCTGGATTGATACGTTGAAACAGATTGCTACCGAGCAGGTTACCGACGAAATGATGGAGAATGCCAAATTCCGTTTCCCGGTTCATACACCAATGAATAAAGAGGAATATATGTATCGCGAAATTTATAGCGAACATTTCCCATCAGATCAGGCAGCGGCTTGTGTACCTTCGCTGGCTTCAATTGCTTGCAGTACCGAGGCCGCTCTAAAATGGGATGCTTCTTTTCAAAATAATGCAGATCCATCGGGGCGGGCAGTTTTAAGTGTACACGACGACAGTGCCGAATTTGACGATGTGAAAAAGACCAAATAGTTGAAGTTAGAATTTTACCTTCAGCAAGTAAAAAATCAGGTTCATAAAAATATAGAGGAAAATAATCAGTGCAATTCCGTAAACGTTAAAAACAAGTAGCAGAATTATTGAAATTGATAGAAAAATATAGCGATACCAGTTTTCGTTTAAGCTGAATGATTTAGGTTTAAGCGAAAACATTGGCATTGTTATCACCATCATTCCCGACATAAAAATACCCATTATTACCAGATTTTCTGTTGAATAGAGAATTTGCAAAAGCTCCTGATATTTTGGCATTTCCAGCATTAAACCGAGCGATGCCCAAAATAACCCGTTTGCAGGAATTGGTAGCCCCCGAAAGAAAGGTTCGTCAACCGGATTTGCATTAAAACGTGCAAGCCTGATTGCTCCAAATACGGGAACCAGAAATGCCGAAAACAGAATTAGCCACTCGTACCAATTGGCGGCAATATCGTAAATGGGCTGGTTTGTGCCAAATAACGAAAATTCTAATAATGTAAAAAGAATTGCTCCGGGTGCTACTCCAAAAGATACAATGTCGCCCAACGAATCTAACTGCTCTCCAACATCGGAATAGGCATTTAAAAGGCGTGCCATAAAACCATCCAGAAAATCTAAAACAGCGGCAATACAAATAAAAATACCTGCCCAAATAAGATGGCCATCAATTGCAAATATTGTAGCAAGTACTCCTGAAACAATGTTTAGCGATGTTATAAAGTTTGGGATTTGTGAGATTATTTTTTTCATACGTATATATTTACATTAAACAACTAAATGTCAATCTTTTACTACTCTCCCTCTTCTCCCTCTCTTCGCGAAGAGAGGGACGATAATTTTGTGGTCAGATTTATCTGACTGCAAAATTATCAGGGTGAGTAATCCAAACCTA
>JAJRSD010000072.1 GCA_024278975.1 Bacteroidota bacterium
AAATAACCTAACCGTTTTGACTTGTTCTTTTGCACGCTAACTTCGTTAAAAAGCCTCGCCGTATCTATGCTATGCCTGCGTTTTTTGCCTTGTTATCGCACAAAATAACTTCGTCAATTCCAGTCATATTATTTCTTCATAATCCCTTAGTCGCTTAGTCGCAGAGTTTTATCCCATAATATTATTGTTTTTTTCTCTGCGTCTCTGCGTCTCCGCGGTTATATTTTTCCCTATTTTATAAAGAATTCCCTAACTGCCTTTACAATATATTCCAACTGTTCTTCAGTTAACTCGGTGTGCATTGGCAACGATAAAACAGTTTTTGTCAGTTGCTCGCTCACCGGGAAATCGTCCTTTTTATAACCTAAAAACTTATATGCCTCCTGCATATGAATTACTCCCGGATAATAAACCATTGAAGGAATATTTTTAGATTTTAGAAATTGCTGAAGTTCGTCCCTTTTATCCGTCTTTATTGTGTACTGATGAAATGTGTGAGTACTGTAATCCACACGTTCCGGTATTTTTATCTCTTTAATATCACCTAAATGTTCATCATAATACTTTGCAGCTTTCTGGCGTGCTTTAATATGCCGATCAAAATATTTCAGTTTTACCTCTAATATTGCTGCCTGAATACTGTCTAATCTGGAATTTACTCCAATTCTTTCGTACTGGTATTTTGCTTTCATCCCGTGGTTTGCAATGGAACGAATAATTACGGCAAGCTTTTCATTGTTGGCATAAATAGCTCCGCCATCGCCAAAAGCACCAAGGTTTTTCGAGGGGAAAAAAGAATTGCAGCCCACGTCTCCAATTGTTCCGACTCTCTTTTTAGTTCCATTTTTGAATATATAGTCTGTTCCCAAAGCCTGACAAGCATCTTCAACAACAAACAGTTTATGCTTTTCTGCCAGAGTTTTAATCTCCTCTAAATTAGCACTTTGTCCGAAAAGATGAACAGGTAAAATAGCTTTTGTTTTTGAAGTAATTGCGCCTTCAATTAAAGAAACATCAATATTAAAATTACCGGGTTGTGCATCAACAAAAATTGGTTTTAACCCAAGTAACACCAGCACTTCAACTGTTGCAACAAAAGTAAAAGGTGATGTAATTACCTCGTCGCCGGGTTGCAGGTCGAGAGCCATAAAAGCAATTTGTAAGGCATCGGTTCCGTTTCCGGATGCAGTTACATTTGTACCTAAATAAGCCGATAACTTTTTTTCGAAATCGAGAACTTTACCACTTTTTATAAATTGTGTTGACTTAATTACATCTTGCATTGCCGTATCAATTTCATCTTTCATGGTGAGATATTGACCATACAAGTCGGACATTCGGATAGTTTGCATTTTATCTGTTTTTTTTGTAAAAGTAATATATTATTTTTTTTACCGCAGAGAGAGAAAAGAGATGTTTTACCGCAGAGTCGCAAAGGCGCAGAGTTTTTTTCTATCTCTCCGCCTCCGCGGTTAACTTTTTTCAATAAATATTCCAACTACTCTTTTTATTTTTTACCGCAGAGACGCGGAGGCGCAGAGTTTTTTTATAAATTATCACTTTCTTTCTTTCCGTCTCTCCGCCTCCGCGGTTAACTTTTTTCAATAAATATTCCAACTACTCTTTTTATTTTTTACCGCAGAGTCGCGGAGGCGCAGAGTTTTTTTATAAATTATCACTTTCTTTCTTTCCGTCTCTCCGCCTCCGCGGTTAACTTTTCTTTTTAATTAATAATTTACCAATTCATTTTATTTTTTTATCGCAGAGACGCAAAGGCGCAGAGTTTTTTTCCCTATTCTTCTCTCCGCCTCCGCGGTTAATTTTCTTTCTTATTTTTCTCCACTATAAACACCCCTTCAAATAAACAGCAATTTTCTCCGCGGCATCGCCGTTGCCATAGGGTTTTTGTGTAAATTCAACTTTGTTATTTGCAATTTGGTTTGATTTTTCAATAATCAGGTTAGTTTGCGCTCCAACCAAATAGTTAAAACCCAATTTAACCAGTTCAGTCCACTCTGTTTCGTCGCGGATAACCAAACACTGTTTCTCGAAAAAGAAAGCCTCTTTTTGCAATCCGCCGCTATCGGAAATTACAAAGGCACATTTTTTTAAAAGCTCAATCATGTCGAAATATCCAACCGGTTCAATTGGTTCGAAATTCAATTTAATATTCTCTTTTGCTAAAATATTTTTTGTGCGTGGATGAATTGGCAGTACAATATTAAACTGTCTCGAAAGTTCGTTTAGTGCATCAACAATACTATTCAATCTATTTAGGTCGTCGGTATTTTCCTGCCGGTGCAGAGTGGTTAGCACAATTGGTTTTATGTTGTTAATAATGTTGTTGGGCAATGTTGAGCGTTCTGCCGAAAACCGGCTATAAAATAGTGCCACATCGTACATTACATCGCCAATGTTTTCAACGCTACTTTCGAAATTATTAAAACCCTCTTTTGTAAGATTGTCAACGGCAGTTTGCGTTGGACAAAACAGCACATCAGAAATTCTATCGGTTAAAATGCGGTTTATCTCTTCGGGCATATTCATATTGAAACTACGTAATCCGGCTTCGACATGAGCCACCGGAATATGTAATTTACTTGCTGCGAGGGCTCCTGCAATTGTCGAGTTAGTATCTCCAAAAACAACTACAACACCGGGTTTTTCAATAAACAGTACTTTCTCAATCTCCTCCAGCATGCGGCCTGTCATTGCTCCATGCGATAACGAGTTTATTCCCAGATTATATTTTGGTTGCGGAATATCCATCTCCCTAAAAAAAATCTCAGCCATATTTTCGTCGAAATGTTGCCCGGTATGAACCAAAACTTCTTTGAGTCCATATTTTTTAAACTGACGACTTAATGCTGCTGCTTTTACAAACTGCGGGCGTGCTCCTACTATTGTTAGAATTTTTTGCATAATGTAAAATGAAGAAGTATATTTTATTGCTAAACAAAGTTTGCCAGTGCCAATAGAAAATATGTATAGCTAGATTTTTGGTGATATTTTGCTTAAAAATCGTTAGTCCAATTTTCTAATGTGATATTCGAAATTCTTTGAAAATGTGACTCATTATTAGTAACAAGAATCATATTATTAGAAATTGCCGATGCTCCAATCAACAGGTCAAAGTCATCTATTGGCTTGCCTTGTTTTCTTAATCGTGCTTTTTCTTCAGCATACAAATCAAGTGAATTGATAATTGGGAGGATTTGAATTCCAGTTAGAAAGTCATCAAGAATTTTTTGATTTTTCTTTTGATCTTGACTGTTTTTAACCCCAAATTTTAGCTCTGCCAATGTAATCTCAGAAATAAACCTATTTTCTTTCCCTATCTTCTGAAACTTCTCTTTTAACGAGAATTTTCCTTTAATGTAATAGATGCATATATTTGTGTCAATTAAATACTTTTTCAAAACGATTCAATTTGACGATTAAAACTTCTACTTTCTTCAATCTCCTTTATTATTTCTTCCGGTTCTCTATCATCAGTCCATGCACCAAAAGATTTTTCAAATCTATCATTTTGTTTTGCTATGTCGCTACTCGCTGATTTTGATAATTTTTCAATCAGTTTGAGTTTTAGGCTCGGATTAAGATTCCTTAACAACTCCCAATATCCATTTATTATTTGTGTTTCTACTTTCATGATATACTTAATTTAAAGCAAAGGTACAAAAATAGATACTTAAATATTATTTGTCAAATGTACGTTTGCAATTATTTATAACACATCGTTTTGCGGAATATCCATCTCCCTAAAAAAAATCTCCGCCATATTTTCGTCGAAATGTTGCCCGGTATGAACCAAAACTTCTTCGAGCCCGTGTTTTTTAAACTGACGACTTAATGCTGCTGCTTTTACAAACTGCGGGCGTGCTCCTACTATTGTTAGAATTTTTTGCATAATGTAATTACTTACTAAGGGCTTATGGATTATTGCTATTTTTGGGATAGTCTGGCACTATTATTCTCCAATTGGTTTAAAACCACTTGTCTTAATACGTAAATTAATATATTTTTTCAACTCATCAAACGTCATGTTTTGAGTTTCATTATTTATTTTATCACGTATTTTGCGCATCATTTTAACAGTATCAAACGATTTTTCTTTTTTAGTCTTCATAATGTAATAAATCTTTAGGGCTTCTAATTTCAATCATTGGGTATCCATGTCTGTAATTGACAGAATTATACCCTTTAATCCTGTCCAGATTTACAATGTGTTTAAAATTCCAACTTGCTAATACATCAACCCGATTAACTGTTGCAAGGGCAATATGCCTGCAATCTTCAAGACTTGACTTGCCGACAACTTTTGCAATAATATAAGCATCAGCTAATTTAATGGCTTCTTTAGTTAATTGAATTCGTTCGAACTTGTCAGAACTATATTTGTGTAATAATTCCTGAACGTTTTTGGAGCTCCCGACAATTCCAAATCCAGCAAATCCGAAACAACAAAAATTATCTCATTGTCCACAAGTTGTTTGAATAATTTTTTTGTAACATCACTAAATTCCTCATCAAAGTATCCCCCTACAACTGATGTATCTATGTAAATTCTTTGTTTCATTTAGCGTTTTCAACAAAGGTATAAAGATAATAATAAGATTCGAAATTAGTGTTTAGGGCTTACTCCGAAATAAGTTAGTGAATTTAGGGGCAATATTTTGTGCATATACAAAGCAAAAAACACAAGCATATTTTCGTCGAAATGTTGCCCGGTATGAACCAAAACTTCTTCGAGCCCATATTTTTTAAACCGGCGGCTTAATGCTGCTGCTTTTACAAACTGCGGCCGGGCTCCTACTATTGTTAGAATTTTTTGCATAATTACTATTAAAATGCGTAAAATGTTAAATCAAATATTCCCAGAAATTGTCTTTTGTTATACAGTAAAAATTATTACCATAATTCTCTGTCCACGTTTTTGGCGGCTTCTGTTTTGCTTTATTATATTTTATTTCGAACGCTGTTAATACGCCGTTTCTCTCTTCAATATAATCTAATTCGGCTCCGGTATATGTACGCCAAAAATACGAAGAGGTATAAATTTCGTTGTATGCCAAATATTTTAACCTTTCTGCAACAACAAAATTTTCCCACATTCCGCCAATGTCGTTTCTAAAAGTCAACGACGAGAGATTATCGATCAATGTATTCCTAACTCCCAAATCCCAGAAATATATCTTATCGCGTTTGCTAATCTCCTTTCGCAAATTTCTGCTAAATCCGCTCAGCCTGAAAATAATAAACGATTTTTCCAGAAGATCGATATAACTGTTGACAGTTTCTTGTTTAAGTGCCAGCTTTTGTCCCAGTTCGTTTATAGAAACTTCCGACCCGATTTGATAAGCAAGTAATTTTAAAAGATCAATTATTTTATTCGAATTTCTTATTGAAGAGAGTTCCAGAATATCTTTGTAAAGATACGAGCTAATTAGTTCGCGCAAATATTTTTCTTTGCTGTGTGCGTTGCTGTGCTGAAAAACTTCGGGATAAAGCCCATAAGTCAGATACTCTTCAATATTATTAGAAATTTCGAAAATTGTATCTCTGCTTTTTAATTCGCTAAGAGAAATTGGAAATAATTTATGAGTTATTGTTCGACCCGTAAGCGGCTCTTTAACATTGTTTGCCATCTCGAACGAAGACGAACCGGTTACAAGTATTTTAAGCCCGGGCATATTGTCGTAAATTATTTTAAGGTTTATTCCAATGTCCGGAATCCTTTGTGCTTCATCTATTAATGCATATTTATAACCATCGAAAAGCAGTTTTAATTTATTTAAATCGCGCGACGATAAAATGTCGAAGTACTTTATTTGATCGGCATTAATACGTAACGACTTCTCTTTAATCTCATCAAGAATCTCGTTACAAAGTGTTGTTTTCCCGGTTTGCCTTGCTCCAAAAATCAGTACAATTTTGCGGGTTTCTATTAGATCTTTTAGAATGGTATTTTTTAATGTTCGTCTGAAAATCATCTCGAAAAGAAATTACTTTATTGTAAACAATATTGCACAAATATATTAAAATAACGTGAATTATTACAATACAATGGAAATATTAGCGCGAATTATTACAATATATCGGAAATATTAACGTGAATATTTCCATTACAAATAAAGTATCTCCGCCATATTTTCATCGAAATGTTGCCCGGTATGAACCAAAACTTCTTCGAGCCCATATTTTTTAAACCGGCGGCTTAATGCTGCTGCTTTTACAAACTGCGGCCGGGCTCCTACTATTGTTAGAATTTTTTGCATATTTTCAATAATTATCTTTGCGAAACTCCAAAATTACTATTTTTGACAAGGAAATAGTTATGCGAAAAAAAATTCTATTTATATATACCAATTATTCGTCGTTTGTAAAAACCGACTTCGAGATTTTATCATCGGAACATGATGTGATAAAATATCAGTTTAAGCCTGTGAAAGGTTTATTCAAAACCGGAATAGAATTTATTAAACAATTTTTATATCTGCTTTTTAATATTTGGAAATTCGATTCAGTTTTTATTTGGTTTGCCGACTATCACTCTGTTTTACCTGTACTTTTTACCCGCATTCTAAATAAAAAATCGTTCGTTGTTATTGGGGGGTACGATGTTGCAAAAATTCCATCGTTAAATTATGGTGTTTTTATTTCGAAGATAAGAGGTTTTTGTGCGATTTACTCAATGAATACTTGCACCAAGAATTTAACAGTTTCTAATTATGTGGATAGAAAAGTAAGATGGATTGCAAAGAAATCTGTAACCCGCATGATTTATAATTGTGTAAATATTTCCAATTCTGATTCAAAAGAAATTGAAAAAGAAAATTTGATTATTACCGTTGGTATAATAGATTCTGATAGAACATTTCTTTTAAAAGGAATAGACACTTTTATAGAAGTTGCCAGATTATTGCCCGAACATGAATTTATGATAATTGGGGCTAATAAAAATATGATTAAAAATTTAATTAAAAATATGCCTGATAATTTAGAGATTGTTGGACGTATAAATCATACTGAGTTGATTCATTATTATAAAAGAGCAAAAATTTATTGTCAGTTTTCACGCACTGAATCGTTTGGAGTTTCTATTGTTGAGGCTATGAATTTTGGATGTGTCCCGGTTGTTACTAATATTGGGGGGATGCCGGAGATAGTTGAGAATGCAAGATTTGTAGTTAAAAGAAATATGGCAAGTATTTCAGAATTAATACAAAGAACTATATATATCAAAAGTGGAGATGATATTTCCAATTTTCAAAATGAAATAATCAAATTCTCATTACGAAATAGAAAAAAATACTTACATAATTTATTGATTTCTTAGCTATTCCTTAACATAAAAAATCATGAAGAATAAAGCGCATAATTGTACACAAATGATAAAATTATTTTTACCAGTTATTATCATTTTATTCACAAAAATTATTTTTGCACAGGAATTGATGAGATACACTTGTCAAGTTGACAGAGTTGATATTGTCGAATTTGAATCTTCTCGTTCATTTGATAAAAATGGGATTATTCTTTCAGCGAAAAAGTATCATCCGTTATCGATTGCCACATATGGTATTTTAACTTATTATAAGTATTTGGAAACTTTGGATAGTACCTATTATAGTAAATGTATCAATCAAATGAATTATTTTAAAGACACAACAAAAGTGAATCTTATGTTTAATGGCAAGGGGATTGGGCTCCCATATAATTTTAAGTTCTGGGATTTAAAAGCTCCCTGGTATTCTGGAATGACACAAGGTTTTGCTCTAAGTTACTTGTTGCGTTATTATAAGTTGACTCAAGATAAATCTATACTTCCGATTATTGAAAAGATAGCATTTGTTTTACTCGCTCCACAGGAAACAGGAGGAACAATTTCGAAAACGAAAGAGGGATGTACCTGGATTGAAGAATATCCAAACTCAAAAAAATCACCTCAAGTGCTAAACGGATTTATTAATGGTTTAATTGGACTATACGAGTACTGTAGCTTTTTTGAAGACGATTTACATGCAAAACAAATTTTTACTGAATCCTATGAATGTTTAAAAGCAAGTTTAGAATATTACGATACACCCACTTGGAGCAGTTATAATAGGAATAAGAAATCGATATCAAATAAATATCTAAGATATCAGATTTTTGAGATGAAACATTTATATGAAATATTTCAAGATCCAATATTTGATTCGCAAATGAGGATTTGGGCTGTAATGTCATTTAATAAATTTATTAAAGGGAAAACTATTGGAGATAAATTTAAAAACTATAATTTTTCAAAACCCGTTAAAAAAATGAATGATTCTTTGTATTACATTCCACTAACTGCAAAACAATTAATAAATACGGATTCAGTGAAGATATATAATTTCAGATCAATTAAAGAATATAGAAAATATTTAAAAGGGAAAATAAAAAATAATGTAAAGCAAAATTCAAAAATCAGAATTATTAATTTCCATATGGCAAAAACCACTGAAGCAAACTATATAGAGATCACGTTTAATGATACTTCTGTATTTAATTATGATTTCTCAGCCTATAAAAAATCAAAAGAGGATTCACCGAAATTATTAGAAATTGAAGTTGAAAAATTTTATGATGGTAATCGACTTCTTATTTCTTTTCAAAAAATGTATGTTTCTGATCTATATATTAAACTTGAAAAGAAGAATAAATTTAATTTGGCATCAACCAAAGTTAAACTTTATAACACAACACTTGATAGTCCTTCGCTCTTCGCTCATTATAAATATGAATTAGTACAAATGGAAAAAGGAATTACATATAAGATAGATTTACCTCTTTTAAATACAGACAATGCTGTTCTCTTTTATAAATTTGCGACTTCAAGTAAAACGATTAAAAACTATAAGTGGAAAGCTATTAACACTTTAGAGTTGGATGAAAATTTTTCTCCAACAAAAAGTGGGCAATATTTATTTATGATTGTTTACAATTTGAATACTCCGTTATCATTTATTGGGAACCTCAACTTTTCTGTCGTTCCAGATTTGCAAGAAAAATAACTTTGATACAATCCAATGTTCATTATAATAAATATTAAAAAAACACTATGGTTTTTATTTCATGAAGGAATATGAAATATTTATAAAACTATTGAGCAGTGAGTTGTGCAAACAAATTCTATATGAATCTACGAAACAGATTTAATATTTCTTAATCTCTTGATTATGGATAGACTTTGGTTAATAAGGATTTGTGTACTATATCTGTCAAAATTAATTTAGTTATTTTTACATTTGTGAGTTTCATTGTTAATTCAACTATTAAATAAATTATATATTTTTACTAACATTTAATAAGTTAATTTTTTTTAATTAAAAGTATAATAAGTTTAGAAGAGTAAAACATTTTTTTGGTCGTATTAAAAATATCTGATTATTTATACAAAATAATTAGCAGAACTAATGGATATGGGTAATAATGCAATGTATTTAAAATTTAGAGTAGTATGTAATTTTTTCAAACAGTTTCTTTTTCTAATTGTAAATTTCTTTATCGATGGTATTCTTTTCTTTTGGCATTCCATGGTATTTTTTCAAAATACATTTAGTAAGATTGAATCAAGGATTATTTTGCATTATCATAGTATTGAAAAAGGATTATTACACGAAAAGTTAAAACTTCGTTTTGGAGAAAAAGTAGTTATTGATCTTATCAGGTTACTTAAGATTGATGAAGTTAAAGCAAATTATAAACAGACTCAGATTTCTTCAGCATATCTCGCAGTTTGTAAATATTATGAAATTCATCAAGACAATAATTGTGATATTTCAGATTTTTTTAGTGAAAGTGATTTTAATTATTTTAAGAGTTTATCAACTTTAGATTCAAATTGTATTCTACACAATAGAAAAAATATATTTTACAAAAATACCAACGATAATTTTCTTTATTTTTCTAAATCGAGAAAAAGCATTCGAAATTTTACGGGAGAAAAGATTCCGTATACAACCATTGAACAGGCAATTGATATTGCGAAGACAGCACCTTCTGTGTGTAACCGTCAGCCAACAAAAGTTTATTATTTAGAAGATAAAAACACCATTGAGAAAGTATTTAATATACAAAAAGGATTAAAAGGGTATACTGAAAATATATTTCAGTTACTAATTGTTGTTAGTGATAGAAATTATTTTTATAAAATTGGAGAAAGAAACCAGTTATACATTGATGGAGGAATTTTTTTAATGAACTTATTATACGCACTTCACTTTTATAAAATTGGGGCTTGTCCTGCACATTGGGGGCTTAATTTTAAACAGGATAAAGAAATAAAAAGTATAATTGGGTTAAAAAAATCTGAAAAAGTTATCTGCTTGGTGCCAATTGGGATACCTGAGAATGAATTTAAAACAACCCTTTCATTAAGAAGATCAACAGAGGAAATATTAAAAAAAATTAACATTGTTTAAAATTAAGAATCATAAAAAGGGAGGCTGTAATTTCTTAATGATAAAAACTTATTTAAAAGCTAAGCTATGTATTTTTTGAAGGGAAATAATAGAATTAATAAAAGATAATAGTATGAAAATAGGAATACTCACTTTCCACCATTCTAATTATAATTACGGAGCTGTTTTACAAACGTTTTCAATTTATAAACTAATTGAAACATTAGGCTATGAATCTTACATCATAAATTATACTCCCTCAGTTTATTCAGTCAGAAAAAAAACTGCTGCTTCAATTGTTGCTATGCTTGGATTTGAATTTGAAAAGTTTCGCCGTCGTAGTATTCCGAGAATACTACATAAAACAGAAACTGCCGATGAATTAAAAAGGTTAAATGAAATTTTAGATGGATTTGTTGTTGGAAGTGATCAGGTTTGGAGATACAGAACCGACACAAATTCGCTATACAAGTATTATTTAAATTTTGTTGATGATGAAAAAGTAAAAATTGCTTATGGCGCAAGCTTTGGCTTAAATTATTGGGATGCAGACAAAGAAACTACCCTAAATGTTAAAAAACTTGTAAAACGGTTTGACGCAATTTCAGTTCGCGAAGAATCGGGAGTTAAAATTTGTAAAGATATATTTGGTGTTGAAAGTGTAAATGTACTTGACCCCACATTGTTGTTAGATAAAAAATATTTTCATGAATTAGCCGACACACAAACTAAACAAACCAAACAAAAATATTTGGCATATATGTTATTGGATGATAGCAAACAAAATGAGTTATTTTTTAGAGAAATTGCATCAAACAATAAATTTAAATTTATAGGAATTAATGGTAAGAAAATTTGGTCTAAAAAAAACTTTTTCTTTTTTAAAAGTGTCAATAAATGGTTGAATTATATTAAGCACTCAGAAATTGTAATAACCGATTCATTTCATTGTACTGTATTTTCAATAATCTTTCGAAAGAAATTTATTTGTCTTGCGAATCCACATAGAGGAGTTACACGACTGGAAAACTTATTAAAATTGCTAAAACTTGAAACGCATTTTTGTTTAGGTATAAATCAATTTGAAGCGACAAAAATGATGGTAGAAATAAACTATAATGAAGTTGAAGAAATACTGAACAAAGAAAAAATTGTATCTATAAACTTCCTGAAAAATAGTTTATCACTTATCAAATTGAAATAGAATTTATGGCAGCTAATTCTAGTTTTTCAAAAGTTTATTTTTCACACCATCAACATCGTCAGAAACCCGGAACCATAAAATCACCCCACCAAAAACAATTGTAAAAATTACACTTCGCATAAGAATATCGGAGAATTAGTTGTAGCTGAGTTAGCAGGCTGTTTGAAAAGTAAGCAACTCCGAAAGCCACCGATACTATCAGAAACTTAACCGTAAATGGTTGCATTTTAAATTTCCGATAAAGAAAAATATAACGCATTAAATTGTATGCAAAAGTGGCAATGGCAATGGCAGCACCTGTAATCCCCCCACAAAATTAATACGCGCTGAAAAAACTCTTGTAGAAATGTGCCGAGAATTGGGCAAACAAAATAGCATACGATAATAACAAACCCAAAAGACCAACAATCTCGGGAGTCAGGTATTCTGAATATAAATAAGCTGTGGTAACAAATCCGATTACTACTCCAAGATATGACCAGATACTTCCTTTAATACTTTGTTTAATGATTATTCCTATTTAAACATTAATTTTATCGGTAATGCCGCTAATATTCAACCACGAAAACAGTTCGCCATTTGATGTTTTCAAATTTTTCTTGCCTCCGTAAACAATAAAAGAATTCTCTTCTGAATTACCTGACAATTTATTCCAATATTTTAAATTCTTAAAATAATCACCCACAAAAGTTTCTCCTGCTTTTATTTCAACAGCCATCAGTTTGTTTTGCATTTCAATTATTAAATCTATCTCTTTTCCGTTTTTATCTCTCCAAAAATAGAGTTCGGGTTCAATTACGTTATTGTAAAAGAATTTTTGAAATTCGTTAATAATAAAATTCTCGAACAGTGCACCATATAAATAGTGGGGTTGCACTTGATTTTTATCTTTTATCCCGAGTAAAGAACAAACAAGCCCGGTGTCGCAAAAATACATTTTGGGCATTTTAACCAATCTTTTGTTGAAGTTTTTAGAATGCGGCTGCAAAAAATAAATTATATAACTTGCCTCGAGCACCGAAAGCCATGATTTAGCTGTAACTTGGGTAATTCCACAGTCGTTTGCCAAATTGGCAATATTAAGTAACTGCCCAACTCTTCCGGCACACATTTTTATAAAACGTATAAATGTGTTCTGATTAGAAATATTACGTATTTGTTTAACATCTCTTTCTAAATATGTTTGTATATAAAATGGGTAAAAGTCTTTCGGGGGAATGTTTTTATCATAAAGTCGTGGATAAGCTCCTTTAAATATCTGGGTTCTAAAATTATCAGAAATAAGGTTAGCTTTTTTTAATTCGAAGTTACTAAAAGGCAATAGTTTTAAAATAGCTATTCTGCCTGCTAATGTTTGTGTAATACTCTCCATTAACAGAAAGTTTTGAGAACCTGTAATAATAAACTGACCAGTTTTATCCGACTCGTCAACAATGTTTTGTATATATGAAAATAACTCCGGTACTCGCTGTATTTCATCTAATATCATCCCATTTCCAGCATTGCCTAAAAAACCTTTGGGGTCTGTTATTGCAAAATTTCTTATGTCAACATCTTCTAAATTAAAATACTTGTAATTAGCAAATACTTGTTTTACTAAAGTTGTTTTACCCGATTGCCGTGAACCAGTAACACTTATAACAGGATACAACTTTGCAAAATATTTTAATTTATCTGATAAAGTTCTGGATATCATTTCGCAAAGATAATACAATATTGGACAAATCACATAGACGACTATAAGATTTGTCCAATTCTAATCTTTGTTTATTTATTGCAACGAGGTGTTAACTCTCTTTGAGTTTGTAACTCAACTTTTCTTTTACAACGTATGGCATTAAAAATGTCGATACAAACGACAAGTAGCTTACCCCTTTCCGGTTATACCGGAACAGGCAGTTACGAACAAGGGATAGTGTAGATTTTTAACCCAACCGATAAATACCTACACGATAATACCAATGGCATTAAACATTTAGGGGACTTCTATTAATTTGTACTCAGGTTATTCTCTTCTTAAATGTTTACGCACAACACCATCAACATCGTCAGAAACCCGAAACCACAAAATTAGTCCACCAAAAACAATTGTAAAAATTACACTTCGCATAAGAATATCGGGAATTAATTGGAGTTGAGTTAGCAGGCTGCTTAAAAAGTAGGCAGCTAAAAAAACCACCGGCACCAACAAAAATTTAACTGTAAAAGGTTGCATTTTAGATTTCCACAATATAAAAAGATATCGCATTAAGTTATTTGCAAAAATTGAAACTGCAATTGCAATTGCTGCTCCAACAATACCCCAGACCGGGATTAACAAAAGCATTAAAACTATCACCAAAACCATAAGAATAATAAGGAAATAAAGAGATGCCCTGTAATATTTCGAGTATGCAATTACCTGTGCATTGCCACCGGTTGCCATCTCAATAACATTTGCAATACCAATAAAAAATATCACCCATTTTACACCTTCGTATTCCGGTCCGAGAATAACCAGAATATTGTCGATATTTATCCATATTCCGCCAAAAAGGAAAGCGGCAATAATAAATTGGTTAATACAACTACGCGAATAAATATCAGATATATATTTTTTATCATTGCGTTTCCAGGCATCGGCAACCAGCGTTCCACTTATACGCAAAAGCGGGCGCGACGGGATTAATACAAGTATCCCGAAGAAAAAGCCAACGGTATAAACTCCGGTACTGCTTAATCCTAAAGTCTGGTTTATTACAATTTTATCGATATTAAAAACCAGGCTGCCACCCACTCCGGTTAACGTGCTGAACATGGCGACACTAAAAATTTCTTTCCTTAATTTTTTAGTAACAAAATCAAATTTTGGTCTTAAACTAAATTCGCCCTTAATCAGCAAATAAATTAATAAGTAAATTCCTTTTGCACTGGCAGCAATCACAAAAAATATAATTAGCTGTTGTGTGTTTATTAACCCAAAAGCATAAATTACAACTACTACAAAAATTAATATCCGTTGAAAAAATTCTTGTAAAAAAGTACCCAAAACAGCGTTGTAAAGCACTTTGTTATATACATCGAGCACAGAATATAACAGCATAAAAAATGTAAGCGGAATAAGTAAATAGGCATGGTCGGCAAATAGTTTCGATTTCTCGATGTTGGATTCAATAAACCCGGGAGAAAAAATTAAATAGCTTAATATAAACAGTAGAAAACCTATGGCTGCAACTAGTAATGCAATAAACAAGTATCCATTGTGTGCTTTCTCTTTATCTCTGAAATAGGGGAAGAGTCGTGACGTTACACCGTTTATACCCAACGACGAAAACTGGGCAAACATTACCGAGTACGACAATAACAAACCAAACAGACCCACCATTTCGGTGGTTAAATAGTTGGTATAAAGATATGCAGTGGTAACAAAACCAATTGCTACTCCAACATAACTCCAAATACTTCCTTTAATGCTTTGTTTTATGATTATTCCCATATAATCTGCCAAAAGTGTTTTAAATAATTATTTTTGTGAATTGTTAAAAAAGTAAATATATGACAAAGATAAAAGGCTTACGGAATATTTTACCCAACGCGGCAATAATACTCTTATTTATTGTAATCGCTTATGCCTACTTGTTCCCATTAGTGGAAGGAAAAGTGCTGCAACAATCCGACATAACACATTTTAAAGGTATGTCGAAAGAGTTGGTAGATTACCGCAATCAGACCGGCAACGAAGCAATTTGGACAAATTCGATGTTTGGCGGAATGCCGGGATATATGATTTCGGTTGTTTATAGTGGTAATCTGGCATTAAAATTACAATCTGCTTTTGGAAAAACTTTCCCAACTGCATCAAAAATTATCCTCTATCTTTTAGGTTTTTATATTCTACTTCTGAATTTAGGAGTTAAACGCTGGCTCAGTGTTGTCGGGGCAATCGCATTTGCGTTGTCGTCCTATTTTTTAATTATTATTGCTGCCGGGCATAATTCGAAAGCAACAGCACTTGGATATCTTCCGCTGGTAATAGCCGGTGTTTTAATAACTTACAGAGGCAAACATTTGCCCGGTGTTCTTTTATTTACACTGGGACTTTCGCTTGAAATACTTGCCGGGCATCCGCAAATAACTTATTACGGATTAATTTTAATTGGTATTTACGGAATAGTTGAGTTGGTATTTGCAATAAAAGAGAAGGCTTTAACACCATTTTTAAAATCATCTATATTTTTAGTTGCGGGCGTTATAATTGCCGTGGGTATGAATTTTTCGCGACTCTACACATCGTGGGAATATTCAAAAACAACAATCCGTGGTCCTTCGGAACTTTCGTCTGACGATGCAAATAAAACGTCGGGGTTAGATAAAGATTATGTTGTACAGTGGAGTTACGGAATTGGCGAAACATTTACTTTACTAGTTCCAAATTTTAAAGGTGGAGCAACTCAAATTCATCCCGGAACGGATTCTGAAAGTTATAAAATACTTCGCCAGAAAGGTGCTCAAAACCCTAAACAAGCGGTTAGTTCTATTGTAATGTATCATGGAACTCAGCCCAGTACTTCGGGTCCGGTTTATGTTGGTGCTATTGTAGTTTTTCTTTTTTTTCTGGGGCTTTTTGTTGTCAGGGGCAGGTACAAATGGTGGTTATTAATCGCCACAATTGTTTCAATAATTTTAAGTTGGGGTGGTAATGTAATGGGGCTAACCAGTTTCCTTCTCGACTATTTACCGTTGTATAATAAATTTAGGGCACCGAGTATGATTTTAGTAATTGCACAAATTGCAATGCCACTGCTTGGTTTTATAGCATTAAATCAGATTTTAACCGGAAAAACAGAAAAGAAAGATTTGTTAAACGGACTGAAATGGGCAACAATTATTTCTGGTGGACTAACTTTACTTTTTGCTGTTGCTCCCGGGTTTACAGGTAGCTTTAGCAGTCCGTACGATTTAAGGATGAAACTGCCCGACTGGTTAATTGATGCAGCAGTTTCTGACCGTAAGGCTGCTTTACGAGCCGACGCATTTCGCTCATTTATTTTTATAGCACTCGCAGCCGGCACACTCTATTTATGGCAACTCAAAAAAATAAAAACCAATATTTTTATAGCAGTTTTAGGCCTGTTAATTTTGGTTGATTTGTGGGCGGTTGATAAACGTTATCTGAATAACGATAATTTTATGTCGAAAAGAGAAGCAACAAATCCTTTCCCCGAGATGCCGGTTGATAAAGCAATTCTCCAGGATAAAGATTTAAGTTATCGCGTTCTGCCTTTGCAAAATCCTTTTCAGGATGCGCGTACATCTTATTATCATAAAAACGTGGGTGGATACCATGCAGCAAAACTACGTCGTTATCAAGAAGTTATCGAGCACGATCTCTCTTCCGAAATGCAAACGATGATACGCGGGCTGCAAAGTGGAACTTCAATAGATTCTGTTTTTATGAATACGCCGGTTATAAATATGCTTAATACACGCTACATTATTTATGATTTGAATAAACCACCATTAAAAAATCCTCGCCCGCTGGGGAATGCGTGGTTTGTTAACGGTTATACAATTGTTAAAAATGCCGATGAGGAAATTGCTGCTCTCAGAAGAAATAATCCGGATACGAATGCAATTATCGACGAACGTTTTTCGGAATTTGTTGAAGGGAAAAAGTTTAGTAAAGATGCAAACGGCACTATTGAATTAACAGAATATCAACCCAATTATTTAAAATACAAAACAAAAACTGCCACCGAGCAACTAACAGTTTTCTCCGAAATATATTACAACAAAGGTTGGGATGCTTTTATCGACGGTAAAAAAACACCACATTTTAGGGTCGATTATATTTTACGTGCTATGGTTTTACCTGCCGGCGAACATACTGTTGAGTTTAAGTTTGAACCAAAATCGTACTTTGTGGGAAATAAAATTTCGATGGCAAGTTCGATACTATTATTGTTGGCAATTATTGGTTATTTATTTTCCGAGTTCAAGAAGAAGAGAATCCTCAATAATGTCAGCGATGATGAGTGATTAAAAAGAAATAACCTTGTATTTTCTCCGTTGTTAGCATACGAACTTAGGGATTATGAAGAAATAATCCCTAACAGCATAAAAATCATTTTACTTTCCCGGGGTTTTTCTTTACAAAGTCGCCCCAGTTTTTATACTCTTTCGATTTTTTGGGTTTACTTAATTGTATAAAATGACAAATTGCAACAGCCACTGCATCGGTGGCATCAAGTCCCTGATCGAGATCTTTTAGATGATAAACTTTTTGTAAAAAATAGGCAACCTGCTCTTTCGATGCGCGCCCCATTCCTGTAATTGCCTGCTTTACCAAAAGCGGTGCATATTCATTAATTGGCACATTGTGCATTAGTGCAGCGGCCATTAAAACTCCCTGTCCGCGCCCGAGCTTTAACATCGACTGTACATTTTTTCCATAAAACGGAGCTTCAATTGCCATAACATCGGGTTGATACTCTTTTACCAAATGCAGAGCTCGCTCGTGCAGATATTTAAGCCGCTGGTAGTGGTCGGAATATTTGCCCGGAGTAATATTTCCCATGTGTAATATTACAGGTTTTTTATCTCTGATTTCTACTAAACCGTAACCTGTTACAGTTGTGCCGGGGTCGATTCCTAGTATCCTGAGTGGTCTCGAATTCATTTTTACAGATTGCTATATTTTTGATATTTAGATAATGATTATAACTGTTTTTTATCTGTTTGTTGAATAAAAATTCCGGCAACAATAAAAATCAATCCTATAAAAGTAGTTAAGAAAATATTTTCATTCAATATAAAATGGATAAAAATAAGTGAAATAAAGGGTGCAAGAAAAACCAGATTGCCAATTTTTGCATTGTTAGTGCTCAGTTCCATGGCTTTCATCCATAAAATATAGGTAATGCCAATTTCGAAAATGCCCACGTAAATTATTGCATAAAAACCCGTTCCGGATTGCAGTTTAAAATCAGAAAAAAATAGTACTGCAAAAAACAGATAGAGTGTTCCGAAGCTAAAATTAAGAAATAGCTTTATAATCTGATCACGTTTATCGCGTACGTTAAAAATCCAGTACAGCGCCCAAATTACCGAGCTTGAAAGTGCAAGAAATATACCTGTCAGGTTTGTATCTCCAAACCCCGAAAATTTGCCTTGAGACGAAATAAGAATTACACCAATAAAACTTACAAAGAGTGCGACAAAACTCTTCCAGCCAATTTTTTGCCCTAGCAACGGAACCGAAAAGAGTGCCAACAAAATTGCCCAAACCATGTTTAATGGTTGTGCAATCTGAGCCGGCAAAAGTGAATATGCCTTAAATAAAATAAGGTAATAAATTAGTGGATTAAACGCACCTAAAAACATTGAAAATAAAATCTCTTTCCGTGATTGTTGGAATAGCAGGTCTATTTTTTTCTGAATAAGTAAAAAAATAAAAAGGATAATAACGGTAACAACCGAAGCATAAAAAATAAGCTGAATAAAATCGTATTCGCGAAGTGCAAGTTTAAAAGCCGTAGCAACTGTTGACCAAAAGAAAACTGCAATCCCTGCAAACAGGTATGTTTTTTTAGTTGAATTCATTATTTTCAAGTCTATAATAAATTTGAAATGCTCATAATTTCAGACTCCTCATTTTCTCAATGAACTGTTTAAACTTTTATAGCATGAGTTTATGCTTGACTTGACACCAGATAAATACGAGGTCTCGTACCTTGCCAGACTATTACCTCGCCCAATTTACACAAAAAAAGAGGCAGCTTCTACAAGCTGCCTCAAAGCCATGAAAACAATTAAACAATGTTCAGAAAACAGAAAACAATCTTTATATAGTCATAATATCTTTCTCCTTAGCTTTCACTAAGTCTTCAACCTTTTTTCCAAAATTATCAGTCAGCTTTTGAACTTCTGCCTCGGCGTCTTTTTCTAAATCTTCCGACAAACCATCTTTTTGCAATTTTTTTAAACTATCGTTTGCCTCTTTACGAGCTGTTCTAATACTCACTTTAGCAGTTTCTCCCTCCTGATGAACGTGTTTTACCAAGTCTTTTCTTCGCTCTTCTGTTAAAACCGGGATATTAATTCTAATTATTTCGCCGTTATTGTCGGGATTAAATCCCAGATTCGCAGTCATAATTGCTTTTTCAATAACAGAGATTAATCCTTTTTCCCATGGTTGAATAGCTATCGTTCTGGCATCTGGCGTGCTAACATTAGAGACTTGGTTTAATGGAGTCATACTCCCATAATAATCAACCAACACGCCATCCATCATACTTGGTGATGCTTTCCCTGCACGAATATGCAAAAGTTCTTTGCCGAGGTGCGAAATTGCACTCTCCATTTTCTCCCCGGTATATTCTAAAACGAAATCTACTTCTTCTTGCATTAAGCCTGTTTTACCAACTATCAACTGTTAGCAAATATAGAAAAAAAATAGAAAGATGAACTTTATTATTGAAAATAAAATAGAATCTGCTAATATTTTTTTTAGTTGTGAACAATAGTTCCGATGCTTTCGCCACTCATAACTTTCTGTAAATTACCTTTTTTGTCCATGTTGAAAACCAAAATTGGTAAATTATTTTCTTTACAAAGTGTGGTTGCTGTCAAATCCATAATTTTGAGATTTCTATTATAAATCTCATCAAAGCTTATTTTTTCGAATTTAGTTGCATTCGGGTCTTTTTCAGGATCGGCATTGTAAACTCCATCAACACGAGTTCCCTTCAACATTATTTCCGCTTCAATTTCTATTCCCCGAAGTGCACTTGCAGTATCGGTTGTAAAATACGGATTACCAGTACCTCCAGAAATAATCGTGACCATTCCACTTTCCAGCGCTTCAATAGCTTTGTCTTTCGAGTAGAATTCGCCAACAGGCTCCATTCTTATAGAAGTAAAAACTTTGGTTTTTGTACCTGCCGCCTGCAAAGCAGAGTTTAGCGCTAAACTATTAATTACTGTAGCCAGCATCCCCATTTGGTCGCCTTTTACTCTGTCGAAACCAATTGTGGCACCACTTAAACCACGGAAAATATTTCCTCCACCAATAACAATGCCCACTTGAACTCCACTATTTACCAACTCGGTTATTTGTTCTGCATACTCATTTAATCGTTCTGTATCGATCCCATAATTTTGAGTTCCCATTAACGACTCGCCACTCAGTTTTAAAAGTATCCGCTTATATTTTGCCATTAGAATTATTTTTTTTGAAGTGATACAAATATAATAGTTTTCACAAAAAAAGAGCTACCCGAATTAACAGATAGCTCTTTAATATTTTATCACTTATCAATTATATATCCAACGTATAACGGTCGAATGCAGTAACTGTAAGTTCACTGTCGTTTTGTTTCAAGAAATCTTTAATAGAAATCTTACCATCTTTCACATAAGTTTGGTTTAAAAGAGTAACATCTTTGAACCACTTATTTATAGAACCCTGAGCAATTTTATCTAACATCGCTTCAGGTTTTCCCTCCAGACGATATTTTTCTTTAGCAATTTCAATCTCTTTATCCACAACTTCCTGAGAAATTGCGTCTTTATCGATGGCAATTGGAGCCATTGCAGCAATTTGCATTGCAATATCTTTGGCAACCATAGTTTCAACATCACCTTTATTAAAACCAACTAAAGTGGCTAATTTATTTCCTGGGTGAATATAGTTAACTATTTTTTCGGCTGAAATACTTTTATAATACGAAAGTTCTAATTTCTCACCAATAACTCCTGTTTGTTCTGTTACCAAAGTATCAATTACAGTTCCGTCTAATTTTAATGCTTTCAACGCTTCTAAACTATCTGCTTTATTTTCCAGGGCAACATTCAGAATGCTGTCTGTTAATGCAACAAAACTATCGTTTTTAGCAACAAAATCAGTTTCACAATTTAATACTACAATTGCACCAAATTTATTATCGGGTGTAACTTTTGCAAGAACCACACCTTCTGCCGCATCTCTGTCGGCACGTTTATTGGCAATCGCTTTTCCTTTTTCACGGATTATTTCAAGAGCTCTGTCGAAGTCACCTTCAGCATCTTTCAGGGCATTTTTACAATCCATCATCCCTGCACCAGTTACTTTACGTAATTTAACTACGTCGGCTGTTGTAAAAGACATAAAAAATCTCTTTTTAAATGGTTATTGTTAACCGTTACTAATTATTTATCTTCAGATTTTTCTTCTGACTTGGCTTTGGCTTCAGCTACTTTTGCTGCGGCGGCATCTTCCTTCGCCTTTTTCTTGGCTAATCTGCTTGCTGCTGCATCTGCTTCTTCCTTCTCTTTTTCGAATTTGCGCTCGCTCAATCCTTCTTTAATCGAGTCGGTCATTATACCAACTATTAATTTAATAGATTGTGAAGCATCGTCATTTGCAGGAATAACAAAATCAATACCATCTGGATTTGAGTTTGTGTCAACCATTGCAAATATTGGAATTCCGAGACGCTGAGCTTCGCGAACAGCAATTTTTTCTTTTAATACATCAACTACAAAAAGAGCAGCAGGCAAACGGGTCAAATCTGAGATACTACCCAGAATCTTTTCCAATTTAGCACGTTGTCTTGTAATTTGTAATTTCTCTCTTTTCGAAAGATTTGTCCAACTAGGTTCGTTAGCCATTTTATCAATGGTAATCATTTTCTTAACCGCTTTGCGGATAGTTGGGAAATTGGTAAGCATTCCTCCCGGCCAGCGTTCAGTAACGTAGGGCATTCCCGTACTTTTCACTAAATCTGAAACCAAATCTTTTGCTTGTTTTTTTGTTGCAACAAATAAAATTCTGCGACCTGATTTTGCAATTTGATTAATTGCAGCGGCAGCCTCATCAATTTTAACTATTGTTTTTTGAAGATCGATAATGTGGATTCCGTTTTTTTCCATGAAAACATAAGGCTCCATGTTTGGATTCCACTTTCTTTTCAGGTGACCAAAATGTACACCTGCATCCAATAATTCCTGAAAATTTGTTCTTGGCATCTGTTTACTTTTTTTATGTTCCTAAAAGCAACCATTGAGTAGTCCCGATTTTACATCGGGAGTCACAACCGTTTTAGATCCATATAATTTAAAATTAATATTAACGTTTTGAGAATTGGAAACGTTTCCTTGCTTTTGGTTGTCCCGGTTTTTTACGTTCCACTTCGCGAGGGTCTCTGGTTAAAAAGCCTGCTGCTTTTAACTCCGATCTCGATTCTGGGTCTATTTTTAACATTGCACGAGAAATTGCTAAACGTAAAGCTTCGGCTTGTCCTGATGGACCACCACCGTCAAGATTCACTTTAATATCGTATTTCTCTTGTACATCAAGCAAATTTAATGGTTGCAAAACAATGTATTGCAATATAGAAGATGGGAAATATTCTTTTAATTCCCTTTTGTTTACAGTAACATTACCTTTGCCTTCGCTTACGTAAATACGCGCTACTGCTGATTTTCTACGTCCTATTGTGTTTACTATTTCCATTTTGCTTATCTAATTGTATTTAAATCAACAACTTTTGGCTTTTGAGCTTCATATTTGTGCTCGGCACCAATTACTACGTGCAGGTTTGTAAATAGCCTCCTGCCCAGTCTGTTTTTAGGGAGCATTCCCCGAACTGCTTTTTCAACCAAACGTTCCGGATATTTAGCTAAAATATCGGTTGGCGTTTGTTTGCGTTGCCCGCCAGGATAACCAGTGTGACGAATATAAATTTTGTCACTCATCTTTTTTCCTGAAAGAACTACTTTTTCAGCATTTATAACAATTACATTGTCACCACAATCTATGTGAGGTGTATATGATGCTTTGTTTTTCCCTCTTAGAATTTTGGCAACTTTACTCGCCACGCGTCCTAATACTAGACCTTCTGCATCAACAACAATCCACTCTTTGTTTGTAGTGGTTTTATTTGCTGATACTGTTTTATAACTAAGTGTATCCACTTTTAATAATTTTTTGTATTAACACCTGTGATTTACTTCCAGAATGAGGTTTACTGCAACGGAATAATTTTAGCAAACCTAAACTTAAAGAAAATCAACTATTTAACTCCCTATTTCTAAGGATAATAATCGGACTGCAAAAGTATTCCCTTTTTTCTTATTTCCAAAAAATAATAATTAATTTTTCTTCTTATTAAATGGGTGTTAACTAAAACCCTTGAATGTCCCGTTTATACAGCAATTCTAATTGTTTTTATAGCTTCTGTTTGTCAATGCTTTTATTTTGCCAGATTAAAAAGAAAACAAAATCCAGACGACGAATTGTCGGGTTTTCTAATTTGAGCTTTATTTTTTTACATTTGTTGAAAGTTGATTGTTCTAGTTTTTCAACGTTTATAATCTGATGAAGAATTCAAAACGAAAAAAAATAAAAAAACGAATTTTTAATTCCTGGGTTACTTCGCTAATTAGCATCTCTCTTGTTTTAATAATGATTGGAATGCTTGGGCTCATTATTATTAATGCAAGAAAACTCTCGGAATATGTACGCGAAAAAATTGGGTTTACTCTTGTTCTGCACGAAAATATAAAAGAGATTGAAATAGACCGTTTACAAAAAGTTTTAAATGCCGGGAATTTTGTAAAATCTACCCGGTATATCGATAAAGAGACAGCAGCAAAAGAATTAACTGCCGATCTGGGAGAAGACTTCACCGGATTTCTTGGCTACAATCCGCTTTTTGCTTCACTCGAAGTAAAACTCTACGCAAAATATACTAACCCCGACAGTTTGCTGATTCTCGAAAAGGAGTTCCTGGAATATCCCCAAATCAAAGAGGTTTATTATCAGAAAAACCTGGTAACAGTTATAAATCAGAATGTTGGAAGAATTAGTGTTATTCTGATAATTATTAGCGGGTTGCTCACTTTTATTTTTGTTGCATTAATCAACAATACAATTCGTATCTCGGTTTATTCGCAGAGGTTTACAATAAATACGATGCAAATGGTTGGTGCCAGCGATTCATTTATTAGAAAACCGTTTTTGCAACAAAGTTTGTTTTTGGGGATTTACGGCGCACTAATTGCCAATACATTACTTCTTGTTGTGATTTATTCTTATAAAAAGGAATTAACAGAAATTGTTTCAACCGGCGATATTACTACTCTGGGAGTTGTCTTTTTACTGGTTTTAGTTTTCGGAATAGTAATCTCAATGTTATCAACTTACATAGCTGTAAATAAATTTTTAAGATTGAAATTCGACGAGTTGTTTTATTAATTATCTTTACCGCCTCAATTAAAATAAAAATGGCTAAAAAAGAGATAAAAGAGACCGGATTCGCTCTGGGAAAAGAGAATTACAAATTAATGGCAATTGGGTTTGCTATAATTGTTGTTGGATTTATTTTGCTGGCAGGCGGCGGCAGCGACGACCCAAATGTTTTTAGTGATGATATTTTTAGTTTCAGACGGTTAACAATTGCGCCAATTGTATTGCTGGCAGGTTTCGTTTTCGAAATTTATGCCATAATGAAAAAGCCCAAAGACGATAATTAATACAATATTTTTATGAACGAGTTTCAAGCTCTTCTTCTTGGAATACTGCAAGGACTCACCGAATTTCTTCCGGTTAGCTCAAGCGGGCATATTGAAATTGGCAGTGCATTGTTGGGTGTAAAAACAACAAACCACCTGCTTTTTACTGTTGTCGTACACGTTGCAACCGTGCTAAGTACAATTGTTGTTTTTCGAAAAGATATTTTAACACTACTAAAAGATTTATTTGCATTCGAGTGGAATGAATCTACAATTTATGTTTCGAAACTTATACTTTCAGCTTTCCCTGTTTTAGTGCTGGGACTTTTTTTTAAAGAGGAAATTGAACAGCTTTTTACAGGTAATTTAGTAATGGTTGGAAGTATGTTATTAGTTACTGCACTGCTTTTGGGGCTTACACATTTTGTGAAGAAAAATAATGGTAAGATAACTTTTGGAAAAGCGCTGATAATTGGATTTGCACAGGCAATGGCAGTTGTACCAGGCATTTCGCGCAGTGGAGCAACAATTGCAACCGGAATTTTACTTCAAACTAAAAAGAATGAAATTGCACGATTCTCTTTTCTAATGGTACTAATCCCAATTTTGGGTGCAGCTTTTCTCGATATTATTAGCGGCGAAGTAACTTCCAATACATCAATTGGGTTATTGCCACTTTTTATTGGTTTTGCTGCTGCATTTATTTCGGGGCTGTTGGCCTGCTCGTGGATGATTAAAATTGTAAAACGTGGTAACCTAATTTATTTTGCAATTTATTGTCTGGTTATAGGTCTTATTGCTATCTTTGCAGCCTGATTTTTTAAGATTTTCACAAATCATTGAAACATAGAGTTTTGCCGATGCCAAAGTTAAAAACTACGTATGATTTTTTAGGTGGAGAGGTTTTAATATTTGATAAAGACCTTGAATGGACATCGTTCGATTTGGTTAACAGAGTGCGAAATACTCTCTGCCGGAAAATGGAAATCAAAAAAATGAAAGTCGGTCATGCCGGTACTCTCGACCCACTTGCCACCGGATTAATGATTTTATGCACCGGGAAATCGACAAAAAAGATTGAATCTTTACAAGGTCTTGAAAAAGAATATACAGCTACATTTAAACTTGGAGCAACTACTCCTTCATTCGATATGGAAAGCGAAGAAGACAGTAACAGAGACACTTCGCATGTTACCAAAGAGTTGATTGAGGAGACAATAAAAAAATTCAGGGGAGAGATTGAACAAGTGCCTCCAATCTTTTCGGCTGTTAAAGTTAAAGGCAAGCGTGCATTCGATTATGCAAGAAATGGAGAAGATATTAAACTTCGACCGAGGAAAATTGTTATACACAATATTGAAGTTGAATCGTTTAATTTACCGTATTTAAAAATTCGGGTTGAATGTAGCAAGGGAACATACATCCGGTCGCTTGCCCGCGACATTGGCGAAGAGCTAAAATGCGGTGCATATTTAACAGAATTAAGACGAACCAGAATTGGAGATTTTAAGGTTGAAGATGCTATTACGATAGATTTTTTTCTTGAAAATTTAAATTTATTTGAAACTATTTGAAAAATGCTCCGTATAATGGAGACTTTAAAATAAAACCAACTGACTTTATTAAATTTGCCATTTGCAGCAAAAGTTAAGTACATATATAAAATAAAAGAGTTACCGTATGAAATTATCGAAATTCAAATTTGAATTGGATCCACAAAGAATTGCCTTACACCCCGCTGATAACAGGGACGAATCGAAATTAATGGTATTAGACCGTAAAAAAGGCACTATTAAACACAAATTGTTTAAAGATGTACTTAACTATTTCGACGACAAGGATGTGATGGTTTTTAACGATACCAAAGTTTTTCCGGCACGATTGCACGGTAATAAGGAAAAAACAGGTGCCGAAATTGAGGTCTTTCTTTTACGCGAATTAAACCGCGAACAAAGATTGTGGGATGTTTTGGTTGACCCAGCCAGAAAAATAAGAATTGGTAATAAATTATATTTTGGCGACGATGAATTATTAGTTGCCGAAGTAATCGACAATACTACTTCACGCGGTAGAACGCTGCGCTTTTTGTTCGACGGACCATACGATGAGTTTAAAAGAACATTGTACGAACTTGGCGAAACACCACTTCCAAAGTTTATAGATCGTCCGGTTCAGCCCGAAGACAAAGACCGTTACCAAACTATTTTCGCAAAACACGAAGGAGCAGTTGCTGCACCAACAGCCGGGTTACATTTTAGTCGCGAATTACTAAAACGTTTAGAAATTAAAGGCATCGATTTTGAATACATTACTTTGCATGTTGGGCTGGGGAATTTCCGTGGCGTTGATGTGGAAGACCTTACAAAACACAAAATGGATTCGGAGCAAATTTGGATAAAAGATCCGGTTTGCGACATGGTGAATACCGCAAAAACAGGGAAGAAAAACATTTGCGCTGTGGGAACAACAGTTATGCGAACTCTTGAAAGTTCTGTTTCTACACAGGGTTTTTTGAAACCTTTTGAGGGCTGGACAAATAAATTTCTTTTCCCACCTCACGAGTTTCATGTAGCCAATTCAATGATTTCAAACTTTCATTTACCATACTCAACTTTATTGATGATGGTTGCAGCTTTTGGCGGTTACGATTTTGTGATGAAAGCATACCAAACTGCAATTAAGGAGAACTATCGTTTTGGTGCTTATGGCGATGCAATGTTGATAATATAGAAAAGAAGCTCCTCCTAAATCCTCCCCAAAAGGGAGGATTTTAAAAAAGAAGGGACATAAAATATTGACCACGGAAACAATTGTTTTCGTGGTTTTTTTTATTAGATTTTTTACAAATACCTCTGTGTAATTTTCAAAATATGGAAAAGCAATAGCCACAGATTTATATTGAATATATTTTTATACAATTTTTTAAAAGATCTGTGAATCTGTGGTTTTTTTTGTTCAGCCAAAAAAGTTGTGAGAATCAGAAATAAAATCAGAATTATTATCTTGCGCAAAATTTCAGAAATGGCTAAATTCAATATTCATATTTGTCCGGTTTGTAACGGGAACGAATTTTCGACTTTTTTAACTTGTACCGATTTTTTTGTGTCGGACGAGAAATTTGATATAAAAAAGTGCAACAGTTGTGGGTTTAAAATTACCGAAAATATTGAAGACGAAAATAACATTGGAAGTTACTATCAGTCGGAAAATTACATTTCGCATTCGAATACAACAACAGGTTTTGTAAATTCGGTTTATCACCGGGTACGAAAATATATGCTCGGCCGTAAAAGACGATTGGTCGAAAAAACTGCAGCAATGCAAACCGGGAACATTTTAGATGTTGGAACCGGAACCGGTTTTTTCCTGAATGAGATGAAAGAATATGGCTGGCATGTTACCGGAATTGAAAAAAGTGATGATGCACGGAAATTTGCAAAATCGGAATTCAACCTCGATAATTTACCCACCGAAGAGCTTTTTAAACTAAAAGAAAAAAGTTACGATGTGGTTTCGCTTTGGCATGTTTTGGAGCATATTCATCAATTAAAAGAAAACATGGACACATTTTCGCGTTTACTAAAAACCGACGGAAAATTAATAATTGCTGTTCCAAATCACGATTCGTACGATGCCAGACATTATAAAGAGTATTGGGCTGCTTACGATGTACCTCGCCATATTTGGCATTTTGCACCCGACCAAATGAAACAGTTTGGAGAGAAAAATGGCTTTAAATTAATGAGTTTTCATACTATGCCGTTTGATTCGTTTTATGTATCAATGCTCAGCGAGAAATATAAAAAATCATCATTTACACTTTTTAAAGGTATTTTTCATGGTACAATATCATGGATGGAGAGTCTGCTAAATCGGGGCAAATGCAGTTCTGTAATTTATGTTTTTGAGAAAAATTAATTCAGCGTATAATTATACAAATCGCCACCCCGGCTACCAACAATTAAATTTAACTGACCCGAACTTTTTGAAATCTTACCAATACTAAATTCGCTGTTTCCCTGTAACGGAAATCCTTCGTGTAGTTTTCCGGTTGGGTCGAACAGATAAATTCGATTTGACGATGACTCCACAATCCCAATTTTCTTTAATTTAGAAGAAAAACTGTAAATATTTGGACGATATTGAATTGGAGTTTTGAACTTTTTTGAGAATAATTTTTTCCCATTTTCGTCAATTACTTTTAACTCGTTGCCATCAACAAAAACAAAGTCGAGTACACCGTTTCCATTTAAATCGGCAACATTAAAAAAGTGATTCTCTCCAAAATTTGAAGTTTTCTTTTCAGTAAATTTTCCATCGAAATAGATATAGAAAACTCTACCTGTTTTATTGGTGGCAACTATTTTTGGTTTGCCATTCAGATTCAAAATCAAAGGGTTTTTAGAATTCTCAAATTTGGCAGTTGTTTTTACTCTTGTTTCACCTTTTCGGTTTTGAATGTAAATTTGCGACTGGTCTTTAAAAACAATATAATCCTTGTTATTCACCCTAAAATGTTGAATTGGAGTTGTTACCAGATAATCAGTTTTCCCGAATTTCCAGCCTGTCAGAATTTTACCTTCATTATTATAAGCGTACACTTTTTTATTTTCGCATGCTACAAAATAACGGTATTTACGATTATTGTCGTAATCGAACACACTAACTCCATTGGTTGCCGGCGACTTAAAATCAACCGGGAAATGTGCCACATTTTTCCCATTTCGGTCAACCAGATACAACTTGTTTTTAGTGTTAAAAAGATACTGCAACCTTCCATTTTTAAAATAATCTATCTGATGAATTTTACCTAAAATAGGTTCATTAATCGGCACACTCCAACGAACCTTCCCATCTTTCGAAATTTGATGAAGATTGTTTTGTACATCCTGTAAAATAACCTCACGGTTCTCTTTGTCGCGATGATTAATTACCAATTGTGGTTTAGTACTAATTTCGCTGCCAATACTACTTTGCCATGTCGTTTGCGCCTCCTCTTCAGCATTTGCATTAAACGAGAAATTAACCGAATTAAAAGAGATTCCTTTTTCGCAAACAACCTGCCAGTTTATGGCTTTAAATTTTTGCAGATTATCTTTTAGATGTTCAAATTCGGTGGAAAGTTCAGCATTAAAAATCTCTTTATTCATACTAAAAATACGGTTTATATTTAAGTACGAATTGATATTTGCTTTATTTGCAATATTCTGTTTAAACTTCGAGTACCGAATATCTTTTGTTAACGACGACCCTAAAACCATGTTATATAAATATTCGTTCAGCCCTTTTTTCGAGTTGCTAAAAACGAGATAATTATCGTAGAACGCAGCAAATTTGGCATCTGCAATTCCAAATGGTTTGCCCAGCCAAATTCCGGGAAACGAAGGATACGGGAAATTATAAATTGTAAAACTTGTTTCGGCATCAACCTTAAACTCAGACTTTAAACTATTCAATTCAATTTCTTTTCGTTTTGAATAAGCATTCAGAATATTATTTAATTGAGTTTCAGCATCTTTTTGTCCGTTGGTTTGAATAATAAAAAGGGTTGTTTTTTTACTCGACTCAGCAGGTATTGAAGTTGTTGCAACAATCATCTCATTTTTCACCAACCCTTGAAATGTATTTTTGAAATTGATTCGAAAACTACGCTCAATTTTTTTAATCCTGTCTTCGCGTTTATAGTAAGTATTTGTGTGCGAGAAATATCTCTCAAGATTTTCGAAAAATAGAGATTTGTCGGAAAATGAATAACTGGTATAAAAAGAGGTGTTTTGTGGAAGTATTTTATCGGCTTGAAAACGAACCGGATTCTGCCCGTCGAATACTGATAAAAAGTGATTTAGCGAGTCGTCGGCAATTGATATTCCGTTAAATATTAACTCATCATCGTTTAATTTTACATCTAATTCTGTCCACGCGGCAAAATTTCTAAAGTTGTCAAACTTATTTTTGAAATTATTTCGTACTGTTTCTCCAAATTCGTTTGTATTGGTTGACGACCGGTTATTTAACCAAAGTCCAACTAAGTCGGGAAAAGTTTGGTGGTTTATGTACCACGATATTTTCGATTGCGATGTAACAGTTGTATTAACCTTTGCAAAAAACAGGTTATCGGCAATACTCTCAGAATTTAGCTGCCTAATACTCTGCTCTACAAGTATCGATTTTGGGCTGGCAAGTAAAAGTCCGTCAGAAAAACAGTAGTGTAAAACTTCTCTGTTTTGTGTTGTTTTTATGGTTGTAATATTGTGCTTACTGTACTCTGTGTCAACAAAAGAAAATTTATTTGCCGGATACAGAACCGAGAGGAATTTCTCCAACGATTTTTGCTTGACACTGTTTTCGGCCCTTATTATTACTATGGGAAAAATATCGCTCTCGCCAACAAAATCGAAAGCTAAGACTAAAGATTCGTTACGCAAACTATTCTGAATTTCAATATTATTCTGAATTAGCGAATCCATAAGCGCAACCTTACTCAGAAATAAAATATCTTTTTCAAAAGCAATAAGATCACGGATAATTGGATTATCAACAGGAATAGATTTTAATGCACTCAATTCAACAAAAACAGGAGCAGAAACAGGCACTGCTTTATACAACGAAGTCTCTTTTGAAAATAGCTCCTCGTTGTTTGCAAAGTATATAAAACCCGCTACCACAGCAAGTAATAATAATAATGTTATAATCAGTTTTCGTTTCATTATTGTATGTTTTTGCAAAAGTACTGAATAGAGAACGTAATGAATTACATTTTTCTTTTTTAAATGAAACATTTATTGTTAATAAATTGGCATTAAATTTTGAGATTCTAAGATTTGAGATTTGAGATAAAATACAAACTGCTGATAAATAACAGATTATCTACTAGTTTTTAAAATATTCGCGATAATAATTTGTAGAATCGTATAAAATAAGGGATTTTAAAAAAGAGTACTTTTACATTGAATACTATTTTACCTGAAATTTCAGAAAAATACAATGGTAAAGTAATTGTTGGAAGCGATTTGATGGTAATCGATTAATATCGATTAAAAAAAGCAGAACTTATTCGTACTGCTGAACAATAACTCCGGTCATTCGTAACATCGAAGTGTGTGCATCAATAAAATAATAAATTGCTTCGAGTTCGGCTTGCGAAGCACGGAGATAAAAGGTTTGTACATCACGAAAGTTGAATGAGTTGATTGCTCCCGATTCAAATTTCTCCTGCGAAATCTGGAGATTTAATTTCGCTGCTTTTACATTTTCGCGGGCAATTCCAAGCAACTCTTTTCGCACAAGATAAAATTCGTATAAATTAGCCAGACTATTTGTTAACCCGTGTTTCATATCGTCGATTTTAACCAGCCCAACTTCCTGGTCTATCTCAGCAATTTGCACTGCTCGTTTCCGGTTACCACCGCTATACAAATTCCAGCTAAGTGTGAAGTTTCCGTAGAAGTTAGCAGAGTTAGACCAGTTTGCACCACGGTCTTTAAAATTTAAGTGAGTACTTGTTCCGGTTACACCGCCTCTAAAATCGAGTGCCGGTGAGAAATTGCTTTTTGCAGCAGCAATGGCATTTTCAAGTAACCGCTGATTTACAAACTGATTTCTCAAACTTTTGTTATTTTCAAACATTTGCGCTTCCAAATCATCAAGCAAATAATCTTCAGGAATTGCTTCGAAAACATCAGTAAATTCATAATCAATATTCTCTTTTACAGCCATTAAATAGGTCAGGTTTCGGATTGAGTTTTTAAACGCAACCTCTTGCAAAAGATACCCCGAACGGTCGGATAAATATGCAGTTTGAGCCTGTAAAACATCGTAAGTAACAACTGCGCCGTAAGCTTTTCTATCCTGCATTTGTTTGTAGCGATCTTCCGATAAAGTAGATACTTCCTGAAATGTAGCCAGTTTTTCTTTTTGAAGAAGTACATTGTAGTAGGCAAGAATAACCGATTGAATTGTACCCTCTATCATAATTGCCGTATTGTTTCTCGAAAGGTTTTCCAGTTCGTCTAAACGGGTTTTTGTAATGCGTACCGAAAAGCCATCGAAAAGTGTCCAGTTTACAGAAGCACCTCCGGTAAATCTGTTTGATTTATAGTTTTCGGTGTTGTTAATGTTTGCCGAATTGTCGTTACCCAACGAAAGGTTAACGTACGGATATCTGCCCGCTGTTCCCCAATTATTCTGTATTTCAGAAACCTGCTGATTTCCTTTTGCAACAATAATTCCGTAGTTATTTTCGAGTGCAATTGTTATTGCATCGGTAAGTGATAAGGGAGTTTGTGCCCAGCCGGCAAAACCAAATATGAGTAGTAGCGATAATATAATTTGTCTTTTCATCTGTTCTATTTTTTAGCAAGTTTCTCCTTCTCAATTTCATCCAGGAATTTTCGTTGCGAATGTAACCATGCAATTTCAACATGTTCTGGCTCTATTTTTTCGCCTGTCCAGAGTTCGCGTAAAACTCGTCTAAAATCGTTTAGTACCATAATAAGTGCGGGGAAAAATATCAGAATAAAAAAGGTTCCGAATGCAACACCATAAACCAAAGAAATTGCCATTGGAATTAAAAACTGCGCCTGAAAACTTTTTTCTAAAATTAACGGAAACAATCCAAGCGAAGTGGTAAGTGTGGTTAAAATAATTGGGCGTAATCTCGATTTTCCGGCTTCAATAATTGCAGCTTTTACTTTTTCGCCTTCAACAATTAACAGATTAAATTTTGCCAGAAAAACGACAGCATCGTTTACAATAACTCCTGTTAGCGCAACAATTCCCCATAAACTTAAAATAGAAAGTGGTTTGCCATGAATTCCATGGCCCCAAATTGATCCTAAAATTGCAATCGGAATCATTATTAAAATCAATAATGGCTGTTCGAACGATTTAAAATTGACCATCAGAATAAAAACAATTGCAAGAAAAGCAAGAGGGAACAGAACCAGTAATTCATCCATATTTCGTTTACTCTCTTTTTGCTGCCCCATAAATTCGACTGTAATTCCGGGATAATTTAATTTCAATTCAGGAATTATTTCAGCTTTAATTTGTTCAGTAATTTCGGAAACCGATGCATCCGGGTCAGTCAAATCTGCATCAACTCGCATTTCGCGTTTACTGTTGAAACGTTGAATATTTACCGGTCCGCGTTTCAGTTCGTAATCTACCAATTCGGTTAAAGGATAAACACCTTGCGGAGTTTGAATTTTCATCTGTTCCATTTGTCCAATCCGCTCGCGACCTTCAGCCGGATACCGTACCCAAACCCGCAATTCGTCGCGACCTTCTTGCAAACGTTGCGCCTGCCCACCATAAAATGCCTGACGAACACGGTTGGCAATCGAAGTTTCTGTAAAACCTAACATATAGGCTTTTGGCTTCAGTTTCAAAAGAATTTCCTGCTTACCAAGTGCATTAGTATTTACAATATCTTTTAATTGTGGTAACTCTTGCAAACGTTCGAAAAGAAGATCGCGGGCATGCTCCAGTTCTTTAATATTTCTCGAAAGCAATGCAATTGAAACGGGTTTCCCGAAACGCATACTCGAACTACCGATTGTAAATTTTTCGGCTTCGCGAACAGGACCTATCTTTTTTCTGATATTTTTAATTATTTCGTAAGAACTAATTCCGGTCTGTTCCGAGTTACGTGGCGAAATACTTATACTTCCTGCATGCGAACCTCTTTCGCTTCCCTGAAAAGCAGAACCAAGTTGAATTATACTATTTTCAATAATCGGCAGCGTGTCGTTATACTCCACCATCATCTCTTTATTTACTTCCCAAACAATACTGTCGAAATGTTCCAAATATTCCATCGTTTGTTTTTCGCCCGAACCCGGAGTAAAAGCAAGATTTATATTGAAAGAGTCGAATTCCATACGTGGAAAGAAAGTGGTTTTAATAAACTGCCCGCCAATTAAACCACCTGTAATTAACATCATTGCAACCGGAATTGCAATTACAATATAACGCCATTTTACAATTAATCTTAAAACCCGGTCGTAAGCATAATCGCGTAACCAACTAAAAAAACCTTCGGTATATTTTCTGAAACCTTTGTCTTTTGCTTGAAGTACTTTTCGGTTTAACACATGTTTATTACCAAGATGCGCAGGCAAAACAAAAAATGCTTCGAATAGCGAAAATGTTAAACTGAGAATAACAATAATTGCCATTTCGTACATCATTTCCATTCGGCCGTTAATAAAAATAAGTGGCATAAAAGCAACAATAGTTGTTAGCACCGAAGTTACAACTGACGGTACAACTTCCATTGTTCCGTCAACCGCAGCCCGCATGGGACCTTTCCCCCGTTCGAAATGCTGGAATATATTTTCGCCAATTACAATACCGTCGTCAACCAGAATCCCGATTACCAGAATCATTCCGAACAGCGACATTAAATTGATAGTAACACCCATTAAATTGGCTACAATAAACATGGCAAGAAACGATGCCGGAATTCCCCAGGCAACCCACAACGAAAGTCGTGTACTTAGCATGAGTCCCAGAATCAGGATTACCATAATTAATCCCTGTCCTCCGTTATTATATAATAAATCGAGTCGCTGTTTTAAAATATCGAGGAACGAACGCTGAACTTTTAGTTCGACATTTGGATTACTGGCATTAAAGTCTTTAACATATTTATGAACGTATTTATCTATCTCTTCCAGGTCTTCCGATATTAGTTTCGAAATCGTCATACTAACAAGCAGCTTACCTTTTTCGATTGCTTTATTCGGAGTATCCGAGAATTTCTTTTTAACAAGTGCAACGTCTCTGATTCGTATTATACTGCCATCGGGATTTGCCCTTACAATGATATCTCCAATTTTATTTGGGTCGGCACTGCGCGAACGAAGCCTAATAAGCATCTCCTCTTCCATGGAGCGTAATTGCCCGCCTGAAACATCGCGGTTATTTTGTGCAATAGCATTTTGTAATTCGGCAAATGTAATCCGATAACGCAACAAATCCTCCTCGTTTGCTTCAACCGAAATTTCGAGTGGCGGGTAACCCGAAATTGAAATTTGACTAACAACACCCGATGCTAAAAGTTCCTCTTCAATTTGCTGAGCGTAGGCTTTTAGTGTGAGTAGATCAACGTCGCCCGTAACTAAAAGCATCATTGCAGGCGACCGCGACCTTCGCTTTGAAACAATAGGACGTTCTGCCGCAGTTGGGAACGATGAAATTCCATCAACAGCATTTTTTATCTCAATAAGTGCTTCGTCGATATTGTAACCCGGGATAATTTCGATTGTTACCCGCGAACTGTTCTCCGAAGAGGTAGAATTTATTTCGTAAATACCGGGGATTGTTCTGATTGCTTCCTCTATTCGGGAAGTTACACCCTCCTCCATTTCAACGGGCGATGCTCCCGGATAAAAAACACTTACATCTAACATTTTAGATTCGCGCTCCGGGAAAAAAGATTTTTTCATGGAGTACATACTAATTCCGCCAACAATTATTAAAAAAATAATTATCAGGTTAGCATAAAACGGAAAGCGCACAAATGCTTCAACTATTTTCTTCATCTTACTAAAACTTTTACTTTAACTCCTGAGAATGAGTCGTTTTATGCCTTTTTCTTCTTTTTTGAATTTGAATTGCCTTTCCCCGTTTTTCTTGTATTTGGCTGTTCTTCGCCCAAAATACTAACCGGACTATTTTCTTTGGCATTGATAAGTGGTTCCACAACTATTTTTTGTCCCTCTGTTAATCCGTTAAAAATGAGTGTTGTCTCATTTGTTTTTATGACATTAATTTCTTGTTTTCTGAGTTTGCCATCGGTAACTACAAATACTTCGTTCGAGTTAAAAACTGCGCTTCTGGGAATTTCCATTGCGGCAGCAATTTTTTGCCCTGGAAATTCGACCACTTTATATTCTCCAGCCAACATTTCAACATTTGCCGTATGATTAACTTTTACAAAAATACTTCGCGACTGTGTATTTACATTTATAAAATTGGATTTACGAACAACAACACCAGACATTTCTGATGATCTGTTTTTCGAAAAAACACGAACTTTATCACCAATTTTAATCCATTTGCTAAATTCGTTTTTTACCGGAACTTCAACTTCTAACTGGTCGGTACGAATCATTCTTGCAATCTGACCTCCGGTATTTACATATCCGCCAACCTCGAAATTTACCTGAGTAAATGTTCCGTTAAATGGTGCATAAAGTGTATGGCGTTTAAGTCTTTTCTCATCTTGCTGAATTCCGTAATATTCACTTAATACATTCCGGCTGGCAAGAAATATTTTAAGTTTTTCATCTTTAATTGCCGGCATCTCGGGTAAATCTTCATCCATATTTATTGCTCTGAAAAACATTTCGTAAGCATCTAACTGGTCAGGGAAATCGACTTTAATATCGGGGAGCAGAGTAATAATTGTGGTTAAGAATCTACTTTTTCTGGCTTTTAATGCAAGCTCAACTTCGTCTTTATATATTTCGGCAATTAGTTGCCCTTTTTTAAATGATGTTCCTTTTCGAAGCGAAACATTTCCTTTTTCAATTTTTCCGGAAGCCTCGGCAACCAATGTAATTTCGCTGCTGGAAACTACTCGTCCTTCGCGGGCAACCGACGAAATTATTTCGCTGTACTTAACTGTTTCCGCCTTTACAAAACGTTTCATCTCCATGTCGGGCATTCGCGGTGGCTTCGGTTTCATCGATATAAATAATTCCGAAAGTGCTGCTGAACCACCTAATAAAACGACAAGTGCAACAACAATAAATGTAATTTTTCTCCAACTCATAATTATGTTTTTCGATATTTTTTTTCTCAGTCAAATATGTTTTACAACCAATAACAAAATGATTGTTAAATGGTTGAAATAAAAAAGTGTGCAAAAGTCTATAAATAATCAGAACAAAAAAACTAATCTAAATATTACCAGTTAATTTAACTATAAACTTATGGTTACATTAACACAATCACATAATGACTTCTGTTAGGTGAAAAGGTTTAAATCAATTATAATAAATATTGCAACAAATAATTCACTACAAATCGGAAGTGCAATAGTTTTATTTCAGGATATAGTTAATCATTTTCAGAAAATGCCCGGTTGGCGCGCCGTGCCATTCGCCGTGCCTGATCCATATCGCCAATGTTATACGCCTGTTTTGCATGTGAGAGTTCCTGTTCAGCATTAATATAAAAATATCTTCAAACATATTTACCATAAAGATTACAATGGCGTTTTGTGTACCGAACACGGAAAAAGCAAAAAGAGAAAAGAGGGCAAGCTGGCTTTTATAAAAGCTTATCGCGAAGTGGATTCATTTGATGTTTAATTTTCGATTGAAATTTTCTCTAATAAATTTTTCATATTTGATGAGATTCTCTTTTCGTCTTTTTCGTATGAAATAGCGAGGATAATGTAAAAACTTCCTTTATAATATTGCATCAAACAATACATCTTCATATCATCGCTTACTGAGGTAATCATCGAACAATTTGTTTCGCCAAGAACGGTACAGTTCCCTTTTTTGTGCAATACTGTTTGCGAATAAGTTGGGTCGTTGTCAAAAGATTTAAACATTTCAGAAAGAAAAATATCTTTATCTTCCTCATCAAATGTATAAACTTCGGTACTTAGAATTACCATTTCCGGGTTATTACTGGCTTCCGAAACTAATGTAATTGAACTCGCATCACTATTTTTCTCGTCCTTACTCCACTCGTCAGGAAGTCCGATTATGTAGTTATCCCATGTTAATTTTTCAGATGCTACTAATTCAGTTTCAGACCAGTCTTGTGTACACATAAATCAAAATCACCCTCAATTTCAAAAGTCCCTGGAGTTAAACTGTTTTCTTTAAATTTTAGTGTTGTTTCTAACCCCATATCCGTAAGAGTTCCCTTCATTTTTTCGATGGTAAACTTCACCTGCCTGCATGTCTAAGTCACTCTGCATTCCTTTGTGCCCCGGATCATCAATGCCTGTACCCAGAGTTGCCCTGGCTTTTTCAGTAGTTGCATATTTCCCGCCTTTAACTCTGGCATTTGTTTCTGCAATAAGGATATTTTGCACTTCATGTCGCTGCCGTGCCAATTTAGAAGATTGTGCTTTATGGATTTTATATTCCTGATTAACCCGAAAATCTGCTTCCACCTCCAAAATAGTGGAGTTGCTAATCTTTTTAAGTTCAGCACTGTGCCTTACTATTTCCACATCCCATTGTGCCTGTGTCTTTTTCCACAAGTTACCTGTTGCCCATAGTTCTTCCGAGGAGTATAAAATTTGTGCTTTTACTGGCAATACTTGCAAAAACATAAATATCAAAATAAAATAAAATACAATTTTGTTGGAAGAATTAGGTTGTGTTTTGTAATAATACTTGAATTGGTATTGATACATTTTTTAGACAAATATTTTGTTGAACTCATAATAAAAATATTTTTTGGGTTTCTTAATAAATCAGGTTCAAACTATTTCGATAATAGGTACTTTCCACGTAAACTCACCAACCGATTGGAAAGTTCCCGTCCTTCGGGAGTGGTAAATGAGAGTTTGTCTTTTTCAATAGATAGTTTATAGGCCAGCTCGCACTCGTCGAGGGCTTTTTTAATTTCGCCTTTTTTTTCGAAAACCTTGCTCATTAAATCATGAGCTTCGGGTAATTTTTCCGACAAATTAATGGCTGTATTTGCATCGTTGCTTGCTTTCTCAATTTGTGCTAATTCGAGATGTGTCAATCCGCGTTGTGTTAAATAATAGGCTCTTGCATTATTTGAGATATTGTCTGATGCACGCATCAATCCTTTATCAAGATCAATTAATGCATTTTTGTTATCGCCTAATTGATGGCTAATTTTTCCTCTTAATAAAAGTGCCCCAATATTTTCAGAATCTAAAGATAAGAGTCGGTTCAAATAAGTTTTTGCAGCATTGTCCCAATCCATTTTTGTGGCTGCTTTGGCTTGTAAAAAATAGGCTTCAATTTTTTTATCATTTTCGGTAAATGCCCGGTTGGCGCGCCGTGCCATCCGCAGTGCCTGATCCATATCGCCGGAACGAAATGCGTTTTGTGCCTGTACCAACTCACGTTCAGCATCTATATAAAAGATGCTGGCAAGAGTAATTACAACAGCAACAACAAATGTTAGTATTCTAATAAAATTGATCATGATTTATTTTTTACAGATTTAACCGGCAGTGATATCAGCATAAAGAAAAACATAAAAAGGACATCGAACAACCATAAGAACAACCAGAATCCCCCATTCATTCCTCCCGAGAATGCTTTATGAGCTACTCCTGCTGTAGAAAAGATGCCAAAAACTGATTCTGATGTAGCACCGCTCCATGTTCTGCCAAACCATCCCAGAGGATCAAAGACAGGTTGTGCCAGTCCAAATCCAATAGCCTGTCCGATCATAAAAAGAAAAAACAAGAGAATTGTGATCTTAAACTTATGATCTGACAATATTCTTTGAGGTTGTTTATCTGATCTATGAATTAACCAGGGAATTAAAAATCCTATGACTATTCCCTGTATAAGTATGTAATAACCCATCCAGTATCTTAACCAGCCTGTAATGAATCCTATAACAATTGTTATAAAGATCCATCTTATAAATACCATAGTAGGCGTTTTATCATAATTACTCATAAACTATATTTTACGGCCATTCCAATTGTTTGTAGGCACATCATTATTATATCCCCACTTACCTGTAAATGATGAAAAATCTGAATTAAAAATAAACCTAAATTTACCTCTTCCATTATTTTGAATCCAGATTCCGTTCAATTCATTTCCGATTAGTGTTCCTTCTATTTTTCCACCTGAATAATCATAAAATCCGGTAACTTTCGAACCATTGATTTTTAAAGTCATTTTATTGAAACTGGTAGAGTAAGTCCCTTCAATTCGTCTATTTGAACTTTGGTTTGATGTCGTTGAATTACTTGTTACGGATGTTGATTTAGAACTCTTCTTAGGAGAGTTAGTCACTTCAAAACTTAATGAAGTAACCTCCTTCCCGTTGGCATCCGTATCATTCATTCTAAAATCATAAAACCCTGTTTTTGTAGGAGCCGTAAATTGCATAACTCCATTGGTTTGTTTTTCTATATATTTGTATGATAAGTCGTATTTATCGTTTACTGCTTCACTTCCGTGTTTTACAGTTGACGGAACAATACCGATCCAGGCATTCCTTGCAAAACCTGAGGGTGCTGTAAAATGAAGAACAATCATTTCACCCGGTTTGAATTGTGTTTTTTCTAAACTCAAGGATTGAGGAGAAACAGGTGAAGCATTACTATGGGTGGTGGTTTTAACATTTAAAGAACTCGAATTACTTACTTCAAAAGCTGTCATAGCAATTTCTTTTCCATTTTTATCGGAATCATTTAATCTAAAATCATAATTCCCGACTTTTTGGGGAGCTTTAAAAACCAATGTACCGCGGGTACCGTTTTTTAGATACTGGTAGGAAATGTCATATTTGTCATTTACAGCTTCGCTCCCATGTGATACCGCAGCGGGTATAATCCCAATCCATGCGTCAGAAGGAAGATCTCTCTCGATTGTAAAACTAACCAATATTTTTTCGCCCGGTTTATAAACGTGTTTATCGAGATTTATAAATTGAGCATTAGCAAAAAAAGAGGTTATCCCAACAATAAATAATAATAAATATTTCATAATACTTCTATTTAAATTACTTGATAATTTATTTTCTAATTACTGGGCTGGCTAACTCTGAACTGGATATCCTGAACGATACTTACCAGTGTATTCATATAGTTATCCACAGGAGATATCAGCACTTTCCCTGTTCCTGTAAAGGTATTCACCAGACCTTCCCCCGAGATCACCGAAGAAAATATCCCTTTGGTGGCCTTTTTAACCTTTAGTTCAACCCCCGAAGTCCGTGCAACAGCAAAGGCGCCGTCAACAACTAATTTGCCGTTTATCAGTTCCACCTCTTCGAGTGGACCGGCAGAAGTAATAATTACTTTCCCTGTTCCGGCAACTACGGTTTGAAACCATTTTTCTCCTGAAAACAGTGCGCTTATGGCACGATTGGTAAAAGCCCCGATTTCAACACTCACTTCAGATGCGTAATAGGCGCTCTGGTCGAGAATCCATTCGTCATTTTGCAGGTTGAGGATGGTAAATTCGCCAAACGAAGGTTGCATAAAAACCGTTCCTGTTCCTCTAATTACAGGTTTTACAATTTTTTCGCGGGTAATCATCGACTTAAACATTTTGCCAACACTTGGAATATCCGACTCCAGTTCAAGATCCCCTTTCATATAGTGCATTGCACCCGCTTCGTAACGAAACGAAGCATTCTCCAACTCTACTTTTACCATATTTAACCGTTCGCGGTTAACCACATCGAAAGTTACTTTCCCTGCTGGTGTTTGCACCGGAGGCACTGTACCCGCCTGTTTTACCGGTGTTCCGCAGCTACCACAAAAAGCTGCTCCGGCTTTAATTTCGTTTCCACAATTTGAACAGTATGCCATAATTTATTTTTTAATTTAATAAACTTTAAAATCTATTTTTGATTACCAAATTTTCAGTTTATTACCAATTTAAAAGTTATTGAATTCTCAAATGTCTTTCTGTTTGCTATTTCCTTGGGTAATCCACTACAATTAAGTCTTCCACTTGTGCTTACTGCTTCAATAACGAGTGGAGCATCCATTTTTCTGGCATCTCTACTGATAAAAAGATTATATTCACCTGAGACAGTATAACTATAATCATATATTGTCTCAATGATGTTTCTCCCTCCTTTCCCAATACCCTTATAAGTTTCTTTTATAGAAAAACTTGCATTGCTTTTATATGACATTGTACCTACCATAAGGTCATCATATGCATTTTTTTCAAAATCATTGAAAATTGCATTCATATTATCAATTTTACCTTTCAAAATAATATTCCCCACTTTTAATTGTCTTCCATTGTTAATATCAAATTGAGAATTATTATCGTAACTATTTTCGAATACATTGCCAGATATTGTTTTGTTGAAACTACCATCACTTTTTACTTTTATATCAAAATCTTTTATTGAAGAAATAATTTGTAAAGGATCATTTATTCCATCTTTTGATATTTTGGGTTCATCATATCTTTTTTCATTTCGCATAATAATAGCTCCTATTTTAACCTCTGGTTCGTTATCATTTAAATGTACAACTATACCATTCGTATTGATAACAAACTCTTTTTCGAATATCGGGTCATCGTCGTCCGGAGTATCTTCCGGGTCGTATATTTCAACTCTGTTTGGTTCGCCTGCCAAAACATACCCAATTATAGTAAACGAAGTTTTTATATAACCCTTCTTGTCTAATTTTCCTGTCCACTGTTTTTTGTCTGCATCATCGTCAAGTGGTCGGATACAAACAATATGGTTCGCATATTCCGGTTCTTCCCCTTTGTCCAGATCTTCGGTAATTGTAATGGGTACAACCGTATTCATTATTTTTTGAATTTCTGCACACTCTTTGTTTAGCTGCTCCTTCATTTTATTAATCCGGTAATGATTTAATGAGGCGAAAACCGGATACAGTTTATCAATTAACTGCTGTTTACCTTCTTGTTGTATTCTTGAGACATCATCCGGATTTGGCCAGGCAACACTTTTAACACCTGCCTCTCCGGCAAGGGCATTAAATTCCATTGTGTTTTCACTGTTAGTTCCAAGACCAACAAATTGAATGAATTCACGAGAATAAGCATCAATCTCCTCCATAATTAAATCACTGGCTTCCTTTGGGTTGTTTTGATTTTCCTGTTCTATTTCAATAAAAAATGCCCGCCACTCTTTTAAAGTTCGCCTATGAGAATTTTGAGTTTTGTTGTAGTAATTATATACTTTAAATAACTCTTCGTATCGTGAAGCCATAGCTGCATTACCGAATGTTGTAAGCGAATAATCAATCATATAGACACCTACAAAGGCTAAATTTAACGAGGTACTGCCAATTTCGGCAACCATCTGGCTCATCAGGTTTTTGGTAAGATTGATTGCTGCGCTTTTCTGATCGCCGCGCCATAAATCGTAAGCCAATTGAACTGCACTAAAAACATAACCTGCGTTTTTGAATCTGTCATTTAGCTTGTCGATAAATTTTGTTGAATAAGTTCCTCCCAAAGTAAGTGTATTGATTGCTGCACCACTGTGCCCGGCAAATTGTCCCCAAAAACTAAGACCTTGGCTGAGTGCTTCTTCGCCTAAACTTCTCCCTTCTGAATAATATTTATCTATTACTTCGAGGTGTAGCTCATCTTTATCTGCTTTAAAATATCTTTCAGGAATATAAAAACCACTCACGTAAGCACGCCTTTTTGTATCATTTTTTATGGTGAACACCCCATATTTGCTCAGGTGGTCGGTTTCAATATGCACTACTTTCTCTTTCGTGTCAATCTCAAACAAAACCGGCTCCCACTCTTTTGTTCTTTCGTTAAAGTATTGTGCAATAATACAATCTTCCACTTTGCCTTTTTTTATAAAACTTTTGTCGTATGGCAGAGTAATGGTCATATAATCATTCAGTTGCTTTGTACCTTTTAACGAAATATCGTAGGTTACTATTTTACATTCATTGTCGATAATATTTTCGGGGAACTGTTTAACAGTAACTTTTTTTTGCTTGTCGATATTAAAGGCACCGAAATCGAGTTTTACTTCTCCCAAAACAGCAGTTGGATTTTCGGGAGTTACAATCTCTGTTTTATCAGAGACTGGTTTCTTATTAACAGCCTTTATTTTCTTCGAAGTTTGCGTATTAATCGTTTGTTCTGTGGCCGTACTCTCCGTTGTAGAACTTGTTTTCGTTTCATCATCAGGTAAATTCCAAATAATAACCACACCAACAATTATTAAAACAAAAATTATAAGCAGACTTTTTCCGAGGCATCCCAAACAACCCCGTTTTTTCTTTTTGGTTTGTTTCGGAGTTGGTGGCGGAGGGGAATATTGTTGATGTTGGTCCGGTTTTGGCCCGGCATCAATAATTTTACGTCCCTCTTTTGTGTATTGTCCCTCTTTTTCTTTATTGGTTGATTGTACTGTATCAGAAGCAATCGGTTCTGATTTTGACTCTTCCTGAGATTGACTTACTACCTTTGTTCCACAGGCAGAACAAAATTTTTCATCTTCTTTTAGAGGGCTGCCGCAACTTGTGCAATATTTCATTATTATACTAATTTATAATTGATTAGTCGTCGTCAAAATCATCGTCATCATTGTCGTCACTATAATTGTCTTCATCATATATACTATCCAAATTAGCCTCTCTTTTACGTCTGATAGATTCTTCTTTAGATACATTCCTGTTTTTCCGCCAGATAAAAAAGCCAAAGATTAACATAACAACCAGCCCGAAAATTATATTCCCAAGTGTCTCTTTTGCATTTGGGTCGGTTTTATACCAGATTACAAATGCAATTACAGCAATAACTCCAATAACAAGGAGTATTATTTTAAGAGTCTTCCACGATTTTGAGGTTTTCCCTTTTACCATTGTTCCCGAGTAATTTCCCGCCGAGGTAAAAGTTTTGGGTTCTCCCTCTTTTGGTTGGGATGGAGGAGCCGGGGCAGTCTCTTTTGCCTTTAGCGGTGTACCGCACTTTTCGCAAAACGATACTCCTTCAGCGTTTATATGATTGCACTTTGGGCATTGTTGAACGGCTGTGGTAGTTTGCTGAACAGCCGCTCCGCAGTGTGGGCAAAATTTATCGTCTGCCGTAATGGGTTTGTTACATTTATTACAAATAATTGAAGTCATAAGTTAAATTTGGTTAGTTTATATTTTTTCAACAACAAATCACAAGATACTAAAATAAATATCTTGATAAATAAAAGAGGTTACTTCTTTATAATCATCTGTTTAGTATTTGAATAATTGCCTGAAGTTAGTTTGTAAAAGTAAACTCCTGAAGGAAGCAATGCACCATTAAAGTTTATGCTATACTCTCCGGATACTTTTTTATCATCGACCAATGTTTGTACCTCGTTTCCCAGTATATCATATACTTTTAGTGTTGTATTTGCGTCAGTCTTTAAAACAGGAACACGGTATTTTATTGTGGTCTCTTTTGTAAATGGGTTTGGGTAATTCTGTTCGAGCAAAATAGTGTTATCTGTAATTAACAACTGCTCGTCAACCGAAGTAATCAGGTCTGCCTGAATAAAGACACGTCCATATCTATCTCCCACAAACACATTATCACCCAAAATGCAGAGTGCCGTCATTTTCCACTGGCTTAATCCATCGTTAATTGCTTTCCAGTTTTCTCCATAATCTTCCGACTGAAATACACCACCGCCATCGCCACCCATTGCTGCCGCAAAAACATTACTTCCTTTAACCACAATCGAACGAATTGACTTTCTTGTTAACCCTGTGTTAATCTGTTTCCAGTTTACACCCTTATCTGTTGACAAGAAAACACCTTTGAAAAGTGTTCCTGCAAAAACACTATCGCCGTCGGCAGTTACACTTAATATGTATTTATCGGTTAGCCCGCTGTTTATTGCAGCCCAACTATCACCGTTATCTGTGGAGCGGAAAACCCCATTGTTGTAGGTTCCGGCATAGATACTATTATTGCCAACCGAAATAGCATTCATCGCTAAACTTGGAAGCCCGTTATTGGAAACCGTCCAGTTCGAACCGTTATCTTTCGAGATATAAATCCCTTTCCATCTTGTAGCTGCAAAAACAACCCCCTCTTTAATAGCCAAAGATGTAACATTTATAGTTGACGACTCTTCTTTTGTAAGAACAGCACTCCACTTATCACCACTATTTGTTGAGAGAAAAACCCCGCCAGCGGTACCTGCAAAAATGTATTTACCATTTACAACTATCGAGTTCACAGATAAATTAGTAAGACCGTTGTTTTTTTCTGACCAATTGCCACCATTGTCGGTAGTTACAAAAATACCTTTTTCGGTAGCAGCAAAAATTGTATCGCCACTCACTGTTAACGAATTGATTTCACCGCCATCGAAAGAGCTTGTTTGTTTCCAGCGGGCTTGAGTAGTAACTGCAACCATCAATAAAACAACCAAAACAATTGAATTTTTCATAGTAATTTGTATTTAATATAATAGGAATAAAGGTAAATCATATTTACAACGAATTATCGTCAAAAGGTAAATCGAATGTGCAAATGGTAAAATAATTGGTATATTTCATGCGAATTTAGCAAGTTGATATAAGATGCTTAAAGATATAATTATTTATACCCCAATGTACGTTACCTTGTTTTGGGCTGTGGTTCTTCTTTTTTCGAAACACCGCAACAACAAAGCAAAGTATTTTTTGGGAGTTTTTATGATTGTTGCTTTTTTTGTTTATTTGTCGCATGCCGTTTATTTTAAACAACATAATGATATATTTATCTACTTCGACCCTCTTTATACTTTTGCGTCGCTATCGGTTTATCCTCTCTATTATTGGTATATTAAACTATTAACATCTGAAGTAAAAATAAATTACAAAAATTTAAAACTACTTATACCTGCGCTTTTTTTCAGTTTTGCTTTGCTAATATTATATATTTTAATGTCGCCACAGGAGCGTATAAATTATATCGACAGGGTTCTGTTTAATAAACCAATAAACGAACTTGAAACAATTAACATTAAAACACAAAAAGTAATTTATCTGTTAGGCAGATTAACATTTATTATTCAAATTATTGTATTTATGATTCTTGGAACTAAGTTGGTAAAACGGTATAACAGGCGCGTTGCCAACTTTTATTCGAACCTCGAAAACAGAACAATTCTTTGGGTGAAAATGCTCTTAATTTCATTTATCGTTACCTCATTAATTAGTATCGTTTTCAATATAATTGGGCGAGCTGTTTTTATTAACCTTACTTACTTGTTAGTTATTCCATCGGTAATTTTTAGCGGATTACTTTTTATTATTGGGTTTCAGGGTTATCTGCAAAATTATACGGTGGTAGATTTAGTAAAAGATGAGAACACTCATCCTGAAATAGATTTGAGAGATTTTAATCATCAATTGCTAAAAGAAAAATTATTAAAACTATTTGAGGACGAAACTATTTATCGGGATTCAAATCTGAAAATGACTCAAATTTCTGTATTACTGCAAACAAACCGTACTTATATTTCCAATTTAATAAATAATGATTTTTCGTGTTCTTTTAGCGAATTTGTTAACAGATACCGTGTAACCGATGCAAAAAGAATTTTGGTAGATGAACAGTTTAAAAATCATTCACTTACTTCTATTTCAGAGGTAGCTGGTTTTGGTTCGTTGGCCACGTTTATTCGGGTTTTTAAAGAGATGGAAGGAGTGCCCCCCGGAAAATACAGAGAGTTGTATTGTAAAAAAGTGACAGCAAAAAATTAACCAAATTCTACTTTTTTGTATCAATAACAATTGTTAAATCCATTGGATACATTCCGGAATGTTTTCCATAAACCGAAAGTCCGCCACGGTTTTTAGTCGATTCATTAACATATAAACGCATAGTAATTTCGTCTGTTTTCAAAACTAATTTCATCAAAGATTCATCGAAGTCTGCTTTTACAAGATAACCGTATGACCCGGCTTCGTCGAGCAGCCAGGGTTTGCTGTGGTCTGTATCGCCCCATTTCCATCCGGGTTTTTGATTCATCCACGAAAGAATTCCACGGTGGTCGGCAGGGTCGTCGGTTAATTCAACTTCTGTAATTATTTGGTCGTTGGCAGTAATTTTTACCATTGAGCCAAACAACTTTTCATCGGTTTGCGGATAGCTGTTTTTACCGTAACCATTATTGGTTCCCTTCTCCGAAACTACTGTCATTCCAATACGTTCGGCATCGTCGTCTTCCAGATATTTTGCTTGTGGAAAACGAGAAGCCAGCTCAGCCCTGAATTCGATACTCTTTATATTCTCTAAAATCAAATCTTTCGGAACTTTAAATTTGTATTCAAAAAAACCTGAACCCATTCCCCAAACTTTATTACCGTTTTGCGGCGATAGATATTTTATGTCCCACGAAGCTTCTGTATAATCTGAAGGCGACTGAGTTACTGTAATTAATTCCGGGGGGTTATCACCTTTTACTTTAAACGGAACAAAATTTCGTTGAATAACATTTCCGTTCCCATCTTCTAAAGTTGTGGCAAAAATCATTACCATATTTTTATCGGGAACAGTAATTTCAACAGGTTTAAACTCGGTAAAACTAAAAGGATTTGCTGTTGCATCAATCTCTCCGGTACTAATTTCAACTTTATCGCCCAATTCATTCCATCCGTAAACTGAATACTTAATTTTTAAATTTTCAGGAATGTCGTTTGTAATCGCACTAATTCCAACCGGGATTTCAACTGTTGAGCCACCATTAAATTCTTGATAAAAATCTTTGCCTGCAACCACATACAAATCGGCATGAAAATCTTTCATCGTCATCCCCTCGCAAAGTTCGTCAAGTCCGAATACTTTTTTCGAGCGGTCGAAACGATAATATCCATTCCACTCGTTAATTACATCGTGAAACTCGGTAAAAAGAAACCCTGCAATTTGCGGTCGTTTTCGAAATTCGTTCATCATAATATGGTATTCCCAGGTAATATCTATATCTCCGGTACTGCCCGAATATCCCCAAACTGCGCCACATTCTGAGTTAAACATTGGTTGATTACCCTGAACATTTCCACCTATAAAATTATGAGTTGAACTGGGGTAAGTATTTTCCAAAATTTCGTCGAGAAAACCTGCCCAGTGACGTGCCGGAGAGTAGCGATGCCAGGTATTTATGTCGGTAATTACATGATCCCAGTTACAGGGCGAATTGTCTTCAACTAACCGTGTTGGATCGTACTCTTTTGTTTTATGATACCACTCGCGAACCCACTCTTGCGTCTCTTTTGTGTACGAACGTTGCCCCGTAGAATCTTTACTAAACAAACCCCATGTTTCGTTAAAGAGCACCCACGAAAAAATAGAGGGATGGTTATAATCTCGGGCAATTTCAGCCTTTGCAACCTGCTCCCAATTTGCTTTTGCAGTAGAATCGGGTTCGCCCCAAAAGTTGGGAACATCTTCCATAATTAGTAATCCCAATTTATCGGCCCAATATAGTTTGCGCGGAATTTCGGCTTTAATATGAATACGCAATCCATTCAATCCTAAATCTTTTGCGCGCTGGATTTCCTCTTTCATAAATTTATCTGACGGGAAAGTATAAAAACCCTCGGGGTGATAACTTTGGTCGAGCGAAAGTTTCATATAAATTGGATTGTTATTTAACGCCACATATTGAAACTTCTTACCGGGAATTTCAACTGCCGAAATTTTACGCATCCCAAAATATGTTGAAATTTCATCGTTGGCATTTTCGTCTGAAATCTTTGCTTTTACTTCGTATAAAAACGGATTATCCAAATCCCACAATTTCATATTCTCAATTGGAATTGTAAAACTTGCAACTTTTGTATTTGTTGAAATTTCTTTGGAAAAATCGATACTGTTATTTGTTCCTTTCAGTGAAAAGTTAACCGGAACTTTTGTCTTTTCTGCAAACTGAATTTTAACATTAACTTCTTGTTTGTCGATATCGGGAATAAAGTGGATAAGTGAAATATAATTCTTCGGACGTGCGTCTAAATAAACGGTTTGCCAAATTCCTTTTGCATTTCCATAATACTGTTTTCCTGAAGGACGGTTACGTAACTCTTCGTCTTCAACACGTACAACAATTTTATTTTTGCCTTCAATTAAATATTCAGAAATATTAAAATCGAAGGGTGTGTAACCGCCCGAGTGGCTGCCAATATTTTTATCGTTTATCCAAACTGTTGTGTTAAAATCGCTGGCACAAAAGTTCAAATAAGTATCTTTTCCATTCCACTTTTTTTGCTTTTTAATTTCAAAAGTCCGGTAATACCAACCCACATTTACTTTTGGTAATTTAACTTCACTTGCCGGACTTGCCCATGAAAACGGAACCAATATTTTTTGGTCGAAAAACTCAGCTTCGTTTTGCCAGTTTTCGGTTAACCCAATATTTGCAGAATCGGGTTTAAATTGCCAGTAACCATTTAAATTTTGCCAAACCGGGCGTTCGAAATTTGGTCGCGGATGCTCGGGCAGTGGGATGTCTTTATTGATTGTGCAGGAAAGCAGGGAGATTACAATTACTATTAGAAAGAGCAGTTTATTTTTCATTTCACCAACTTTTATAAATATGCTAATTGTATAAAAGTAGTTAATTGCTTTTGTTTGGGGAATAAAATGTGAAGGAATTAACCTCAAAACCTCTCAAAGAGTACACTAAGTTCCATAAAGAGAGCACAAGAGGGTTCTTATTTTTTCGATAGAGTAAACAAGAACTCAATTCCGCCACCCGTTTTATTATGGACCGATATTTTTCCTTTGTGAAGTAGTATTGCATTTTTAACAATTGATAGCCCCAGACCGGTTCCTCCCATTTCACGGGTGCGACCCGCATCTATTCGATAAAAACGTTCAAAAATACGAGAAAGATGTTCTTCCGGAATTCCAACGCCCGTGTCAGAATAACTAAAATAGTGGAACTTTTTATCTTCGAGATAATTGCTGATTTCAATTTTAATATGGGCGCCTGCGTACTTTATCGAGTTTTCTATTAAATTTTGAAAAACCGAAGAGAGTAGCGAATCGTTCCCGTTTACAACAACATCGTCGCCAATATTTAGTTTATATTTTATATTTTTTTCGGAGAGCCGGGCAGAAAAATTCTCAATTGCATCCGCAACAGTTTTTCTGATTTTTACCAGTTTTATCTCGAAAAGCTCGCCTGCATCTTCAATATTGTTTAAGAGCGAAATATCGTTTAACAACAGGTTTAATCGTTCGGTTTGCGCATAAGCCCGTTCTATAAAATAGTGTTGCTTTTCGCGGTCAATATCGGGCGTCCGCATTAATGTTTCTATGTATCCTTTTATCGATGCCAGCGGTGTTTTCAGTTCGTGTGCAATATTCGATGTGAGTTGCTGTTTTAGCAATCGCCTTTTTTCGGGGCGGGTAATGTCTGTTATTAATATCTCGAAACTTTTGTCGGCAAAAATAATGCAAAGCACTTTAAAATATCGTTCGTTCTTGTTTATTGTGAACTCTATTTGAGGTAGATGGTTACTCTGAAATTCGGATTTATCGGAAAGATTCTCATTTAAAAAATCATTCACTTTTTTAAATTCGGGAATGTTAAAAACATGCTCGGCAGAAATTGTAGAGGTATCGGAAATAATACTGACAAATTGAATAAAATGGCTGTTTGCCAGCATTTTTTCTCTGTGGGGTTTAAAGAAAGAGATTCCCTCGTTTAAAATATTCATGTGGTTAAAAAGTCTCTCTTTTTCTTGCGCGATATTATCTTTTGCCTTCTGTAGTTTGGTATAAATTTTTACTATTTGCGCCCCTATTTCGCCCAGCTCATTATCCGGAAAGTCAATGTTTGAATCAATTGGTTTGTTTTTCCCGGCTTTAATTGCAAAGTCTTTTAATTTAGTAATCGACAGAGAAAGTCGCTTGGTTACTTCATTAATTATTAACCAAATAATAAGAAATATTGCTATTATAAAAAAAATAAAAAACCGGTTTGCTTTCAGGAAATTTTTTGCTTCAATATCATAAACCATCGCAGTTCGAACAAAATAGGTGTTGTAGTTGCGAGCGTAATAATAAAAATCTTGTTTGGTGGTTTCGGAGTGGCGAATGTTCGACCCGCTTTCAGAATAGAGTGCTTTCTGAATCTCAGGACGTTGCAGATGATTTCCCATTGCACCGAATTCATCTACAAAACTATCGTATAAAACCGCTCCTTTTTTATCAATTACAGTAATTCTTATATTTTTCTTCGGAATAAGAGACTTAAGCGTGTCGGCTTTTCTGAAATTATCATTGCCAAGCAGTTGATAATGTTCAATGTAATTGTGTGTAATTTCGGCTACATTTTCAAGCGTATTCTCCAATTGCGCCGTTTTGTATTGCTTCTCGCGGTTTAACTGAAACAGTAAAATTGCAACTGTAAAAATTATAAATACAAAAATAAAATAGTAAAATATCTTTTTACGGAATGATTGTTGAATTGGCACGGCTTTTAATTTATTAGTTATAATTTATTAATTATTATTTCTTTCCTTACCCCTTTCGGGAGGGCTTGGATGGGCTATTTTTTAAAACAGTACCCATAACCCATTTTCCCTTTAATGAATTGCCCATATTGGGCTATTTTTTTACGAAGTCGGGCAATGTTTACATCCACATTTCGTTCGGTAACAATTACCTCATCGCTCCAAATGCGGTCGAGTATTTCTGTTCTTGCAATATATTTTCCGCGATACTTTAAAAGTAGTGCTAAAATGTCAAATTCTTTGCGGGTGAGGTTAATTTGATTTCCACTAATTGTAACCGTTTTACTTGTTGTGTCAACCTCTAAGTCATCGGCTTTTAAAATGTTATTTGAGGATAAATCGCCAATCCCGCGTTTTAAAACCGCTTTAACTCGTGCAACCACCTCTTTTATCGAAAATGGCTTTGAGATATAATCGTCGCCACCAACATTAAATCCTGTCAACAAATCGTTCTCGTCAGTTTTTGCTGTCAGAAAAATAATGGGTATGGTAAGTTGCAACTCTTTTCGAATCTTTGCAGCCATTTTATACCCCGACATTCCGCCCATCATTACATCTAACAAAATCAGGTTAAATTTGTCCAATGGCTTCTTCAAAGCTTCCTCGGCTGAGTATGCAATTTCGGCTTCAATACCTTCGCTTGCTATATTAAATTCCAGAATTTCGCAGAGGTCGTGTTCGTCGTCAACTATTAATATTTTTGGTGATTGATTGCTCATTTTTTTTAGTTTCGAGTTCAAAGTCTAAAGTTCAAAGCTCTTAAATTGTTAATCATTATTCGCCAATCGTTAATCATCATTCAATTGTTTTGTGCCGAATATCTTTCCCCTCAATTGAATAAATAGCCGCTTCGGCAATATTAGTAGCGTGGTCGGCAATGCGCTCAATGTTTGTAATCATTCCATTCAAATTAATAAAACTCATTAAAAGCTGTTTGTTTTCGCTGGAGCCGCTACTTTTTTTTATGGCTTTTTTAAGCATTTTATTATTTATTTCGTCAACAACCGCATCGTTCTTTATGGTCCAAATTGCGTACTCTTTATCGTCGTTTGTAAAAGCAAGTAACGCTTTATTAACCATATTCGAGCTCTGAAAAAGCATATTCGAAATTACTTCGGATAGCTCGGTATATACCTTTGGTGTTTTTATTTTCTGAATAAAATTGAGGATATTTATTACCATATCACCAATTCGCTCGAGACTGATAATTATACGATAGCAGGCAATTATTTTTCTGATATCGGAAGCAACCGGTTGATACAAAACTATGGTATTTACAATTTTATCGCTGATTTTAACTTCCAGTTTATCCAGTTTTTTTTCAACTCCAATCATCTGGTCTCTTATTTCCGAATGAATTTTTGTTTCTCCGGTAGATACAAGTTTCTCAAGCGAATCGAGCTGACCGAGCAGCAAATTTGCAAATGCTTCGAAGTCGGTTAGAATACCATTTATTGCAACGTCTTTTTTTGAAGTCATTATTTCTGAAATTTAGTGAAATTAAAAAAATTAACCGAATTTTCCTGTTAAGTACTCTTCTGTCCGGCGATCTTTTGGTTTAGTAAACATATCTTTTGTTTTACCATATTCAACCAGTTCTCCCAAATACATAAACATCGAATAGTCAGAAATCCGGGCAGCCTGCGACATATTATGCGTAACCATTAAAATAGAATAATTCTCTTTCAGCTTTACCAACAGGTCTTCAATTTTCGAGGTTGCCACAGGGTCGAGTGCCGAAGTTGGTTCGTCGAGCAAAATTACCTCGGGATTAAAAGCAAGCGCGCGTGCAATACAAAGTCGTTGCTGCTGCCCACCCGAAAGGAAACTCCCCTTTTTATATAATGTATCTTTTACCTCATCCCAAAGAGTAACATCGGTTAGAGAGCGTTCTACAATTTCGTCGCGCAATTTTTTCTTTAAACGAATGCCATTCAGTTTATAACCGGCAATTACATTATCGTAAATGCTCATTGTTGGGAACGGATTTGGATGCTGAAAAACCATGCCTGCCATGCGGCGTAATTTTATGGTTGGCATATCCGAAATATCGTTCCCGTTCAGAATAATATCTCCTTTGGTTTCAATATTTTCGTAGAGTTCGTGCATTCGGTTAATGGCACGTAGCAGGGTGCTTTTCCCACAACCCGACGGACCCATAATTGCTGTAACACTATTTCGTTTTATGTCTGCTGTAACATTATCAACTGCATATTTACCTTTATCGTACGACACCGATAAATTTCGGATTGACAAAACCGGGTCTTTTATTTTTATTGAAAAATTGTTCATTCTAACTATTCTATTTTGTTCGTGCAGCAATTCTTTTCGACATAATATTTAGGGTTAAAACCATCGCCATTAAAAGTAGCGACGAGCTCCAAATAAGGTCAACCATATTTGGGTCGTTGTAAAATTCCCAAATTAAAAGCGGAATTGCGCTTGTTGGTTTCGAAACGTTGAAATTTATAATTGTGCTTCCCAAAGCCGTCAACATTAGGGGGGCAGTTTCTCCAAGAACTCTCGAAATACCCAACAATATCCCGGTTAACAACCCGCTAAAACTTGTGGGAATGAGCACTCTAATAATTACTTTATAATAGGGAACTCCCAATGCCAGTGCCGCCTCTTTTATAGTTTGTGGTATCATTTTCAGTGTCTCTTCGGTTGACCGGACTATCATCGGTAACATCATAATCGACAAAGAAACACTACCTGCCAGAGCAGAAAACCCATTGGTAACCGGCTTTACAATCCACATATAAGCAATTAATCCTAAAACTATTGATGGAACTCCCTGCAAAATATCGGAGACATTTCTGATTAAATTAGCGAGGAATTTCCCCGGGTTTTCGTACAGATAAATACCAGTTACAACACCCACCGGAATTGCAATTACCGATGCGAGAATTACCATTAAAAGTGTTCCTGTAATTCCGTTTGCAATACCTCCGGGAATGGTTTCGCCATTGGTTAATGCGGTCATCGCTTCAAAAGTGTCGGGTGGTGTTTTTAATATAAAATCGAAACTTATCTGTTTGATTCCTTTGGCGATAAGCTTGTATATAATCAGTATAATGGGCAAAATAGTAATAACCGAAAGAGCAACAACAAGACTTTTAAAAGCCTTATTTTTTAAAGTTCTCGTTTTAAGGTTGTCTGTTAATATTTTATTTGCAATGGTGCTCATTTCGATTTATGCCATTTTTTTAATGATGAATTTCCCCAAAGCATTAATAATTCCGGTAATCAGAAAAAGTAAAAGTCCGACAGCAATAAGTGCACTTAATTTCAATCCTTCGGCCTCCCCAAACTGGTTGGCAATTACACTCGCCATTGTGTTTCCGGTGCTGAACAGCCCGTTAGGGATTACGTTCGAATTTCCTATTAACATAGTAATTGCCATTGTTTCTCCAAGTGCCCGCCCAAACGATAAAATGTATCCTGCAACAATTCCCGAACGTGCAGTAGGAACAATCACATTTGTTATTACTTCTAATTTTGTTGCCCCAAGAGAGTATGCAGCTTCTTTTAATTCGTTGGGAACCATTGTAATAATTTCGGTACTTAGTGAAGTTGCATAGGGAATAATCATTATTGCCAAAATTATGCTTGCCGTAAAAATTCCAAATCCCTGATTGGGCAATCCTAGATCTATTAAAACAGGGCGTAAAATATAAAAGCCCCATAAACCATAAACGATGGAGGGAATTCCCGCAAGCAGATCAACCATCATCCCCAGCACTTTTGCCATTTTTGTTCCGCGGAAATATTCGCCCAAAAAAAGTGAAGCAGAAAATGAGAGTGGCAAACTAATCAACAAAGCAACAACCGAGGTAATAATTGTACCGGCAATAAAAGGCAGTGCCCCATAATTTTCTTTGCCTTCGGTGGGGTTCCAGTTATTTGAAAAAATAAACTTCAGCCCAAAATTTTTGAATGCCGGAATTGCTCCCTGAACCAAAGAAAATAGAATTCCACCCGCAACAAATAGTATGATGAGTGATGAAAATAGAAGTACTGCTTTTGTTATTTTATCGCTGTTCATCGAGTCTTTATGAAATCTATATAAGACAAATCATTCATTAATCGACGTCATTCCGAACTTGATTCGGAATCTGTTAATTTGAAAAAGATGCTGAAATAAATTCAGCATGACGTTTAAATAAACAAAGTCACCTATTCTAACAATTTGGCTCCATCAAAAGTTACAGTGCGTAAAATCGATTTTGCCTTTTCAACAGCGGCAACCGGCAGCGGGGCGTAATGAACTTTCTCTGCCTGACTTTGTGCTTTTTCGCTAACTAACCACTCAAGAAAAGTTACGGTTGCCAGAGCTTGTTCTTTTGAGCGGCCGTTGTAACTCTGCTCTTTGTATACAATAATCCAGGTAAAACCGCTAATCGGGTACGAATTTGGGTCGGCAGAATTAGTAAGCGTGATTCGTGTGTCAGCCGGGATCTCGCCTTGCGCGGCTGCACTTACCGATTCTATTGAAGGTTCAATATAATTACCCGAACTGTTCTGAACTTTAGCAGTTTTTATTTTTAGCGCGAAAGCGTATTCAGAACCGATGTAACCAATTGCACCTTCGGTCTGTTTTATAGTTCCGGCAACTCCGGGACTTCCTTTGGCTCCCATTCCAACCGGCCATAATAGCGATTTTCCTTTACCAACTTTATCTGCCCATTTAGTGCTGATTTTGGTCATGTAATCACTAAAAATATACGTTGTTCCGCTACCGTCCGATCGGTGAATAAACGTTATGTCCATGTCGGGCAGCGAAATTCCTGCGTTGTTGCTTTTAATTGCGGGGTGATTCCATTTTGTAATTTCGCCCATAAATATCTTTTCGAGAAGCGAATTAGATAATTTCAGACCTTCAACTCCCGGTAAATTGTACGCAATTACCACAGCTCCCAGCACTGTTGGAATATGAACTACTTCGGCAGGCATTTTTGAAAGTTTGTCGTCGCTTAAAAAGGCATCGGTTGCACCAAAGTCAACCACTTTATCGGTCAGGCTGCGAATTCCGCCGCCCGAACCAATTCCACCGTAAGTTAAAAGAGTTCCCGTTTCGGAAGTATAAGATTTAAATACCATGTTATAATATGGCATCGGGAATGTTGCACCGGCAGCGGTTAAAGTTACTTTCTTGCTGCTTGCCGATTTCTCGTTTCCTTTTTTGTTTGAACTGCTGTTACAACTGCTCAAAGCAAAAATCACTAAAATAATTGTTACTAAATTTTTCATTTGTTTTCTGTTTTCTGAATATTGCTTAAAATTTTACTTCACAGTTTAAAAACATGTCAACGCGGTTCGATCTGGTATTATCGTCGGGCGACCAGTTTCTAAAATTCGGCGCAAGTTTTACTCCTTTTATTGGTGAGTATTCTATTCCTGCAATAATATATTGTCCGTTTGCATCTATTTGCCAGGGGCTGTTTTCGCCGTCGAGAACCGATGAATTTAACTTATCGTACCGGGCAAATATTTTTATTTTATCAGAAGGTTTAAACGATGAGAAAAACGACAGACCATAAGTGTCTTTTCCTTCAATTTTTCTGAAATTTTTCTGATAATTATATTCACCGGCAACCATAAATTTGCTGTTGTTATAGGCTAAAAATGTTGCCACCGACTGCTGTTTTGTATCTGCTCCCATAACATCGGCATAAACCCGTGCAGTAATATTTTTAATGGGTTTGACGGTAATCCCCACCGCATATCGCAAAACCGAATCTCTTTCAATGCGTTTGTAACCTTCGCCATTTGTTATGGCAAAATCGGCACTAATAAATTTGGCAAATTTATAATCAACTTTTGCTCCGAGATCGGCACTGGCATTAAACCCGTAGGCATCTTGAAACGATTTTAAAATATAGCGGTAACCCCAAATTTTTTCCGAAACTTTAAATTGGGTGGTCGAAATCATTCCGAACGATGCAGAGAATTTATCTTTTCTATATCTGAAATAGGCATTCTTTAAAAAAGCAGCAGCCTGAAATTTTCCGACTCCCGGATTTCCTACATCTAACACTAGTTTCCCGTACCAGTTTTCGCTGAAATTATATTCGTAACCTAAATAAGCGCGGCGTATTTGAAATTGCGAAAAAGTCTCATTGTCGTTGAATGTTGTATGAAAGTTGGCAAAAATCAGAGCAATTGGCCTTCCGTTTGGTTGAAACTCGTTGGTTAAATTTTGAGTAAATCCGGTGGTAAAAATACTCATCATCATAAAAAGTAATACAACTGATTTTATCATTCTACTTAACATTGATTTTTATCATCGCAAAAGTCGGTGAATAGAATTACATCGAAGTTACTAAATTGTTACAAAACGATTAAATTTTTGGGTTATGAATAATTTTGAAAAACCTAATTTGCTATTATTTTTTAGTTCTATTTTTATCTTATCAGAAAAATAAAACATTAGTCATCTCACAATTTCTCAGAGTGGACACAATTATTAAATACTATTGTATAATTACCGTGCAAATTCAACCCCATACTCTTTAGGATTTAAATCCCATTTTTCAAACAGCCAATCTGCTATCCGCAAATCGTATTTCTTAAGGCTCTTTGAATCTGCTGTTTTTACCATATCTACAACACCTTCAATAATCTCAGGTGACTTTTCATTGGAGTAATCGATAACATTTAAGGCGTGGCAGCGGGCAAATTCACTCTGGTTCTTCAAAACAGCAAGTAGCGCATTCTTCGCGTCTTCCTTTTCACCCAAATAATACAAAGCCTCGGCAGCCACAGCCACAACACTTGCCGACTCATCGTTTAAGGCAGCTTTTAATTCTCCGATTGCCGGAGTAGCTTTTTCACCCAAAATTAATAGTCCGGTAGCTCCCCAATAACGAACTGCACTTTCATTGCTTTTCAGATACAATTTCAGTTTGTCAATATTTTCAGCTTTACCTAAAGTTGCAATTTCAGCGGCATCCATAATTACATCTAAATTAATTTTATCGGAGCGCATATAATCGTACATCGGAATATCTCCGGCACGTTCAACACGGTCGGCTTCGGGAATAAATCCGGTATCTTTAATTTTTGTAACCCAATTTTTATTGGCAGCGCGCATTCGTTCAAGCACCTTTTTGTAATCAGGATTTTCAGCCAGATTATTAATTTCCCATGGATCATTTTCTGTGTCGTATAGTTCCTCAACGGGTTTCGATTCCCAAAATACACTCTGTGTTTTATTGCATTCTCCGTTTAAATATGCTTGTTCCCACGAACCAATTGAAGGAGCGCGCCACAAATAATTTATATGCTGACCATAAATTCTGTATGGCATATAATTTCTGATATAACGGTATTCTTTATCGCGTACGGCACGGCACATATCGTAACGCTCGTCCATTCTTCCACGAAACATATAAACATATTCAGGGTCGGCAGTTTTTTGTTTACCCAAAAATGCGCTGCCTTGCAGATAGTCGGGAATTTCGATTCCTACAATGCTTAATAATGTTGGAACTAAATCGACAAAACTTATCAAACGATCAACCTTCGAATTTATCTTTTCAGCAGGAAATAGATACTTATATTTTTCAGGAATACGAATTATGAATGGTACACGCGTTCCGGTTTCGTAAACATATCGTTTGCTGCGGGCAAGAATTCCGCCATGGTCACCGTAATAAAAAACAATTGTATTTTCTGCCAAACCCCAATCATCGAGCTCTTTTAATTTATCGCCAATCCATGTATCCATATCTTCTACTTTGTCGTAAAACTGAGCCCAGTCGTGTTTCATTTCGGGTGTTGCAGGATGATAAGGTGCAATTTTTACTTCCTCCGGATTATGTCTCAAATCTTCGTTGGGTATCGACTTAAAAATACAATGCTCGTGCGAAATATTTGTATTGAAAACAGCAAAAAACGGTTTCTCATCAGGTCTGTTTTTATAGTGTGCTTTGTTGCTGCTCTCATCCCATATTTCATTTGGGTCGATGGTATTTGTGTTGTAATCGGTTTTTGCATTGTTGGTACAATAATAGCCGGCTTTGCGCAAATATTCGGGATAAGTTTTAACCGATTCAGACTTTGGGTAATAACTTCGCATATGCTGATTACCGTTTGAACAGGCATAAACTCCGGTAATAATTGTGTTTCGTGCCGGTGCACAAACAGGAGCATTTGCATAAGCGTGTGTATATAAAAATCCTTCCGACGCCAGTTTGTCGAGATTTGGAGTTGTTGCAAACTCGTCGCCGTAACAACCCAAAAGCGGACTGTTATCTTCGCTTACCAACCAGAGAATATTTGGGAGTTCGCGTGGAATTTCCTGTTTGCAACTGTTGAAAGTTAATACAAAAAGAAGAAGAAGGGGGAACAGGACTGTTATTTTTAAAGGTCTCATTTTATTGTTTTTTTACTGACCCGTAATATTAAGAAAAATACTTAGAAGGGGAAATGTCGAATATTATTTAGATTCAATATAAACTACGGGGGTAATAATGTTTTTTTTAAATAATAAAATGCCGTAAACTGCATTTCTAGAATGAAACAAATACGCTTGTAAAGCTTACAGATAAATAACAGCACAGACTATTAAATCAGTTATTATGCAACCCATACTTTCGCAAACAATTAACAAACTAATTATTATTAGCCTTTTGGTCAGCTCCCACACCAAAAGGTAATTACTATCTCAAAGGGATTTATGTAAATGTTCCTGATAATTAATATCGCTCTCAGTAAAGGGCAAAAAAGTAACCCAGCCCTTAAAAAGAACCGGGTTACAAGTATCTAAATTACTTATTAACCGGAAAGCTGGCGGCTTTCCAATAAAAATTCAAAATTAGGAATGTATTTTACCAGAGACGATGGAGATGTTTTTGCATATTATAAGTTCGCAAGTGGCAATAAATTTACATTTAACTGCAACCTGGTTGCCACTTCAATTACACTTACCTCCGACAAAAGATTAAAAACGAATATTAATAAGTTGGGGAACACATTAGATATGCTTACAAAACTTGAAGGAGTTAGTTATATACTAAACCCCTGAGAAGATGACAATAACGGAATGGGAGTGGAAACATCGGATATGTCGGAGAAAGAAAGAAATGCATTAATTGAGTACCAAAAAGAAAAAGAGAAGTATTTGGCTGAATTAGCGAAAAAAAAGAGACTCGGTTTTGTTGCCCAAGACCTTCAAAAAGTTTTTCCTGAACTTGTTGAACAAAATTCCGATGGTTATTTAAGTATTGATTATATTGGAATTATTTCGGTTTTAGTTGAAGCAGTAAAAGAGCAACAGAAAATAATAAATAATCTCTCGGCGCAGGTTAAATCAATTGAAAACGACTGCTGCAATAATAATCTTAAAAGTGGATCAATAGATGGCAGCAACGGATTGAATACGGATGACAACCCGGCTAAACTGTACCAAAACACACCTAACCCGTTTAATAATCAAACAACTATACGATTTGAAATACCGCAAACCGTACAAAATGCCCAACTGCATATTTGTAACATGGTTGGCACTCTACTAAAAACTATTACAATTAACCAAAGAGGAACCGGGCAAGAAACTATCTCGGCAAACGAATTTAATGCCGGTATGTATTTGTATAGTCTGGTTACCGATGGTAGAATTATTGATACTAAACAGATGTTGTTGACGGAATAAATAACATTTTAAAATTTAATAAATGAAATACACACTAACGCTACTAATACTTTTAAACTTCATAAATGTTTTTGGTCAAACCGAATGGGCACCAATTGGAGCAAAGTGGTATGTTACAAAGGTTGAAGGAGTAATGCCACCTAAAGCAGGGTACACCCTGTAGAAGGTGATGAAAGATACAGCCATTCAGAACAAATCGGTTAGAATAAATGAATAAGCTATATTTTTAACTGTATTGTTTTGCATATTACCGTACGACGACTAAATTTCGCTCTCCCACTCGCCATAAAACTGTTCAAGAAATGTTTCCATAAACCGATGACGTTGTTCCGCAATCTTTTTTGCCGATTTTGTATTTATCCGTTCTTTCAGCAAAAGTAATTTTTCGTAAAAATGGTTGATTGTTGGGGCAGTGGTCTTTTTGTACTCATCGAAACTGTTGTGCATTTCGGGTTTAATATCGGGATGATAAATCAGCCGCCCCTTGTTTCCACCATATGCAAAAGTCCGCGCAATTCCAATGGCTCCAATGGCATCCAACCGGTCGGCATCCTGTACAATTTTGGCCTCAACCGATATTGCCCGGTTTTCTACACCGGCACCTTTAAACGAAACCTGCTCAATAATTTCTAAAATTACTGGAATCTTTGGCTTTGGAAAACCTATCGAATTCAACCATTTTTCAGTTTTCGAATCCTGCCCGGCATCACTTAATTTCCAGTCGTCCAAATCGTGAAGCAGTGCTGCCATTTCAACAAGAAACAAATCACCACCTTCTGTTTTCGCAATTCTCTTTGCCATATTTCGTACTCGGTAAATATGCCACCAGTCGTGTCCCGAACTTTCGTTTTCAAAATAGTTGTGCACATACTTTTCTGTCGATTCAATAAATCTTTTTTCTTGAACATTTAAACTCATGGTTCAAAATTAAGGAAACTATCTATAAACTCAATATCTAAAAGTTGTTAAAAAAAAGAGGTAAATTTTACTTTTAGTTCTGTATGTCAAAGACTTATGTTATTTACATTAAAAATATCTGCTTAATAAAAACCTCATCATCACTCATTTTTTATTATTTTTGCCCTCTTAATAAAGCTAATTGTTTTTAAAACTATTACATTCGGAAACAGTTGAAGCTTAAATTTGAATACATGATAAATACATCGAAATTAACACTACCCTCACTTTTTAATTATTCGGTCGAGAATTATGCCGATAAAACATCGCTTGTTTTTGTTGATGAGGAAAATTACACCTATAAACAATTAGGTGCCGATGTTGCACTTACCACTGAAATGTTGCAAAATATGGGTGTTAAAAAAGGTGATAAAGTTGCTATTTTAAGTACCAATATGCCAAACTGGGGAGTTGCATTTTTTGCAATTTTAGCTATTGGTGCTGTTGCTGTTCCAATATTACCGGATTTTCATGCAAAAGAAGTAAAAACAATAATCGAACATTCCGAAGCTAAAATTTTGTTTGTAGCCGAAGGATTATATAAAAATGTAAATGAGGAAGCTGCTGGTTTGTTAAACAATTTAATATTGGTTGATAACCTTGCAATTATTCCAAAAAACAGTTCGGTCAAAGATTTAAAATCTCTTGAATGTTCGCTTCCATCAAAAGTAAAAACACCTGTTTCGGTTGAGGTGGAAGAGGAAGATTTAGCTTCAATTATTTATACTTCGGGTACAACAGGGAACTCAAAAGGAGTGATGTTGACACATAAAAATCTGGCATGGACAACTCAACAGTGCAGAAGTTTATATAAAGTTACAAGTAAAGACCGTTTTCTGTCGGTATTACCTTTGTCGCATACTTTAGAAAATACCGTTGGATTTTTACTGGGAATAAAAAACGGAGCATCTATTTCTTATCTGCGCAAGCCGCCGGTTGCATCGGTTTTACTACCCGCTTTACAAAAAGTAAAACCAACAATAATGTTGACAGTTCCACTAATTATCGAGAAAGTTTTCAAAGCAAAAATATTACCAGCTTTCCAAAAAAGCCCGGTAATGCGTTTGTTATATTCGGTATCGCCAATAAGAAAAGTACTGCATAAAGTGGCTGCCTCAAAACTGCATAAAACATTTGGCGGCGAGTTAAAATTCTTCGGAATCGGTGGTGCAAAACTTGACCCAACCGTAGAACAATTTTTATTTGAAGGAAATTTCCCTTATGCAATTGGCTACGGTTTAACAGAAACCTCGCCTTTACTTGCCGGCGCAGTTGCAAAATTCAGCAAAATTGGTTCAACCGGAATTGCCATGGAAGGAGTACAATTGCGAATTGGTAATGTAAATCCTGAGACCGGCGAAGGTGAAGTTCAGGCACAAGGAGAAAATGTAATGCAGGGTTATTACAAAGCTCCCGAAATTACTAAAGAAGTTTTTACTGAAGATGGTTGGTTTAGAACAGGCGACCGTGGTATATTCGATAAAAACAATATGTTGTTTATAAAAGGGCGGATAAAAAATATGATTGTAGGCTCCAGTGGCGAGAATATTTATCCGGAAGAGATTGAATCGGTGATTAATAAAATGAGATTTGTAATGGAATCATTAGTTGTCGAAAAGAAAGGTAAACTTGTGGCAATGATTCATTTGAATATGGACGAGATTGAAAGCAATTTCAATAGTATGAAATCGGAAGCACAAAAATTTATAACCGAAAAATCGGAGGAGATTTTAAAAGAAATTCATAAACAAGTGAATGCAGAGGTAAATAAATTCTCGAAAATTCAACAGGTTATTCTTCAACAAAGTCCATTCGAGAAAACTCCAACTAAAAAAATTAAGCGGTTTTTGTATGCGTAGCAAATATAATATTGTTGGCACACATTTAAAAAAAACCATTAGACATGAAGACATTAACAATAACTATCTTCATTATTTGAAATGAATTTTAAAAACAATTAATTTTGTCCCATATATTTATTATTTTTGGGACAAATTGACAAAGAATGATTGTTTCAAATAAAATAGAAAAGATAATTACTAAATCGAAAAAAGGAAAATTAATTTTTATTGCAGACTTTTTTCAACACGGTAATTATGATGCAGTTAGAAAATCACTTCAGCGTTTAGTAAATAAAAAAACAATAACCAGAATTTCGAAAGGAATTTATTTTTATCCAAAAATAGATAATACTTTTGGTGTATTATATCCAACAGTAGAAGAAATAGGAAAAGCTATTGCAAAACGAGATAAAGCAAGAATAATTCCAACAGGGGCATATTCTCAACATTTACTTGGTTTATCAACTCAAGTCCCGATGAATGTAGTTTATTTGACGGATGGTTCAGCACGGAAAATAAAAATTGGAAATCAAACAATTATTTTCAAAAAAACAAGTCCAAAAAATTTAAGTTCTGAAAGTAAATTAAGCAGTTTGATAATTCAAGCATTAAAATCAAAAAAAGAAAATAATATTACACAAACAGAAAAACAAAAACTGACAGAAATTATTAAGCAATCAAGTGATGCAAAAAAAATTAAAAATGATATTCAAAATGCACCTGTTTGGATACGAAAAATAGTTTTACAAATCTTATCAGATATTACAAATGAATTGGCTTAGCTTACAAAAAAACAAACAACAAGAATTGTTTAAGCAATTGAGTTTCAAAACAGGAATTCAACCACAGGCTATCGAAAAAGATGCATGGGTAACACTTGTATTAAGAATTATTTTTAGTTCTCAAATCTCAGAATATCTGGTGTTTAAAGGTGGAACATCATTGAGTAAAGCCTATAATCTTATTCATAGATTTTCGGAAGATATTGACATTGCCATAAGTCGTGAATTTCTTGGATTTAAGGGAGAACTAACAAAAGGACAAATTAGGAAACTGCGCAGAAAATCTCACGAATTTGTTTCAAATGAAATGTTGAGTATCTTACTTCGTGAATTTGGAATACACAATATTGACAAGCAGTTGTTTAACTTAGAAGTTAAGAATAAAAATATTTCAGACCAAGATCCCGAAATTATTGAAATAAACTATCAATCTGTTTTTGAAGAATTACCATATATTAAACAAAAGGTACTAATTGAAATTGGAGCTCGCTCGTTATTAGAACCATCAGAAAACAAAAAAATTAAATCAATTGTTGATGATTATTACTCAGAGAGTTCATTTTCGGAGAAACCGTTTATTGTAAAAACAATCTTACCTGAAAAAACTTTTTTGGAAAAATTAATCTTATTACATGAAGAATTCACAAAGAAAACAGATAAAATTCGCTATCATAGAATGTCGAGACATTTATAGGATATTGGAGAAATAATAACAACAGAATATGGTATTAAAGCGTTAAAAAACAGACAATTGTTTGAAGAAATTATTTTGCACAGGAAATTATTTACCCCTATAAAAACCGTAGATTACTCTGCATTACAGATTGAAAATTTGAAGTTTATACCACAAAATGATTTCTTAAAAAAGTATGAAAACGACTATGTCGAAATGCAAGAAAACATGATATATGGAGAAAGTTTATCTTTTAAAGATTTAATAAATAGACTAGTTCCAGAAAGTTCAATAGGTAATAATGAACGAAAATAACAGACAAGATAATAACAAACTCAAGGGTTGTAGCTCTCCTAAATTTTTCTTATAACTTGGCATAAAAGCATAATGCAATCGACTACTATTATTACACTTAACATTGGCGCACATAATAAAAAACAACTTGTATAATAAATGATTTCTTAAATAAAATTGATGAAATATCAAATGAAAATTGGTAAAGACTTTTTGAAATAATTTCCCTAATTGAAAATGACAGATCTGGTGTTGAACTGGGCACACTAAGAAAAATTATTGAACCCGGATTGGGGAAAAGTTTAGAAATACGCATTAAACAATTTTTATTACAGGTTGTTAGAATTTGCTAATTTTGCAAATATAAATTTGAATACAAATGATTACCGAATCGAGATACAGCGCACGCGGGGTTTCAGCATCGAAAGAAGATGTTCATGAAGCCATAAAAAATGTTGATAAAGGAATTTTTCCAAAAGCATTTTGCAAAATTGTTCCCGATATTTTGGGTGGAGACCCTGAATGGTGCAATATTATGCACGCCGACGGAGCGGGAACAAAATCGTCGCTGGCATATTTATACTGGAAAGAGACCGGCGATATTTCGGTTTGGAAAGGTATAGCGCAAGATGCACTAATTATGAATGTTGACGACCTGCTTTGTGTGGGTGCAGTTGATAATATTTTAGTCTCGTCAACAATTGGGCGTAACAAAAATAATATTCCCGGCGAAGTTATTGGTGCAATAATTAATGGCACCGAAGAGCTGCTTTCCGATTTGCGTGAGATGGGAATTTCAATATATTCGACAGGCGGCGAAACTGCCGATGTGGGCGATTTAGTTCGTACAATAATTGTTGACTCAACAGTTACCTGCCGCATGAAAAAGAAGGATGTAATTTCGGCTGATAATATCTCTGCCGGTAATGTAATTATCGGACTTTCATCGTCGGGACAAGCAACTTACGAAACCGAATACAACGGTGGAATGGGAAGCAACGGACTGACTTCGGCACGCCACGATGTTTTTGCAAAATATCTGGCCAAAAAATATTCCGAAAGTTTCGATCCCGCAGTTCCTGAAGATTTGGTTTTTTCGGGTAATTATAAACTAACCGATAAAATTGAAGGTTTGGGTATTGATGCCGGGAAACTGGTGCTTTCGCCAACCCGGACTTACGCTCCGGTAATTAAAAAAGTACTCGATAAATTCCGCAGTCAAATTTCTGGAATGATTCATTGCTCGGGCGGCGCACAAACAAAAGTACTGCACTTTGTCGATAATGTACATGTAATAAAAGATAACATGTTTCCGGTTCCCCCGCTTTTCAAAATTATTCAGGAAGAGTCGGGCACAGACTGGAAAGAGATGTACAAAGTGTTTAACATGGGGCACCGTTACGAAATCTACTGCGGCAGCGAAATTGCCGATGAGATAATATCTATTGCGAAATCATTTAATATCGATGCACAAATAATTGGCAAGGTTGAAACTTTTAATGGGAAGAAACTTACAATTAAATCGGAGAAGGGGGAGTTTGTTTATTAATCTCAGCTCGAACATTGCGAATTATTTGGAGATAAATTTATTGATTAACAATTTAAACTTGATACCATGATTAAAATAATTTCATCAAATATTAATAGAATCAAACCATTATTTGAAACTCATAAAATTGAAAGAGCATATATTTTTGGTTCAGCAGCAACCGGTAAATTTGATGAGAATAGTGACCTCGATTTTTTAATAAAATTTCAAGCAGGATTAAAACCTCTCGAGAAAGGGGAATTATGGTGGAATCTACATGATTCGTTAAGAGATTTTTTTAAGCGCGAAATTGATATTGTTACAGAAAACTCTCTGAAAAACCCATATTTTATCAAAGAAATAGACGAAACTAAAGAACTAATTTATGGATAATAAATTAAAAAAACTTTTATTCGATATGCTTACCTCAATAAACAATATCGATGATTATTTGGGTACTAAGAAGTTATTTGAGAAATACGATAATAATCCGATGTTGCAAGATGCTGTTGAAAGAAACATTGAAATAATTGGAGAAGCAATGAACAAAATATTAAAAATTGATTCTCAAATAAATATCTCTAATACAAGACGGATAGTTGATGCAAGAAATAAAATAATTCATGGTTACGATGAAATTGAGAATGCACAAATTTGGGGCATAATTATCAACCATTTACCAACTCTAAAAATAGAGATTGAAAAGTTTTTAAATGACTAACAAAATATAATTAGTCTTAAGTTCTATTCAGACTGTAAAATGTTTTACTCTATATAGTAATCAGAACTTTGAAAATTGAACAAAGGAACGTGGTGTTGTAAAATAAACATACGTAATGCAGACAAAATTAACATTAACAATAGAGCAAAGTATAATAGAACAAGCTAAACTTTATGCAAAAGATAAGGGACGAAGTTTGTCGGAACTAATTGAAAACTACCTGAAAGTTGTTCTCGAGGACAGTCAAAAAGAGGTAAATCTTTCTCCTTCAATAAAAAAGCTAAAAGGGGCTGTTCAATTACCTGACAATTTTGATTATAAAAAAGAACTTACGGATGCACTTTCAGCAAAGTAAAAAATAAAAAATATGGCACAATACGCATTATTAGAAAAATACGAATCGATAAAGCACCGCTTCGAGGAGGTGGAGCAGCAAATTACCGACCCCGAGATAATTTCGGATATGAAACGGTATGTAAAACTTAATCAGGAATATAAAAACCTGGGGAAGTTAGTTGCTGTTTTCAGGGAGTATAAAAATCTGGTCGATAATATCGAGTCGGGAAAAGAGATGCTGGCTGAAGAGAGCGACGAGGAGTTGCGTGAAATGGCACGCGAGGAGATTGAGATGTCAGAAAAGCTAATTCCCGAAAAAGAGGATGAGATAAAATTACTGCTCGTTCCTGCCGACCCTGAAGATGGCAAAAATGCCATTCTCGAAATTCGTGCCGGTACCGGTGGCGACGAAGCAAGTATTTTTGCCGGCGATCTTTTTAGAATGTACACCAAATTCTGCGAGAAAAAAGGTTGGCGCATGGATATTACCAACGTAAACGAAGGAACTTCAGGTGGTTACAAAGAGATTGTTGCCAATATTAAAGGCGAGGGTGTTTACGGAATTATGAAATACGAATCGGGAGTACACCGTGTACAGCGTGTTCCACAAACCGAAACTCAGGGGCGTGTACATACTTCGGCTGCCACGGTTGCAGTTCTGCCCGAAGCCGAAGAGTTCGATATCGACCTAAAGGAGAGCGACATCAGAAAAGATACTTATTGTTCATCGGGCCCGGGTGGACAGTCTGTAAATACAACCTATTCGGCAATCCGGTTAACGCACGAACCAACCGGAATTGTGGTTACTTGTCAGGATCAAAAATCGCAGCTAAAAAACCTCAACAAAGCGATGATTGAACTGCGTTCGAGAATTTATGCGTTGGAACATCAAAAATATCTCGACGCTATTTCGTCGAAACGAAAAACCATGGTTTCAACCGGCGACCGTTCAGCAAAAATTAGAACTTACAACTGGCCACAAGGACGTGTTACCGACCACCGTATTAATTTAACAATGTACAATTTACAGGCAATTATAAATGGCGATATCGACGAAATAATTGAAAAACTGATGATTGAAGAAAATGCAGAACGGTTAAAAGAAGCTGAAATTTAATTTAACTCATTCCCATTTTAGGGGAACGACATAAACAACAATAATAGACGAACTTCCAACTTCGGACTTCCGTCTTCCAACAATTTTTTAAAATGAACAAACAACAACTTTTTGAACAGATACAAAAAAAGCGCAGTTTCCTCTGCGTGGGATTAGATACCGACAGTAAAAAAATACCGGAGCATTTATTGGAAACTCACGACCCTATTTTTTCTTTCAACAAAGAGATAATTGATGCTACGGCTGAATTTTCTATTGCCTACAAACCCAATTTAGCTTTCTACGAAAGTCTTGGGTCGCAGGGATGGGAAAGCCTTGAGAAAACAGTAATGTATATCCGTTCGCGGCATCCCGAGATTTTTATTATTGCCGATGCAAAGCGTGGCGATATCGGGAATACATCGAATTTATATGCACGTGCATTTTTCGAGCGCCTCGATTTCGATGCAGTTACAGTTGCCCCGTATATGGGCGAAGATTCGGTAAAACCATTTATGACTTACAATGAAAAATGGGTGATACTTTTGGCGCTCACTTCAAACAAAGGAGCTTTCGATTTTCAGTTTCTGCAAGACGAAAAAAGCGGCGATAAACTTTTTGAAAGTGTATTAAAAACTTCTCAAACATGGGGAACAACTGAGAATATGATGTTTGTGGTTGGTGCTACAAAAGCTGAAAAGTTAAAAGAGATTCGCGAAATTGTTCCCGAACATTTTCTGTTGGTTCCCGGCGTTGGCGCACAAGGCGGAAGTTTGCAGGAAGTTGCAAAAAACGGAATGAACAGTAAATGCGGTCTTCTCGTAAACTCGTCGCGTGGTATTATTTACGCATCAAATGATGTTGATTTTGCAGAAAAAGCACAAGAGGCAGCACAAACAATTCAACAGGAGATGGAGGAACTTTTAAAAGAGGGAAATTTACTCGACTGATTTGGATAGCAAATAGATTATTTTTAATTTTTATTCAGTAAAAAAACCAACTTAAACCAATGTTTATGAATCGGAGTTTTGATACTATTTTAATCTTCCTACTTGTACTGTTTATAAGTTATTCGTGTACACAAATCGCTCCCAAAACCATAGACTACAACACGGCATGGAGCAGAGTGGACACCATATTAAGCCGGATTTACGAGCCTGAAATAAAAGATATTATATACAATATCAATGATTTTGGGGCAATCGGAAATGGAGAGTTCGATAATAAAGAGGCCTTTGATAGCGCGATAAAAATCTGCTCGGAAAATGGTGGTGGTAAAATTGTTGTTTCTGCCGGGGTTTATAAAGTAAACGGCCCCATTCATTTAAAAAGTAACATCAACCTACACCTTTCAAAGGGAGCAAAAATTACTTTTGGTTCCAATCCCGAATTTTATTTGCCCGTGGTAAAAACCAGTTGGGAAGGTACGCGACTGTACAATTATTCGCCATTTATTTATGCTTTCAAACAAAAAAACATAGCCATTACCGGCAGTGGCGAAATCGATGGGGAGGCATCGCAAACCTGGAACAACTGGAAAAAGAACCAGAAAAAAGACAAGCTGCTTTGCCGAAAAATGAATAATGAAAATGTTCCGGTAAACGAGAGGATATTTGGCGCAGGTCACCTGCTTCGTCCGCAACTTATTCAGTTTTACGGCTGCGAAAATATTTTGGTTGACAGTATTAAAATCAGCGATTCGCCTTTCTGGTGTCTGCATCTGCTCTATTCGAAAAACATAATTATACGTAACGTAAGATACGATGCACAAAATTTTAATAACGATGGAATCGACCCCGAATCATCGGAAGATATATTAATTGAGAATATTAAATTCAGTAACAAAGACGACAATATTGCCATTAAATCGGGTCGCGATTTAGAAGCTCGAACATTAAACCGTTCTTCGCAAAATATTATAATCAGAAACTGTAGTTTTGGAGGCTACAACGCACTGGCAATCGGCAGCGAAATGTCGGGCGGGGTGAATAATATTTTTGTCGAAGACTGTACCTTTTCTGATGTTGTGATTAACGGTGTTTACCTGAAAGGAAACAAAGACCGCGGTGGCGTTGTTAGCGATATTCACATCCGGAATATTGAGTTTGGCAAGACAGAATCGACAATTATTATCGATTCCGATTACAAAAATGAAGGAAGTTGCTGCCCGCCGTTGTTTAAAAATATTTTTATCGAAAATGTTACTTCCACAGCGGCAAGCAAAAAAGGAATATTTCTGAAAGGTTCGGCTGAAGTGCATTTAAACAACATCAACATTAAAAATGTGGAGATAGAAAATGCCAACGAACCAATCTCTTTCTCCGCAGCCGAAAATATTAATCTGGAGCAGGTAACAATAAATGGCAAAGACCTTTCGGGGTTCTACAAGTAACCGGCTACCTTACGAATAACAATTTTTATTTTGTGTGGGTGTGGGTGAAACAGTCGCTCAATTTGAACAAAATATTTGAGTCATGAATGTTAAAATAATTTATGTAGCCCTTACAATATTTTTTTTGATTTCGTGCAGCAATAAAAAGGAGGTTCGGGTTGAACTAAAACCCCAGTTTTATAAAACGCTGAGGGTTCTGGATTCTACACTGCTCACTCTCCAAAACCGTATTCCTGCCGATGCAGACTTTGGGGCATTGTGGTGCCCGCACTGTAAATTATACCACACCCGAGCCGCCGAGGCCGTTTATCCATTTGCATATCAGTTTTCAGTTTCGGGACGTGATGATTATAAAAATGCTGCTATTAATTTGGGCAACTGGTTAATCAGGCAACAATTTCCTGATGGTTCGTGGCAAGAGACACCGGAAGACTGGACAGGAATCACAACCGACCAGTTGTTAATGCTTTTACAGGCTTTCGATATTCTAAAAGAACATTTATCTGCCGATGAACAGGCTGCATGGAAAGAATCGATAAAAAATGCCGGCGACTATTTAACCGAAAATATGTCGCCCGAATTTGCAAGCATTAATTACGTTGCCACAACTTCGGCTACGTTAATAATTCTCTATCAACTTATTCCTGATAAAAAGTATTCAGCAAAAGCAAAAGAACTGGCCCGTAAAACGGTATCGAAAATGGATGACGACTATTTTATTACCGGCGAAGGTGGGCGGGTTTTTGGTGTAAAATATGGGGTTGATTTAACCTACAACATGGAGATGTCGCTTTGGGGATTGGGACTGTACGCACAACTTTCGGGCGATACGCTGGTTTTAAACAAAGTGAAAAAATCTGTTGCCCGCCATCTGAATTTTATTTACCCCGATGGTTCAATTGATGGTAGTTGGGGAATCCGTTCGAATAAATGGACCTGTTTTGGGGGCGCAACTTCCGACGGATGTCAGGTGCTTTTCAGCCTGTTTGCCGACGAAAACGATGCGTACCGGACTGCTGCCTGCCGGAACCTGAAATTCCTGCAAAGCTGTTTGGTTGACGGATTGGTTGGCTACGGCCCCATGCACACTGAGGTTTTCGATACCAAACCATGCATCTATCCCACTTTTGCAAAAGCTAAAAACCTTGCCATGGCACACGCATTCCTAAAAAACGATACAGGTGCTTTGCCCAATCTGCCCAGCGATAAAAATGGTCTTCAGGTTTTTCCAACACTCAACATTGTAACGGTACGGACAGATAATTTCCGCGCAACAATTACCGCTTACGGATATAAAGACAAAAAAGGGTATAAAAGCAAGTACATGCACCGTCCCACCGGGGGAGCAATCTCTAACTTGTGGTTGAAAGGTTACGGTTTTCTTCAAGCAGCTTCGCAAACCGAATACCACCGTTGGGAACCGATGCACTTTCCGGAGGCAAATGGAATTAAATGTCTCACACCACGAATTGAGTTCAAAAATTCAAATGGCTATTTTACCAATCTTTATGAATTCGATGCCACAACTGAATTTAATGAACTGGGAAATAAAATTACAGCGAATATTTATGGCGAACTAAAAGACAAATACCTTCAACAAGGTGGAATTGGTTACAGTTACAACTATGTTTTTACCGACAGTGCCGTTCAGAAAAGTGTTCACCTACGATTTCACGACAGCCGGGATACGGTAGAAATTATTGAACCAATAATTTTCTATCTGGGCGTTAAGGTTGAACAGTTAAGCAAACAAGAAGTGTCGATAAAATTTAACGGACAAACCATTACTTTTACGCTGAAAAGTGGTGATGCACAACTCTCAACCGGAAAAGAGAAAGAGAAATACTGGTCGGCGTACCCTGCTCTAAAAGCATACCCGGTTGTGCTCACGATAATCCCCGACAGCACAACAATTGAGCAGACAATAGTTTACGAATTTAAACTAAAATAAAACATACAGGAATACGGTTTCTTGCCGATTATTATGACTATATTTCTAATAAATAATAGCTAATTCATTTACAATGAAAACATCATTTAAATCAGGTATGGAAACCAATGATTCCCTACCACAAACCATGTTGGCTGTTGTACTTTCGGAAGACGGTGCAACACCTGTCGTAAAACAAATTCCGGTGCCAAAACCCGGGCCGGGCGAAGTGCTCGTAAAAATGCACGCTTCGCCAATCAATCCTTCCGATTTGGCATTTTTAAAGGGTGGCTACGGAATTCAAAGAGAATATCCTACTGTGCCCGGTTTCGAGGGAAGTGGAACGGTTGTGGCTGCTGGTAAAGGAATTCTACCCAAAATATGGATGGGTAAAAAAGTGGCTTGTGCAGCCTCTCCAATTTACGATGGTTGCTGGGCCGAATACATGAAAACAAAAGCCGGAATGTGTATCCCGGTTTCCAAAAATATCTCGCTCGACCAGGCTGCAATGACATTTGTAAACCCGATGACCGCTTTGGCTTTTTTAGATATTTACAAAAACCTTCCCAACCCCGCAAAAAAGCTTCGGGGAATAATTAATACCGCGGCAGCAAGTTCGCTGGGGCGAATGATTATTAAACTGGGACAGAAACAGGGAATCCCTGTAATTTCGGTTGTAAGGAGAGACGAACAGGTTGAAATGCTAAAAGCCGAGGGTGCCGAATACATTGTAAATAGTAGCAGTGCCAATTTTGAAATCAAATTAAAAGAACTTGCTCATAAATTAAATGCAACGGTAATATTCGATGCGGTTGGCGGTGAAATGGTTCAGCAATTATTAGATGCTGCACCAAAAAAAGCAATCTGTTTATCTACGGAAGACTTTCGGATTCTACCTGTGAAATCAACCCGGGGGAATTAATATTTACAGGAAACCGGATTGAAGGTTTCTGGTTAACCGGTTGGCTGCATAGTAAAAGTTTTTTGCAATCGGTGTTGAACACGCGGAAAATCCAGTCGCTTCTTTCTAAAGAACTGGGAACGGTTGTACAAAAACAATTTCAGATAGAACAAATTATTGAAGCTCTCGACACCTATAAAAAAAATATGAGTAAAGGAAAAGTTTTGCTCCGTTTTTAGTAGGTTTGTTGTTCCGGGTAAAACTTATTTTTCAACAATATCAACTTAAAACTTATTAAAATGAAACTGATTTTCAATTCACTTCTTATCCTTGTTGTTCTCCTCGTAACATCGTGCACACACCAAACCGACAAAAAAGCAGTTGTAAATAAACAACCTAATTTCGTAGTAGTGTTTATCGACGACATGGGTTACGGCGATATTGGTACACAAGGGGCAACCGGATGGACAACTCCCAACCTCGATAAAATGGCCAGCGAAGGAATGCGTTTTACTAATTTCTATTCGGCACAACCCGTTTGTAGTGCATCGCGCGCCGGATTACTTACTGGCTGCTATCCCAACCGAATTGGAATTTCAGGGGCATTATTTCCCCACGATAAAAAAGGAATAAATCCCAACGAAACCACAATTGCCGAAATGCTAAAAGAGAAAGGTTACGCCACGGCAATTTTTGGTAAATGGCATTTGGGACATCATAAAAAATTCCTCCCACTACAAAACGGATTCGACGAATACACCGGATTGCCCTACTCAAACGATATGTGGACACTAAAATATGATGGAACCAAGCGCGAAAATTATCCCGAACTTCCTTTAATTGAAGGCAACGAAACAATTGAATACATTACAACTCTTGAGGGGCAGGATAAACTCACAACTCTTTATACCGAGAAAGCTGTTGACTTTATAAATCGTAACTCCGACCAACCATTTTTCCTGTATGTTCCTCATTCAATGGGGCACGTTCCACTAGGTGTTTCCGATAAATTCAGAGGTAAAAGCGAGCAGGGTTTTTATGGCGATGTGATGATGGAAATAGATTGGAGTGTGGGTGAAATTGAAAAAGCATTGCAAGCAAACGGTATTTCAGAAAACACAGTATTTATTTTTACTACCGACAACGGACCCTGGCTGAATTTTGGAAATCATGCCGGTTCGTCAGGTGGTTTGCGCGAAGGGAAAACCACCAGTTGGGAAGGTGGACAGCGAGTTCCGTTTATTATTAAATGGCCTGCACAAACTCCTGCCGGAACAATTTGTAACAAGCTGGGTTGCGCCATCGACATACTTCCAAGTTTTGCTGAAATTGCCGAAGCTCAATTACCCGAATTGAAAATTGACGGAACAAGTATCGTTGATTTATGGGAAGGTAAACCAGATGCAAATCCACGGGAAACTATTCTTTTTTACTACGGAAAAAATAACCTGAACGGAGTACGAAAAGGAAATTGGAAACTGGTTCTGCCACACACCTGGCGGTCGTACAACACGAAACCCGGAATGGACGGGATGGGCGGACAGCGAATTAAAATGACCGTTGAATCTCCTGAATTGTACAACATGATGCGCGACCCCGGCGAACAGTACAATGTTATTGAATACAATCCTGAAAAAGTAAAAGAGTTGATGATAGTTGTTGAAGCCGCGCGCACCGAGTTGGGCGATTTAAACGTGGGAATTGAAAAAGGTTTGGGAACGAGAGAGATTGGTCGGAAGTAAAATATGACTTTAAAAAGGCTTAATTACCAACCTGTAATTTCCAACGCCCGGACGAACTCTGTATTTTTGTAACTGCCTGATTGCTGTACCTCCAACTCCCGAAACCTCGTAATCAATATTTAAAATTGTATTGGGCGACTCGTTTAACTGATAAGAATATATTGCCCGCGAAAGATTATCCGTAGAATATTTATGAACACTAAAATTGAACTGCTCGCCACCTTTTATCATCAAACCTTTTCCACTGTCGTTTTCAATTTTTAGCCAGCGTGTATCGGTCCGGTTTCCATAGTCTTGCGGCATAATATAGGGTACAAACATTTCGTCGGCAGTCGATTTATAAACGCCGGTTTTTGCCCCGGTTTTGCGGTCGGGATAAGTTTCGAACGGCCCGCGACCAAACCACTCAACAATATTAAACGCTTTTGGCAATTTAAATTGCAACCCAATTTTGGGTAACATTTCGGGCATATTTCCATGTGGAATAATTTCCTGTTCCAATTCAATAGTTCCGTCTGCAAGAATTGCCCATGTTTCGTTGCGCTCGAAAGCCGACGAATTGGTATTTTTTGTGATGCGATAATTTGCCGGCAACGAAGAATTTGAAAATGCTTTTATACGAATTAAAACTTTTGATTTCGATATTTTTACAACCTCAATTTCATCAACTTGCGAAACCAAATCGCGCATTCCCAAAGTTCGTAACTGGTTGTCGATACTACGACCAAAACCCGGTGTATTTATATTACTGTTGTATGTGTAACTTCCCCATGCATCAACATCGTTTGCAAGTGGTGCACGCCAAACATTAAACGCCGGACCACCTTGTAAATATTCCGTCCCATTAAATTTAAGCGAGCTAAATTCACCCCCGTTTTTATTGATAATATATCTAAATTTATCACCCGAAATTGTAATCTCATTATCATTTTCAGACACTGTAACTTTACCCGTAATTTTTGGTTTTTCAACATAATAAACCGGTGTCGGAACGTGTAGCTGTTCCCATGCAATCTGATGAGCGGAATCTGCCCAGCTTAAATTCTGTTTCAGTTCAAAAGAGACCTGTAAAACGGCTTCCGAAAAAACCTCAATTTCCGGCATTCTGAATGGAATTGCAACTTGAGTAGATTGTTGCGCAGGCAAATCCAAATCGAAAAATCCACGTTGTGTGGTTTCTCCATTTACCTGTAATTCCCAAACACCATTCAAATCATTTAAATTTTTAAAATGATGCCGGTTTGTAATTCTGACAATTCCGCTATCCATTTTTACCGCCTCAATTTTAATGGGCTGCCCTGCCTTTTTTATCTGATAAATTTCGGGTTGAATTTCTCTGTCTGGCCAAACAATTCCGTAGGTTCTGCCGCCCAAACCAACACTATAAAAATCACCCTCTTTTTTGTCGGTTTCAAAATCGATGTCGAGAACAGATCCTGTAGTAAAATCTTTCAGTTGCGAAACCGGAACTGCCTTGTCGAAAATCTTTACATCGTCAATTATCATTTTCGACAGGCGACCGGAATATTCCCCGGCATCCTGCGTGTCGGCTTCGCGACCGATACAAAGTGGAAATGGTGTTGAACTGATATTCCCCGTAAATCCTGTTCTTGCAACCAGCTTTTCATCGATAAAAAGTTGTAATTCTTTACCGTTGTAAACTCCTGCAATATGATGCCACTCACCATAAAAATCGCTGCCAACCTTTGTTTTTGCTGAAACTCGTTTTTCGCCATGAACGTAAAATTCTAAGGTTTTAGGATTCTCCATTCGTATTCCATACTGAAATTTTCCCTTCGTAATAAAAGTATTTGGCTGTGGAATTTCAAACGGTTTTACCCAAAAGCCTATTGAAAGTTGGTTGCCGGTAATATTTAAACTTGGCGAGCGGTAAAATTCTACCCAATCGTCGTGGCCGGAAAATTCCAGTCCCCAGCCATTTGCTCCTTCCTGAAAAACCGGTCGTCCCATAATCTGACCATCATTTTTATTGGGTGTAAAATCGGGAATTGTCCAGCGGGGCGTTTTCAAACCCGGGCTAATCCAATCCCAGATTGCACCACCTGTCAATCGCGGATATTTCCAAATCAGTTCCCAATATTCGTCCATTCCGCCAAGTCCGTTTCCGGTGGCAGCTAAATATTCGTCCATAAACGATGCACGTAAATCTTTTTCAGACAGAACTTTTCCTTCAGCCAGATTTTTATAATCTATCGGAATCCAGTATCGCGGGCCAACCAAATCTTCAAACGGAATATAAAATGTGTTTCCACCGTACATCCACGCCGGGCGGCTCGGGTCAATTGCTTTCCCTGTTTTAATTACTTCGTTAATATTAAATCCGCTGCCCGATTCGTTTCCGGCACTCCAGAGAATTACCGACGGATGATTCCGGTCGCGATAAACAAGTTTACGAGAGCGGTCGCGATACATTTCTGTCCACTCTCTATTCGACGAAAGCTGCAAGTTGCTGTGTGCCTCATCGCCAACTTCGTCAATAATATATATTCCCAGTTCATCTGCAAATTCAATATATTCGGGTGTTGGCGGATAGTGGCACGTACGTACACAATTAATGTTGAATTGCTTCATAATCAGCAAATCCTTTTTTAGTGTTTTTAGCGGAACTGCCTGTCCGTGTTCGGGGGCGTGCATGTGGCTGTTTACACCGTTTAATTTAACGGGAACACCGTTTACAGTGAGTAAATTATTTTTGTATTCAACTTCGCGAAACCCAATTTTTTTTGTGAATGCTTCGATAGTTTTGCCCTCCCTGTTTTTCAACTGAAAAAGAATGGTGAACAAGTTTGGAAACTCTGCCGACCATTTTGGTGGGTCGATTACCAGAGTTGAGATGGTAACTTTTTTAATCGAATCGGGATTAATTTTAAAATTTACTGATTGAATTCCATCCTTTAAAATAGATTTCTTATCCGTATCAAAAACATCGATTTCCAAAGTAAAAGTTGCGGTGTCGGATTTTGAATTTTGAATGTCGGTTTCAACAATCAGAGTTGCGTCTTTGTAATTTTTATCCAAATCAGTAACCACATAAAAATCGTGAATATAAGTTTTGGGTTGAGCGTACAATTTTACATCGCGGTAAATTCCCGACAGCCGCCACATATCCTGATTTTCGAGATACGAGCCATCGGAAAACCGAATTACCTTAACTGCCAAATCGTTTTCGCCTACTTCAACAAACTCTGTGATATTAAATTCTGCCGGCTCAAATCCCCCCTGATTGTAGCCAACCCGTTTACCATTTACCCAAATATACGAGGCAGATTTTATCCCTTCGAAACGGAGCATAATTTCTTTATCTTCCCAATTTTCGGGAATAGTAAACTTACGTTTATAGCAGCCAACCGGATTATAATAATCTGGAATATTGGGAGGATTACTTTCAAAAGGGAGTGCAATATTTCTAAATTTAGGATGCCCGAAACCTTCCATCTGCCAGTTTGCAGGTACTCTTATTTCGTCCCAGTTTTCAACATCAAAATCGGGTTGCCAAAAATCTTCAGTAACCTGTGCGGGTGTTTCTACCCATTTGAATTTCCACTGCCCGTTTAATAACCGGTAATTTTCGCACTTGGCAGCTCTGTTTTTTAAAGCAGTTTTTTTTGATGAAAATGGGATATGAAAAGTGTGTGGTGCAGTTTGTCCTTTTTCGAAAATGGCGGGGTTCTGCCAGTCGGTTTCACTAAACTCTACTTCTTGCGAAGTTGCAAAACCATTCATAAAAAAAAGAAAGACAAAAACTAATAAAATTCGATTCATACTTGCTTGATTTAATTTAAACTCTCACACTACAAATATACTAATTTAAAAGCCACAGATTCACTGATTAGAAACACGTTTTGGTAATTATATTTGTAAGAATTTATGTCAGGAAAAAGGATGGCATCCCTATTCTATACAGAATATAGGGATGCCATCCTTAAAAAAAATATTGATTTAAGACAATCAAAGTCCCTCCCAAATTATTTTTTATGAAACTCCTTAAAATAGTTTGAAGGTGTGAAACCGGTGTGTTTTTTAAAGGTTCGGTTAAAGTTTGATAAATTGTTAAAACCACTCTCGAAACAGATTTGCGAGATAGACATTTTTGCTTCTATTATCAGTCGGCATGCATAACTTATTCGCATATCGTTTACAAATTCAGAAAGCGATTTGCCCGATTTCTCTTTAAAAAATCGACAGAATGCCGAAGGATGTAAATTGGCAACTTCTGAAACTTTTTCTAATTCAATTTTTTCGAGATATTTCGTATTTATATAGTGCATTACTTTAACAAGGCGGTCGGTTGTAAAATCGTGATGTTCGGTTTGATACAACTCTCCTGCCAATAATTTATATTGGTCTGTTTTGGCCAGTAGCTGTAATAATTCGAGCAACAATAAAGTTCTTTCAAATCCCCTTGTTTTAGAGAGTTCTATCAATTTTTTTCCAAATTTTTTGGCAAAGTCAGATGAGAACCGAATGCCGCGTGATGAGCGTTCTAACAACTCTTTAATCAAATGAAACTCAGGATATTCAGAGATAACCTCCTTGAAAAATTCACTTGAAAACTGAACAACAATATAATTTACAATTTTACTGTTTTCATCGGTATAGAACGATTCGTCGCTTTTCCAAAAATGGGGTAAATTACTGCCGAGTAAGACTAAATCTCCCGAACTAAATTCTTCTATATTATCAGCAACAAAACTGGTTCCATTGCCATCAATCACAAATAAAATTTCGTATTCGTTATGGAAATGCCAGGGAAATGTAAAATGAGGCATTTTACGCCATTTTACTTTAACGGCGGCACGTCCTGGGAAATCAATCTGTTCGTGCATCACTTTCATTTTATAAATATAGCAAATATGTTAATTAAGTACAAATCATTGCAAATTAAATACTATCAACTAATGGTTTAGAAAACTATATTTGTACATCATTTAATACCTGAATTATGACTAACGAACAATGGGAACTTCTACTAAAAACCGTTAATGGCGAAACTCCAAAGAATCCGGTTACCGGTTTCATTATCGACAGCCCGTGGATTCCGGGGTGGGCAGGAGTTTCAACGCTTCAGTTTTACTCTTCAGAAGAGACATGGTTTCAAGCCAATAAAAAGGCAATCGAGACTTTTCCCGATACTATTTTTCTTCCTGGATTTTGGTCGGAGTTTGGAATGTTAACAGAACCTTCGGCATTTGGAGCAAAACTTATTTGGAACGAATTTAACCTGCCACATGCCGAAAAAATTATTAGTGACGTTTCGCAAGCCGGAACTTTAATTAATCCCAATCCGAAAACCGACGGACTTCTGCCTTTTATTATTCAGCGTCTGTTAAACTATCAGGAACCGATGTTAAAAATGGGTCACGAAACTAAGTTTGCAATTGCTCGCGGACCTCTGAATATCGCTTCATTTTTAATGGGAACTACCGAATTGATGACGGGTTTAATGATGGATCCGGAGAACAGTCATAAACTATTAGAAACTATTACCCAGTTTTCAATTAATTGGATTCAGTACCAGAAAGAGATGTTTCCGGGTATCGAAGGCATTTTGATTTTAGACGATATTGTTGGTTTTATTGGCGACGAAGAGTGCAAGGAATTTGCTGTGCCGTACATAAAAAGAATTTTTGATGCATTCGATTCAAAAATCAATTTCTTTCATAACGATGCGCAGGGATTAATTTCGACACCTTATTTAAAGGAGATGAATGTTAACCTTTACAACTTCAGTTTCGAACATTCGATGAAAGAGATAAGAGAGTTGGCAGGCTCTGAAATTGCGTTGATTGGGAATTTGCCACCGAGAGATATTTTGGCGCAGGGAACTGTGGAACAAGTTCGCGAAGAAACCAGCAAAATGGTTCGTGATTTTGGGGATAAAAATAGGGTAATCTGGTCGTGTGGAGGTGGAATGCCGCAGGATGTAACAACTGATAACATAAATGCGTTTATAGAAACTATTAACGAAGAAGTTCCGAAATTGAAAAAAATATTAGTATGAAAAAAATAATTTTAATCTTATTTTGTATTATTTCTTCCCAACTTTTTGCACAAGAGTTGGCAAAATTCACTGTTCAAATTGATGACGAAAGAATTGACGCTCCGGTTTCGGTTTCGTTAGACGGAATTAATTATAATACCGACAAAGGAGATCTGGTTCTTTATGAAATAACAAAAGGGAGTGAAAAGGTGATTCCAAGCCAGCTTGAACCCGGATATTCAGCCAGACTTTGGTTTGTTTTAAAAGGTGTTTCAAAGAAGAATTCAACAAGAAAATTTATTCTGAAATTAGAGGATAAAAAATTGTTAGTAGAGCAAAAAGTAGAGCTGCAAAAGGACAATAAAAATATTGGATTGTCGGTAAATAATCATGATATATTAAAGTATCGGTATGCAACAATTTACCCACCCGTTGGAATTAATCCACTCTATCAACGCTCCGGTTTTATTCATCCGTTAACATCTCCGGGCGGCGAAGTTCTCACTCGTATTCAGGCTCCCGACCATTACCACCACTATGGAATTTGGGGTCCGTGGACAAAAACTCATATCGATGATCGTTCGGTTGATTTCTGGAACCTTGTTTTAGGGGAGGGGACTGTGAAATTTGCCGGTTTTCTTTCGGAAACTGAAGGAGCAGTTTTTAGTGGTTTTAAAGCTTTGCAGCAACACATCGACTTTGGGGCAAAAGGTGCCGACCAGATTGCAATGAACGAAATTCTCGATGTTCGTGGCTGGAATGTTGGAGAAAAAGTGTGGGTGGTCGATTATACAACTTCTTTAAATAGTCCATTGGAAAATGGAATAATGTTGAATGCGTATCGTTATGGTGGTGGAATTGGTTTTCGTGCAACAGAAACATGGAATAAAGATAATTGTACAGTACTCACTTCCGACAACAAAACGCGGATTGATGCTGACGGTTCCTACGCTCGTTGGTGTTTGGTTGAAGGAGAATCAGGTGTTAAAGAAGGTCGTTCGGGAATACTATTTTTAAGTCACCCGGCAAACCGGATGCATCCCGAGCCGATGCGTGTTTGGCCATTGGATGCCAACAACGGACGCGGCGATATGTATTTCGAATTTGTACCAATTCGCCACGACGACTGGAAACTGGAACCAAAACAGAATTATACTTTAAAATATAGAATGGTTATATTTGATGGTGAAATGGATGCAAAAACTGCCGAAATGTATTGGAACAGCTTTGCAGGAAATCCGAAGATTGAATTCTATTAGAAAATGAATAGCCACAGATTCACTGATTAAGAATTTAAGAATAAAGAATTGTGAAAAAACTAATTGGCTTATTGTTAATTGTTCTTACCACTTTTTCGTTTGCAGGAGAGAAAAAGGTTAACTTGGTGTTAGAAAAACAACGAGATATGAATATTCTCATGATAACAACGCACGATCTTGGTCAGCACCTTGGCTGCTATGGAATTGAAACTGTAAATACTCCCAACATTAACAGGTTGGCAGATAAAGGAATTATGTTCAGAAATTTCTATTCGACTTCGGCAGTGTGCTCCCCCGGAAGGGCAAGTTTACATACCGCACGTTATCCACAGTCGAATGGTTTAATGGGACTTATTCACAGCCCTTGGTGGTGGAGTTTTAATGAGAACGAAAAACATACGGCTCAACTTTTAAAGAATGTTGGTTACAGAACAATATTGGTAGGCTTCAACCATGTTGGTAAACCTACAAAGTTAGGTTACAATCAACACTTGTCGGTAAAAAACAAAGCGGAAGATACGGTTTATGAAGTTTGTGAGTTCCTGAAAAAAGAATCAGAGACAAACGAACCATTTTTCCTAAAAGCAGGATTTACCGAAGTTCATCGCCCTTTCGACTATGGGAGTGATAGTACCAAAGGAATATTTGTGCCGGAATATCTTGCCAACACAAAAATAATGCGGGACGATTTGGCTCAATTTCAAGCTGAAATTAAATATTTTGATTCATGTGTTGGTAGAATACTAAAGGCTCTCGACGACAGTAAAATAGCTGAAAATACACTTGTAATATTTACTGCTGACCATGGGATTCCTTATCCAGGATCGAAATGGGCAGCACGAAAAGCCGGCTTAGAGGTTCCTTTCATTATTTACAAAAAAGGTGAAAAAGCTTTTTCGGGAGGACACGTATATGACGAAGTGATGAGTAATGTTGATGTACTCCCAACTCTGTTCGACTACCTTGGAATTGCCAAACCAAAAAACTTTGAAGGAGTAAGTTTCTGGGATTTTTTAAATAAAAAAGTAAATAAAGCACCTCGTACAGAAGCATTTGGTCAATACACTCCTGACATGAAACGTGATAATGAATCACGCACCGTTATTACGGAAAAATATCAGTTAATATACTACTTCAATGCAGGGCGGTCGGTTAAATACCCAGCCAATGTAAATCCGGTGGAATTTGCCAGACACCGAGAGCGTTGCAGCACTACAGGAACACGTCCATTTATACAATTATATGACATTCAAAAGGATCCATATGAACTACATAATCTTTCAAAAAATGAATCTTATAAAGAAATAATTGAAACCCTCACAAACAAACTTTACAACTGGATGCATGAGGTAAACGATCCAATTTTAAAAGGGCCTATTGCTTCACCATACTACACGAAGGCTATGCAAAACCTAAATGAGATGATAAAAAATTATTAAGTCGAAAAGAAAATTTAAATAATTCAAATTAATAAAAATGAAACGAAGAGACTTTCTAAAAAACACAGTAGCAACAACGGACGCGGCGATATGTATTTTGAATTTGTACCAATTCGCCACGACGACTGAAAACTGGAACCAAAACAGAATTATACTTTAAAATATAGAATGGTTATTTTTGATGGTGAAATGGATGCAAAAACTGCCGAAATGTATTGGAATAGCTTTGCAGGAAATCCGAAGATTGAAATGATTTATTAAGAAAAATAGCCACATATTCACTGATTGAAATTAAAATTTAAAAATAAAAAATTATGAAAAAACTAATTGGCTTATTGTTAATTGTTCTTACCACTTTTTCGTTTGCAGGAGAGAAGAAAGTAAATGTTAAAGGGAAACAGATATTAATTTACACAAAAAATGGTGAAGGTTACGTTCACGAAAACATTGCTGAAAGTGTAAAAGCACTTCAGGAAATCTGCAAAAAAGAGGGCATTAAAACCGATGTTTCCGACGACCCTTCTGTATTTACTGCCAAAAACTTAAAGAAGTACGATGCCATCTATTTTTCGAACAGTAATAACGAAGGTTTCGATACAGAAGCACAGAAAAAAGCATTTCAGGATTTTTGTCGGAGTGGAAAAGGTTTTGCAGCTCTCCACTCGGCAAATGCAACCGAAAGAGAGTGGCCGTGGTACTGGCAATTAGTAGGCGGTAAATTTGTAAGGCATGCACCATACCAGGAATTTGACGTGGTGGTTGTTGATGCAAATAATCCGTCAACATCGCCCTTGCCAAAACGGTGGACAATTGAAGACGAGTGTTACTACTCTTTTCAGCTAAACCCTGATATTCATGTTTTGCTTGCCGCCGATATGACAACTATCGAGGACAAAGGAAAAGCAGAATATCCGGGCGACACATTTTTCGAAAGTTTCCCGCTGTGCTGGTGTCACGAATTTGAAGGAGGACGACAGTGGTACTCTGCATTGGGACACAATCCGAAGTTTTATAAAGACGAAACTTTCAGGGCACATCTTCGAGGTGGGATTCTGTGGATTTTAGGTGTTAATAACTAAATTTATTACAGAATGAAAAATATAATACTACTGTTACTATTTTTTTCAATCACGACTTTTAATGTGATTGGACAGACAAAGGTTACTGCTGAAAAAGTTGGTGACAAAATTGAATTTCGTGTAAATGGAAATCTGTTTACTAATTATATTATTTCAGAAAGTGAAAAGTATCCTTTCTTTTTTCCGGTAAACGGACCATCGAAAGCAACTGTTACCTCCATGCGAAATGCAAATTATCCACATCATAGTTCTCTGTTTTTTGGTTGCGACAGGGTAAATGGCGGAAACTGGTGGCAAGAAGGATTAGAACGTGGGCAAATATTATCTTTGCGTGCCGATATTCTTGAAACAGGAGGCAACAAAGCTGTTGTTGAAAATGAATGTATTTGGCGACGCCCCGGTGCAGATGCGCCTATAAAAGATAAACGTACAATTACTGTTACCGCCCCATCGAAAGATAAATTTTATATCGATTTCGATATTACCATGGAAATGCTCGAAGATGTTACCATTCTAAAAACAAATCATTCTCTTTTTAGCGGACGGATGGATGCTGATCTTGCTGTTACAAACGGAGGAACCATAATAAATGCTGAAGGAGAAACCGGAGAAAAAGGTACATTCGGGAAACGTTCGGCATGGATTGACTACAACGGGAAAAGAATGGGTGGCATTGAAGGAATGGCAATTTTGCAACATCCGTCGAACGAGTGGTTTCCTGCGCCGTGGTTTACCCGCGATTATGGATTTTTCTCGCCAACACCAATGTACTGGCCCGAAAATGAAAAAACTACAGAACTTAAAAAAGGAGAAAAAATTACTTTGCGTTACCGCGTAATTGTACATGCAGGCGATGAAAAAGAAGCTAAAATTGCAGAGGAGTTTGAAAAATATAAAAAAGAGTAGGATGGAAGACCAGAGACGGCATAAAATTACTCTACTAAAAAATAGCATCAAAATAAATTAAAAACGATAACTATGAAACGAAGAAATTTTCTAAAAAACACAGTTGCTACAACTGCCGGGGCAATAATTATCCCTTCAATTGTACCATCGTCGGTATTTGGTAAAAGCGCACCAAGTAACAAAATTAATGTCGGGCAAATTGGTTGCGGACGAATTGCACGCACACACGACATGCCCGGAACAATGCAACACGAAGTTGCCCGAATGATTGCTGTTTCCGATTTAGATAGTAACCGGATGAAAGACGGCAAAAAGTTAGTTGAAGACTTCTACAAAAAGAAAACAGGCAGTGACAATGCTGTTGATGTAAAAATGTATGGTGACTACAAAGAGATGCTTTTAAATAAAGATATTGATGCAGTAGTTATTAGTACTCCCGATTTTTGGCACTCGCAGCCAGCAATAGAAGCGGCACTCGCCGGAAAAGATATTTATCTGCAAAAACCAACATCGCTAACAGTTACGGAAGGTAGATTGTTAAGCGACATAGTACATAAACAAGGTGCTATTTTACAAGTGGGTACACAACAACGCTCATCTTCACAATTCAGACGTGCAGCAGAATTAGTTCGTAATGGTAGAATTGGGAAAGTTCATACAGTAAAAATCGGACTGCCCGGCGATCCATCAGGACCGGAAGCGGAAGAGATGCCAATTCCATCGAGCCTGAACTACGATATGTGGCTCGGTTCAACTCCAGAAGTTCCTTATACTGAGATTGGTGTTCATCCGCAAAAAGGATACAGTCGCCCCGGTTGGTTACGTATTGAACAATACGGTGCAGGAATGATTACCGGTTGGGGACAACACCACTACGATTCGGCATCATGGGGAATGGACACAGAACACACCGGACCAATTTCGGTTGAAGCAATTGCACAATTCCCAAAATCGGGGCTGTGGAATGTACATGGCGATTTTATGGTGAAACACGAATACGAAAATGGTATGACTGTATTTACCAGCGGTGGTTATCCAAATGGAATCAGGTACGAAGGCGAAGACGGATGGATTTTTGTAACTCGCGGTGCTTATCGTGCAACCCCGTCTGACCCAATTCCCGAAGGTTCAACAAATGCATTGGATGCCAGTAGCGACGAAATACTGAAATCTGTAATTGGAGATGATGAAATTCATCTTTATGTAAGCGACGAACAGCATGGTAACTGGTTAGATTGTATCCAGTCGCGCAAGCAACCAATCTCTCCTGTAGAAATAGGTCATCGTGCATGCTCGGTTTGTTTAATCAGCCACATTGCAATGAAAGTTCCGGGTATATTAAACTGGAATCCTAAAACAGAAAAGTTCTCGGATAACGATTTGGCAAACTCGATGTTAAGCCGTCCACAACGTTATCCGTATGGAACAAGTTATGTGAAACGATAATTTAAAAAGTACAGGTTTCAGTATTGATTACTGTGCTTTTTTTGCAAAAAGAATAGGGTTGTTAAAAAATGTGAAATCTTGCAAAAAAAGTATCATATTTTGCAATTTCAGGTCAATATTCAAAAGATATAATTACATATTTTTACAGAATTAAAACTATAATTAAAAAAAGGAGAAATGCTGGCACATTTCCCCTTGGCAATTTTATTTAATCAATGCAATTAATTAAACATATCAAAACTATGAAAAAAAACATGATTTCGGTTAAAAAATAAATTTTTCAGAGAATTTTATCAATATGTGAAATATTGTAAAGATTTTTAAATAGTACAAATTATTTCTAATCATTTAATCTATTAAATTCAAATTTATGCAAAAACTACTATTGCTATTAATGGTGTTTATTGTAACTATCAGTAGTACAATGGCACAAAAAGCTGTTACAGGTAATGTAACAGCTGACGATGGTTCGCCGCTTCCCGGTGTTACTGTCGTTGTAAAGGGAACCACTACTGGTACAGTTACCGACGTAGATGGAGTTTACTCTCTCTCGATACCGGATGGTGCAAAAACACTTCAGTTTTCGTTTATCGGAATGAAAACAAATGAAGTAGAAATTGGCGATCAATCTACAATCAGCGTAACAATGGAACCCGATGTGATTGGACTTGAGGAAGTTATCGCAATTGGTTACGGTACAGTTAAAAAGAAAGATTTAACGGGTGCTGTTACTCAAATTAATGCTGAAAAGTTGGAGACAGAATCAACTGCAAACATGACCGATGTTTTAAGGGGTAGTGTTGCAGGCTTAAATGTAAACTTTAGTAACAGCGCAAAAGGGTTAAGTAGTGCGAGCGACATGTTGATCAGGGGTGAAACTTCTGTAAGAACAAGTGCAAGTGCTCAAAGTTCAGCAAATGCTCCTTTAATTGTTTTGGATGGAATGATCTATTACGGCGACCTTTCTGATATTAACAGCAACGATATTCAGGCATTCGATATTTTAAAAGATGCCTCTTCGGCAGCTATTTATGGTTCGAGAGCTGCGAATGGTGTTATTATTATTACTACCAAAAAGGGTAAAAGAGGAAAACCAATGATTAACCTAAGTGCCAGTGTTGGTGCAGCAACTATTGCACATACCGCACTCGACTGGATGACTGGCCCTCAGTTTATCGATTGGAGAATTGCAGGTTTTGAGGCTAACGAGAGACATCAGGTAAAAAAACCTGGTTATTATGATAGTTTTGAGAACTCAGGAGTTGATCTTGATACGTGGAAAAACTACGATGGCTCGGGTGCTGCAAGCGATTTAGATCAAATTTGGTTACAACGGCTTGGTTTTTCTCCATTAGAAATTACCAATTATGAAAATGGGTATAGCGAAGATTGGAAAGACATTATGTACTAAACAGGTTTAAGACAAGATTATAGTTTTAGTTTAAGCGGTGCGTCAGACGAAGTTCAATACTATTGGTCGTTAGGCTACACAAACAATGAAGGTATTCGATATAATGAAGGGTTTGAGTCAATACGTTCCAGAATTAACCTGGAGATGAAAGTGACTGATTGGTTAAAAATGGGAACCAATACACAATTTGCAGTTCGCGACCAAAGCCAAGTTGTTTCGAGTGATAATTTTGGTTCGGTAACTCCTTATTCTCAAATGTACGAACCTCTTCCTGATGGAAGCGGTTGGTCAGATATTTTGGAATATGCACCAAGTGGAAATATTTCAGCATCTCGTAATCCATGGTTAAATCTGGAGTATCAAGATCAATCGAGTATTTATAATACATTAAATAGTAAAATTTATGCAACTATAACATTGCCTTATGGTTTCTCTTTTACTTCTGAATACATAACCCGTTTTGAATGGGAGAGATGGTACAGAAGCGATTCTTCAGAACATCCTGACTGGGGGAAACAAGGAGGTATTGCACGCAGAAGAAATACAACTCGTTTCGGATGGCAATTAAATAATATTGTAAAATGGAATAAAACTTATGGCGAGCACTCGTTTGATTTTACATTCCTGCAAAATGCTGAGAAAAATCAGTACTGGAGAGATTATATGGTTAGAAAACAATTTCAACCAAACGATGTATTAGGTTACCACAGAATGCAGGCAGCTACAGAAGATGTTGAAATTTCGAGTAACGATACTTACAGCACGGCTGATGCTTTGATGGCACGTTTAAATTATATTTTCAAAGGGAAATATGCATTAACAGGTTCCTGGCGTCGAGATGGATACTCTGCATTTGGTCAGTCTAATCCAAGAGCCAATTTCGGTTCTGCTGCTTTTGCATGGACAATGAGTGAAGAAGATTTCTTCGATGTAAGCTGGGTTGATATGTTAAAATTAAGACTCTCTTATGGTGACAATGGTAACCGTGGAGTTGGAACTTACGATGCAATGTCGCAACTGGCAACCGGCAAATATGTTTTACAAACTGATGGAACAGCACACTATGTATCCCAACTTTATTCAAGCAGGATGGCAAATTCTGAATTAAAATGGGAAAGAACGACTGCATATAATCTTGGAATTGACTTCTCAACATTTAACGGAAGATTAAGAGGAAATATTGAAGGTTATTTAATGCAAACAACCGATCTTCTTATTCCACGTAAACTTCCCGAAATTACTGGTTATTCGAGTGTGTATTCTAATCTTGGACAAATTAACAACCGTGGTTTTGAGGTTTCTTTAACTTCAATAAACATGCAAAAGAACGATTTTGAATGGACTACTGATTTATCGTTGGCGTTTAATCGTAACGAAATTATTAGCCTCTATGGAGATTTAGATGAAGAAGGCAACGAATTGGACGATGTTACAAACCGCTGGTTTATTGGTCATGCGTTAGATGAGATATGGAACTATCAAACAGATGGAATCTGGCAAGTTGAAGAAGCTGAAGAAGCAGCAAAATATTCGCGTTCTCCCGGTGATTATAAAATTATTGATACTGATGGTGATGGATATTACACCAACGACGATAAAGTATTTCAGGGTTATTCGAAACCACCATGGCGTATTAATTTACGTAACGATTTTAAATACAAAAATTTTGAAGCCGGAATTAAAATGTATGCACATTTAGGCTTTAAAACTGCTAATAACCATTTACGTAATAACGACGTATTTTACGACAGAGGTTCTTCATTTAATGTTCCTTATTGGACACCTGAAAACCCAAGTAATACGTGGGCATCAGTAGAAAGTTATGAATCAGGTTTTACCGTTTATGAAGACAACTCTTTTTTAAGAATTGATAACTTGTCGGTATCATACAACTTCCCTACAGAACTACTTCAAAGAGTTCAAATTGAAAGATGTAAACTTTCGTTTATTGCATCAAACCCGTATGTATTTACAAGCTGGTCGTGGATGGATCCAGAGAGGGGTTCTACGTGGGGATATACTCCATCTACTTATTCTCTTAAACTGAACCTAACACTATAAAAATTTAAAATGATGAAAAAGTATAAAATAATTTCAATAGTTACACTGGTAATGGTTTTAATGTGGACAAGTTGTTCAGAAGACTTCCTGACTCCAAAACCATTATCGTTTTACGCACCCGAAAATACCTTTATTGACGAGGAGGGATTAAACGCCGCTTTGGTTGCCTGTTTACGTAATGCGCGCCACGAGTTTTATGGCGATGGTAATCCAATGATTACCGAAACCATTTTCTCCGATATGGCAGTTGAAGGTACAACCGATAAAACCGGTCCGGCAATGGATTTACCGGCGCAAATTTTACCCGATGCAAATCTTAACAGTACAAATGCTAACAGAATTGGTTGGTACTGGAAAGAGGGATATTATCGTATTAAATATGCCAACACAGTAGTTTCAAGAATTGATGTGGCAGACTGGAAAAGTGATGAAGATAGAAATAATATTTTGGGAAAAGCCTATTTCCACCGTGCCAGAGTTTACTACCGTCTTACTCAGCAGTTTGGAGATGTTCCTCTTTTGTTAGAAGAAGTTACTTCGCCAAAATTAGATTTCTATACATGCACACGCAAGAGTATTTTGCAGAAATGTAAAAAGGATATGGAATTTGCTGCAAAGTGGGTAAAGGCTGAATCAGAGGGTGTTCCGGTTGGAGACATTAACAAAGCAGCGTGTAACCATTTGCTAACAAAAATAAATCTTGCATTACTTGAATATGACGATGCAATTGCTTCTGCAAATGCGGTAATTAATGATGGCTACCATCATTTAATGACTGACCGTTTTGGAATCGATGCCACAGACGATACTAAAAATATAACTTGGGATTTGCATCAGGTTAAAAACAAAGCATTAGCTGAAAATCGTGAGAGAATCTATCTTTTTACTTCAAGAGAAGAATTAACAGAAGATGGCGCAAGCAAGAGAATTAGTATCATGCGCCAGGTAGTTCCATTTTGGGGCAGTAGTAGTAAAAACAAAACTCCATCAGGTCAGGGAGGTGTTTCCGACAAACCTCTTGGAAGTAAAGTTGGTGGATATCCGGTCGAAATCGATCAGGTTACCAAGTATGGGCGTGGAATTGGTCGGTGCCGTTCAGTCCCTTACCATCACACAAAAATTTGGACAGATCCGAATGATTACCGCCATGCTCCGGGAAACTGGATGAATATGACTGATTTGGTTTATAACCATCCTGTATTAAAAGCTACAGGTGACGAATGGTACGGAAAACCTATGCGTTTATATGACGAAAATGGTGGCATTTTATGTACCGATACTATCCGCTCTTGGTACGGGTGGCCACAATATAAAACTTATGTAGCCGATCCAACCGACTTAACTCCAGATGGAGGAAATGGCGACTGGTATTGTTATCGAGTTGCTGAAACTTATTTGTTAAGAGCCGAAGCATATTTTTGGAAGGGACAAGCACAAAAAGCGGCTGACGATGTAAATGCTATTCGTGCCCGTGCAAACGCAGGTCCAATGGCAGCAGGCGATATTAATTTAGGTACTATTTTAGATGAGCGTGCCCGTGAATTGTATTACGAAGAGCCAAGAAAAACTGAAATTACTCGTATGGCTTTTATGTTAGCAGAAAGTGGAAAAACCGCATACAATGGTAAAACATACAGTTTGGATAATTTCTCTGACAATAATTTCTGGTACGACAGAGTTATGGAGAAGAATGAATTTTACCGCGATAATGTTGTAGCTCCTCACTATACATACAGAGCAGCTTCTTGGATTGCACTTTGGCCAATTCCTGCCTCAGCTATTAATGCAAATACTTTGGGAGTAATTAATCAAAACCAAGGTTATCCGGGTTCCGAAGTTTACAGAGAACCTGTTTACTGGCAAGATGGAGAAGGAGAAGGTATAATTGTAGATCCTAATGAATAGTTTTTTTTCATAAATAGATTACATTTTAAAAATGTATTAGTTTAGTTAGTTAATTACTTAAAGCGCCGTTCGTCAAATGACGGATGGCGCTTTTTATAAAATGAGGTGCTATAAAGCACCTTTTTTATTTTTGTCCATTATCATTTTTTTGTATAATTTCAGCGTCATACATTTGCAGATAAATTTTCAGATGAAGCATATCAATAAAATAGGTAAAAAAATAAAAGTGTTTCGTGAGTTCAGGCAAATCTCTGTTGACGACCTTGCATTGAGCGCTAATTTAGATGTTGATCTTTTGGAACATATCGAGAATAAAGGTAACGTTCCTTCGCTCGGACATCTAATGAAAATATCGAGAGCACTGGGAGTTCGCCTGGGAACTTTTCTTGACGATCAGGAACAGATTGGTCCTGTGGTTATAAAATCAACCGACAAAAAAGCGAGCATGAGTTTCTCCACAAAAGATGAGAGAAACAAAGAACACCTTAACTTTTTTTCGTTGGCGGCAAACAAATCAGGTCGCCACATGGAGCCATTTATTATTGAAATAGAACCTCAAAAAGAGCCGGATTATAAATTATCGACACACGAAGGCGAGGAGTTTATTTTTGTATTAGATGGAGAAATAGAGATAAATTATGGTAAAGATATTTATCTGCTAAATCAGGGAGACAGTATTTATCTCGATTCTATTGTAGCTCATAATATTCATGCTGCCGGAAATAAAGCAGCAAAAATATTGGGTGTTGTTTATACTCCCGTTTAATTTTTATGGGAGAATAGTTTTGATTTACTTCGGACTTTGGATTTCGAACCTTTAACAAATATTCTTTAAATGCAACTATTAAATTATACTTTAGGTGATATTTTAGAGAAGTGGGCTTTCGAAACGCCTGTCTCTGAGTTTATTGTTTATCCCGATCGCAACCTGCAATTTACCTACAAACAATTTAACGAGCGGGTTGACCAACTCGCCAAAGGACTAATTTATATTGGTATTCAACCCAAAGATAAGGTTGGAGTTTGGGCAAACAATATTCCCGACTGGACAACACTAATGTTTGCAACTGCCAAAATTGGAGCAATTCTGGTAACCATAAATACAAATTACAAGTTAGTCGAATTGGAATATTTGCTGAAAAATTCAGATATAAATACCCTTTTTATGGTCGATGGTTATCGCGACAGCGACTATGTAAAAATGGTAACGGAACTGGTTCCCGAGCTAAAAAGCCATGCTCGCGGAACATTAAAAAGCAAGAGATTTCCGAAACTGAAAAATGTTGCAGTTATCGGGCAGCAAAAACATCGTGGAATGTACAGCACTGCCGAGCTGATATTACTTGGCAGCCACATCGACGATATTGAACTTGAAAGCGCAAAAATATCGTTAAGTTGCCACGATGTTACAATGATGATTTACACATCGGGAACAACAGGATTCCCAAAAGGAGTAATGCTTTCGCACCATAATATTCTGAATAATGGCTACTCGGTTGGCGAGTGTATGAAATATTCGGCAAATGAACGGTTGTTGGTTTGTGTTCCATTATTTCACAGTTTTGGAAATGTGCTGGGTATTTGCGCAATTGTAACACACGGTGCAACTTTAGTTTTTACCGAAGACTATGAGCCATTAATGGTTTTTGCTGCAATTCAAAAAGAAAAATGTACCGCAATTTATGGTGTGCCAACAATGTTTATCGATGAACTGAATCATCCGATGTTCGATATGTTCGACTTAAATTCGCTACGTACCGGAATTATGGCAGGTGATGTTTGTCCCATAGAAACTGTAAAAAGTGTGATGACAAAAATGCACGTAAAAGATTTAATTATTGTTTACGGATTAACCGAAACTTCGCCGGGAATGACCGCCACCCGGGCGCATAATTCTGCTGAAACTCGCGCAACAACAGTAGGTTTCGAATTGCCAAATATTGAAGTTAAAATTGTAAATACCAAAAACGGCGAATTGTGTGGAGTTGAAGAACAGGGAGAAATTTGTTGCCGCGGATATAATATTATGAAAGGATATTATAATGATCCTAAAGCAACTCAGAATGTAATCGATAGCGAAGGTTGGCTGCATTCGGGCGATTTGGCAGTAAAATCGGAGGATGGTTTTTACAGGATTACCGGGCGAATTACAGATGTTATTATTCGTGGTGGCGAGAATATTTACCCGCGCGAAATTGACAATTATCTTTATCAGATACCACAAATAGAAGCGGTTGAAGTTGTTGCTGTTCCAAGTAAAAAGTATGGCGAATTGGTTGCTGCATTCATTAAAATAAAGGTTGGAGAAAAACTTTCGGAAGAGGAGATTATTGATTTTTGCAGAGGAAAAATTGCACACTTTAAAATTCCAAAATATGTCTTTTTTGTGGATGAATTTCCGACAACCGCCAGCGGTAAAATTCAAAAATATAAGTTGAGCAAACTGGCTATTGAATTGTGCGAAGAGAGAGGGATTAAATTAATTTGAGAATTAGTTACCTGAGTTTTATATTCCCCTAACATATTTCTCCCAGTTCCACGATGTTAGCAAAGTCTCTTCAAGCCCTTTTTCTGCTTTCCAGCCAAGTTCTTCGTTTGCATAAGTTGTGTCGGCCCAAATTTTTTCAATGTCTCCGGCGCGGCGGTCAACAATTTTATAGTTTAGTTTTACTCCGGTAGCTTTTTCGAAACCCAAAATCATTTCTAAAACCGAGTACCCAAATCCGGTTCCCAGATTAAATACTTCGTAATTGGTTTTATTCTTTCCCGATAGTAATCTGTTAATTGCCACAACGTGCGCTTTTGCCAAATCAACAACATTTATGTAATCGCGAATTGCCGAGCCGTCGGGAGTGTTGTAATTGTCTCCAAAAACTTTTAGCTCGTCGCGCAAACCTGCTGCAGTTTGAGTTATAAACGGCACCAGATTATTTGGAATTCCCAATGGCAATTCACCAATTAGTGCCGATGGATGTGCCCCAACCGGATTGAAATATCGTAAAGCGATGGCATTTAATTTTGGATTTGCAGCAACGGTATCGTTCAAAATATCTTCGTTTACACGCTTGGTATTTCCGTATGGCGACTCAGCATCTTTTCGTGGCGTTTGTTCTGTAACCGGCAAAACATCGGGCTGCCCATAAACTGTACACGACGACGAAAAAACAATATTTGCAACGTCGTACTTAATCTGGCACTCCAAAATATTCATCATCGAAACCAAATTATTTCGATAATATAAAATAGGTTTCTCCACCGATTCTCCAACAGCTTTCGATGCAGCAAAATGAATTATCGCATCTATTCCACCATTCCTTTTGAAAAAATCATCAGTTTTATCTTTATCAGCCAAATCGAAATTTTCGAAAGCCGGCTTAGTTCCCGTAATTTTTTCAATATTATCTAAAACTTCAATTTTAGAATTCGATAAATTATCAACAATTATTACATCGAACCCCGACTCTTGCAACTCAACAACTGTATGAGAACCAATGTATCCGGTTCCTCCGGTAACCAAAATTTTATTTGCCATGTTTTTTTTTTGAATAGGTAAAAGTAAAAAAATAAATGTAGTTGCTTATGCTAAAAATTATCTGTAAACATCAAAATTCAAAAACTTAATCTTTGATTCTAATACATTTCGAAAAGATGTCTTAAATTTACAACGTTAATAACATTTTGGATTTGTTTAAGTGTTGTTATTTTTATTTTACTCCCCTCCTTTGGAGGGGCGGGGGGAGGCATATACATTCAAAATTATTGAAAAGTGAACTTAGGAAAATATATACACGAGCTTCTTTTAGAAAACGAAACGGTTATTATTCCCGGATTTGGGGCGTTTGTTTCCAATTATAAACCTGCAGAAATTAACGAGGATACAAACGAGTTAAAACCTCCTTCGAAAGAGATTTCGTTTAGCAGCCAAATAAGAAATAACGATGGTCTTTTGGTTGGCAGCGTAGCTTTGGGAGAAGGAGTTTCGCATTTCGATGCACTTAAAAAAATAGAGAAAGAGCGCGAGAATATTATTTATCAGCTCGATAAAAGTGAAAAAGTAATACTCGAAGATACCGGTGAATTATTTGTGAACGAAAAACACGAAATCCAGTTTACACCTTCCGTTGACGATAATTTATTGCTCGATTCATTTGGATTAGAATCGGTTTTATTGGAAGATCCGATTGAAAAGGAAGAGCTATTAATTGCTGAAAATGTTGAAGTAGAAAAAGAGGAAATTCTAAAAGACGAAAAAGCAACTCCACCAGAAGCAATTGTTATTCCCGAAAAGGAAATTTTAGAATCTGAGCCGGAACCTGTTCATTATAAAAAACCTGAAAAAGAGGAGAAGAAAAAACGTAGTTGGTTGTGGTTATTGTTAATGCTTATTCCAATTATATTTGTTGGAGTATTTCTATATTATCAAAATAAAACAGAACAAAAACCAGTTGTAAAAACTACTGAAAAACCAACGCTGATTATAAAAGAAGAGCCCATTTTAAAAGCAGATTCAACAGTAATTGATTCTACTTCTGTTTTTGCTCAAGACTCAATTCAAACTAAAAAAGAAGAGACGACACCTGTTGAAATAGTGGTTTCTGATTCGCCAAAATTCTACTTGGTAGGTGGTAGTTTTAAGGAAGAACAAAATGCCGATAATTATCTGATTGAGTTAAAAGATAAAGGTTTTGAACCGTTTAAACTGGGCAAAAGAGGTAACTTTTATATTATCGGAATTGGAAGTTACGATACCGAAAAAGAGGCTGTAATTGCGAAACAAAAATTTATTGCAGAAAATCAAGGTGCGGGTGTTTGGGTAATGGAAGATAAAAAATAGTTATTGATAATAATAATTAACCAACTGTACCATTAAATAACAGAACAAGCAAAACCAAGGCAAGAACCACGATCACAGCAATTAAAATTTTAGTTGTGTGATCATGCTTTCGCTGAGTCTCGATGTTTTCAGAAACAATGGTAATTATTGATTCGCTTACATTTCTATTTTTTTACTTTTCGGAGAGGCTTTAATCTTTCAACTTTTCTTTAATGTATTTCATCGTCTCCATAAAAGTACCGGTAAAAAAATCATCTTTATTTTCTTCGATATACTTTAAAAGTGCGCGGTGTTCTTCTGCTCCCACATTTAAATAACCACCACCAACACTATGAAACATAAAAATTGCAATCGTTCCCTTATCTTTTGCTTCGTTTGCGTATGCAATTAATTCTTCGGAAGTAAAGTTTTGTACACCTTTGCTCGGAGTTTTATACACATTATATCCGTCCATGGTTTCCGGAATTGGAGCATCGCAGCGGGCACCAACAAACAGCTCTTCAATATCATCAGAAAAATCTTCGCCACCGGCAATAAAATTACTGCATGTGTAACCAAACGTGCGTTCTGTTTTTCCATCAATTGCTTTTAATAATGTGTTTGCAGTTTTTAATTCAGCCAGAATTTGCTCCAAAGTATAACTGTTCAAATCGTATTCAGGTTTTATCCAATCGTGTATATTTCCATCGCAAGGATGAAACAGGGTATGATTTCCCAGCTCGTGTCCGTTTTTTGCAATTTCCCGCCACTCTTCGGTTCTGTTATATAAACTTTGCGAACTGCCGGTACAGAAAAAAGTTCCTTTAAAACCAAACTCATCGAGTTGAGGAACAGCAACATCTAAATGGCAATCCAAACCATCATCGTAAGTAAAAACAACTGCTGCCTTTTTCCCGTTTGGCCATTTAAACTGAGCATCGGTTTCATTAGCAAAGATTAAAATCATTAAAAATAAAGCGAGCAATTTTACTGTAGTTTGCATATTTTTTATTTTAGATTCTGAATAAGTTCATCACTAAAAATTCCCGATGCAATTTCGCGAACTTCACCGGTCATCTCAATATTCCATTCAATATCGATTTCTATTTTGAGACTTCCTCCGGGCATTTTTATTTTCAGTTTTCGTTCTGTCAACCCGCGTTTTATAGCAATACAAGCCACCGCACACGACGAGCTGCCCGATGCCAAAGTCCAGCCGGCACCACGTTCCCAAATAAGTATCTCAACTTCGGTTGGCGAAATTACCTTTGCAAACTGTACATTTATCCGGTTCGGGAACATTTTATTAGTTTCAATTTGCGCCCCGAATGTCATTATCTCGCTCACGTCCAGCTCATCTTTTAAAACCACGCAGTGCGGATTTCCTACCGACACGCAATTAATCTGATAATCTCTGTATTCCAAATGCAGGGTTTCATTGATGCACTCTTCGTTTTCGCAATCAACCGGAATTTTTGACGATTCGAAAATAGCTTTTCCCATCTCCACTTTTATTGTAGATGCTTTTTCGTTTTTTATCTCTATAATCTCGGCACGAACAATTCCGCCCGGCGTTTCAATGGTAAAAATCTTTTCGATGGTATATTTATAATCATATAAATATTTGGCGAAAATACGCAACCCGTTTCCGCTTTTTTCAGCTTCTGAACCATCCGGATTTAAAATCCGCATTCCAAAATCGGCAACACTACTCGGTACTTTTAATAAAATTCCATCCGACCCAATTCCATAATGAACATCGCAAATTTTAATAATTGCTTTTTTTGTTAATTCAAACTCAATTTTTTCCCGGTTCAGAACAATGTAATCGTTCCCAAGTCCGTGCGATTTTACAAAAAAGTTTTGCATAATTTTATTTTTTTTTCAATTGTACCCAATAAAAAAAGAGACTAATTTGTTTTTCGGATTGCCAGTGACAGATTTAGTTTTAGACCCTGAAACAAGTTCAGGGTGACGCCTTAAAATAACATTATCGCTATTAAATAACGGCATGCTGAACTTGATTCAGTATCTTTCTGTCTTTAACTCATTATGCCCAAAATTTTGGGTTGACTCTCGGAATGACAGCGACAAACAAACTGTCATTGCAATCTATCGGTAAAGCCGAAAAAGCAATCTATTTCAATATTCGCAAGTTTACCAGGCACTAATAATTTTTATATCGAATACAAATGTATTAATCTAAAGTGAATTTTTATCGTTTGCATGATAGGAATACTTAGCTGAATTTTTTATTTTTAAATTTGTGTAATCATAGAATTGATTATCAAAAGAATAAAAATAATATGGCATTAATTAACGAAAATTATCTGAAACTTCAGGCGGGTTATCTTTTCCCCGAAATAGGGCGGAGAGTGAGCGAATTTATGGCTGCCAATCCCGATAAAAAAGTGATAAAAATGGGTATCGGCGATGTTACAAAACCACTGTCGCCAAGTATTATAAAAGCTTTTCACGAAGGTGTTGAAGAGATGGCAAATGGCGAAACTTTCAGGGGTTACGGTCCCGAGCAGGGATATTCTTTTTTGCGCGAAGCAATTGCTGAAAATGCGTATCAGAAAAACGGTGTAGAAATTTCTGCCGACGAGATTTTTGTTTCCGACGGTTCGAAAAGCGACACCGGGAATATTCAGGATATTTTTGGTGACGACAATAAAATTGCCATTTGCGACCCCAGCTACCCGGTTTATGTTGACACAACTGTAATGGCAGGAAAAACAGGCGTTTGTCAGGCGAACGGACATTACGAAGGAATAATTTACATGCCGTGCACTACCGAAAATAATTTTATCCCCGATTTTCCGAGCGAAATACCCGACCTTATTTTCCTGTGCTACCCCAACAATCCAACTGGTACTGTTGCTACAAAAGCGGAGCTAAAAAAATGGGTTGATTATGCACTCGAAAACAAAAGCATAATTTTATTCGATGCCGCTTACGAAGCATTTATTACCGACGACAATATTCCGCACTCGATTTACGAAATTGAAGGAGCAAAAAAAGTAGCGATTGAATTTCGAAGTTTCTCGAAAACTGCCGGATTTACAGGAACACGCTGTGCCTACACTGTCGTTCCCGAAGAACTCGAAGCATTTGGAGCTGACGGGAAATCGTACCCGATAAAACCACTTTGGAACCGCCGACAATCAACAAAATTTAACGGTGTTTCTTATCCTGTACAAAAAGCTGCAGCAGCAACTTTCTCGGAAGAAGGTAAAAAAGAGGTCGCAGAAACAATTGCTTACTACCTCGAAAATGCACGAATAATGCGCGAGAGTATGCGCGAAATTGGTTACGAAGTTTATGGTGGCGAAAACTCTCCCTACATTTGGGTTAAAACAAAAAACGGAATAAGCTCGTGGGATTTCTTCGATAAAGTGCTTAACGAAGCAAATGTTGTGGGAACACCCGGTTCAGGTTTCGGTCCTGCCGGAGAAGGTTATTTTCGTTTTTCGGCTTTTGCCGATCGCGAAAATGTTATCGAGGCAATGGAGCGAATTAAGAACTTCAAATAGAGTAGCTTATAGTTGGGGAGGAGAATAAAAAAATCAGGATTGAAATATTTCAATCCTGATTTTTTATTGATGGGATAGGAAGAATCCTTCCAACTGATTTTCTATCTGACTTTTCACTTAGAAATCCCTTCGGGAGAAAATCAGGCACCTGCAACAGTACTAGCCTGTACACGCACTTTACTACCCGGATAAACTATCAACGCCTCTTCCAAAATTTTCAAACAAACGGCCAAATCCTCTTTTTTTAGAACATACGCAATTCGTACCTGGTCGATTCCACTATTGGGAACTGTATAGAAACCGGATGCAGGTGCCAGAAACAGAGTTTGGTTTTCGTATTCGAAATCAGAAAGCATCCATGCACAAAATTTATCGGCATTGTCAACGGGCAAGCGGGCAACAGTATAAAATGCACCCATCGGAATTGGCGAATAAACTCCGTCAATACGGTTCAATCCGTCAATTAAAAACTTACGGCGGTTTACATATTCATTATAATTATTCAGCATGTAACTTTTATCGGCATCCAGCGATGCTTCGGCAGCAATTTGCCCAATTAGCGGCGCACTTAAACGCGCCTGGCAAAATTTCATTACATTCTGTTTAACCTCCTTATTTTTGGTGATTAATGCTCCTATTCGTAATCCGCACTCGCTGTATCGTTTCGAAACCGAATCGATTAAAACCACATTTTGCTCGATATCTTCTAAATGAAAAGCCGAAATGTAAGGTGCGCCTGTGTAGCAAAATTCGCGATAAACCTCATCAGAGAAAAGATATAAATCGTACTTTTTTACGAGATCACGAATTTTATTCATCTCCTCCTGCGTATATAAATATCCGGTCGGATTATTGGGATTACAAATCATAATTCCCTTTGTTTTCGGGGTAATCAGTTTCTCAAACTCCTCAACCGGAGGCAAAGCAAAACCATCTTCAATATCTGAAATTACCGATTTAATTTTTGCACCGGCAACAATAGCAAACGCTTCGTAATTTGCATAAGCAGGCTCCGGTACAATAATCTCGTCACCCGGATCGAGGCAACTCATAAATGCAAAAGTAACAGCCTCACTGCCGCCAGTTGTAATAATAATATCGTCCGCAGTAACATCAATATCGAATTTATGGTAATATTTTGCCAACTTCTCACGGAACGAACGAATTCCCTCACTTGGCGAATACTCTAAAATAGTCCGGTCTATATTTTTTATCGCGTTTAATGCTTCAGGCGGCGTTGGCAAATCGGGCTGACCAATATTCAGATGATAAACTTTTCTTCCCATCTCCTTAGCTTTTTCTGCTAAAGGCCCTAATTTTCGAATTGGCGAATCGGGCATTATTCTACCTCTATCTGAAACTGTTGGCATGTTGTATAATATAATTTTAAAAAAAAGCAAATATAGAAGTATCAGATTGAAATTGTTCGCATAAGTTTTTTTTCAGTTTGTAATCTTATCGAAAAATTAACTTGCGAATTATAAACCAATGGCTTAACCTGTCGTTAAATTATGTTTAAACGCCAAATTCATTAATCTTTGTCATGTTTTTGTAACCCCGACGGAGTTATTTTTGCCATCAGAAATAAATTAAATTCATACTGAAATGATTATTGGTGTACCAAAAGAGATTAAGAATAACGAAAACCGTATCGCATTAACTCCTGCCGGCGCTGCCGAATTGGTTAAACGCGGACACGAAGTTTACGTTCAGGCAAATGGTGGAATCGGAAGTGGTTTCCCCGATGAAGATTATGATGCTGCCGGTGCCAAAATTTTACCGGATATTGAAGATGTGTATGCAATTGCCGAGATGATTATCAAAGTAAAAGAGCCCATCGAACCAGAGTATAAACTGATAAAAAAAGGTCAGATTTTATATACCTATTTTCATTTCGCTTCGGGCGAAGCATTAACCAATGCAATGATTGAAAACAAGTCGATCTGCCTTGCCTACGAAACTGTAGAATTAGACGACCGTTCGCTGCCGTTGTTAATTCCTATGAGTGAAGTTGCGGGGCGCATGTCAATTCAGGAAGGTGCGAAATACCTCGAAAAAACTTATGGCGGATACGGAGTCTTGCTCGGTGGCGTGCCCGGAGTTCTTCCTGCAAAAGTGCTTATTCTTGGCGGCGGAATTGTGGGTACTGAATCTGCAAAAATGGCTGCCGGACTTGGTGCCGACGTTACAATAATGGACATCTCGCTGCCACGTTTGCGTTACCTCGACGATATTATGCCGGCAAATGTAAAAACAATGATGAGCAACGAATATAATATTCGCGAAATGATACAAACGCACGATTTAATTATTGGTGCAGTACTAATTCCGGGTGCAAAAGCTCCGCATTTAATAACCCGCGACATGCTGAAAACCATGCGCCCGGGAACAGTGATGGCAGATGTTGCAGTTGACCAGGGCGGTTGTTTCGAAACCACCCATGCAACCACGCACGCCGACCCAACTTTTGTAATCGACGATGTGCTGCATTATTGTGTTGCAAATATGCCGGGTGCAGTACCTCGAACTTCAACAATTGCACTTACTAACGCCACACTTCCTTATGCAATCGAAATAGCAAATAAAGGGTGGCGTAAAGCTTGTACCGACAATCTTCCTCTGCGTAAAGGATTAAATGTTGTGGATGGCAAAGTGGTTTACAGAGGTGTTTCAGACGCCTTTAATCTACCATATCACAAAGTTGAAAGCGTACTTTAGAAAATACTATAGCTAAATATTTTAAAGCCTTTCGGTAATTTCCGGAAGGCTTTTTGTTTTATTTTGCTGGCAGCCGGGCTTTCCACAAGTAGTCGTCTCGCTCCGCTCCGGTGTTTATAGTCAATCCGTGTGCTTCCTTCGGTCGCAGCCGTTTGCCAACAAACACTCGGGCGAATCTTCGCCAAGCTACTTGCTGCAATCCCTGCCAGGATCGTACGTCGCAAAAAGTAAAATATGTCCGATCGAACAAAATTGAAAACAGTTGAATTGATTTATTATATTTTTCTCGTACTTTTGAAACAACATGAAAAATATAAAAGACCATCTTCACGAAATAATCTTTGAAGCCGACACAAAAGAAGGTAAGTTTTTTGACGTTGCACTTTTAATTGTAATTCTTATAAGTGTTGCACTTGTTATGCTCGAAAGTGTTCCTGTTATTCAACAAAATAATAAGCAAATCTTAAAATTTTCGGAATGGGTTATTACAGCCATTTTTACTTTAGAATATATTCTGAGAATTGCAATTGTTAACAAACCATTTCGATATATTTTTAGCTTTTATGGAGTTATCGATTTATTGTCGGTCATTCCTACCTACCTGAGTTTGTTAATTGTCGGGTCGCAAAGTTTAATTGTAATTCGTGTTCTCCGGCTGCTTCGTGTATTCAGAATATTAAAACTTACTCGTTATACACAAGCAGGAAAAATTCTTGCTCGCGCGTTGTGGAATAGCCGGGCTAAAGTAAGTGTTTTTGTGTTTTTTATTCTGATTATTGTTACAATATTTGGAACTATAATGTATCTGGTCGAGGGCGAAGAGCACGGATTTACAAGTATTCCGAGAAGTATTTATTGGGCAATTGTTACTTTAACTACGGTGGGTTACGGCGATATTAGTCCGACAACTCCCGTGGGGCAATTTTTAGCAAGTATTGTAATGATAATGGGTTATGCAATTATTGCCGTGCCGACAGGAATTGTAACTGCCGAAATTATTAAGCCCACTTTTAAAAGTAATACGCAGGTTTGCCCCGAGTGTTTGTACGATTCGCACGACGATAATGCAATATTTTGCAAAAAATGTGGCAGTAAAATTAATTCGTAAAGTTAGGGAAATGGAGTTTCCAACTCCTTCTTACTAAATATACAGATATAAGTATTTATTCTTTTTGTTGAACTAACGGTAATCGATAAGTTCACGGAGTTGGAAACTCCGTGTCCCGGTTAACAACATCTAAACATTTGTGGATATCTATATCGCTCTTTTATAATTCATATTTTTTCAAAAAACTATTTTTGCAGCAAATTTTACAAAATGAGGCAGTATTTAGATTTATTGGAAACAGTTTTAAAAGAGGGAACTGAAAAAAAAGACAGAACCGGAACCGGAACAATCAGCCGGTTTGGACATCAAATCAGGTTCGATTTGAGTGAAGGATTCCCGATGGTTACAACTAAAAAACTACATCTTAAATCAATTATTCACGAGCTGCTTTGGTTTATTGCCGGCGATACAAACAATAAATATTTACAAGATAACGGAGTTCGGATTTGGAACGATTGGGCTGACGAAAATGGCGACCTCGGTCATATTTACGGCTACCAGTGGCGAAGTTGGCCAACTCCCGACGGAAAACATATCGACCAGATTACCAGAGTTGTAAACTCTATTCAGGAGAATCCCGACTCGCGGCGGCACATTGTAAGCGCGTGGAATGTTGGCGAATTGGATAAAATGAATTTGCCGCCCTGTCATATTCTTTTTCAGTTTTATATTGCCGACGGAAAACTTTCGTGCCAGTTGTACCAGCGCAGTGCCGATGCTTTTTTAGGAGTACCTTTTAATATTGCATCGTACGCACTTTTAACTTTAATGATGGCACAGGTTACCGGATTGCAACCCGGCGATTTTGTTCATACTTTTGGCGATGTACATATCTATTCAAACCATATTGAACAGGCAAAACTACAACTCTCGCGCAAGCCATTTCCTCTGTCTGAGATGAAAATTAATAAGGATATTAAAAGTATTTTCGATTTTAAATTCGACGATTTTGATCTGGTGAATTATCAAGCGCACCCACATATTAAGGGGAAAGTTGCGGTTTAAATAATTCCGAAATTACATTAAAGTACCTGCCATTCCGAGAGTTCACCTAATTTTATTAGCATAATGAGGCGATGACAGATTGAAAAGCACTGTCATTGGCAGCAAAGCGAGGAGTCTCTTTCAATTTAATTGGACACTAATGAAATTACAATAAATTAAACAGGCTGATTGTCTGCGAAAAGTATTAAAAAACGTATCTTTGTGCAGACATTCGGGCGAATATGGCAAAGCGAACTAATATATCAGATTGGATAGATCAACAATTAACCAAAGGGGAATATAGTTTTACGCTCCGGAATTTACATCGTAAGATGCCTGATAAATCTGATAATTCCATAAAATTAGCTTTAAAAAGATTGGTTGATAAGAAGAAAATCATATCAATGTCAAAGGGATTCTACATCATTATCCCACCTACTTATCAAAATTTGGGCGTTCTCCCTCCGGTTATGTTTATGGACAATTTGATGGAATATTTGAAGAGACCGTATTATATTTCATTACTTTCAGCAGCTTCATTGCATGGTGCGAGCCATCAGCAACCACAACTTCATTTTGTTTGTACTACCTTACCAAGTATGCGCGATACGAATAAAAATGGGATACAGATTAAATATGTAAGCAAGAGGAATTTCCCTGAATATCACATCATACAAAAAAAGACAGACAGTGGCTACGTTAATATATCCGCCCCAATTTTAACTTGTCTTGATTTGATTAATTATCAAAAAATAATTGGCGGATTTAACCGAGTAGCAACAGTTATAAACGAATTGTCGGAAGAGATAAGCAAGAGTGAAGTAAATTCTGATATCCTTCAATTGGCACCCCAAACAATCATTCAGCGATTGGGGTATTTATGGGAATACGAATGCAATCATTTAGAATTAGCCAATGTATTATTTAAGATTATAAAAGAATCACCACGTTCTTTTAAAACCTATAAATTAAATCCAGGCAGGAATTTGCAAAAGCAAATAAATAGAAACAGATGGAGCATTAATGTGAATACTCAAATTGAGATTGACGAATGATACCAAGAGCATATATTACAGAATGGACACAATATGCTCCATGGAAATCAAACGAGCAAGTTGAACAGGACTTAGTCATCTGCAGGGCTCTGGTAGAAATATTCTCCGATGAATTTTTATCTAATGAACTGGTATTTCGTGGAGGTACAGCCTTACATAAATTATATTTAAATCCACAGTCCAGATATTCTGAAGACATTGATTTAGTTCAGGTAAATAAAGGGGCAATTGAACCTGTATTAGATAGAATCAGAGCATTGCTCGACCCATTATTTGAATCGAAAGCTAAATACAAAAAAACATTAATAAGCAATAAACTGACTTATCGGTTTCAATCTGAGTTTCCTCCGGTACAGACTATGAAATTGAAAATTGAGATTAATTGCCGAGAGCATTTCACAGAATTGGGATACGTAAAAGTTCCGTTTGAATTCAACTCAAAATGGTATAAAGGTTCATGCCTGATAAACACATATCATCTGGAAGAACTGATGGGCACTAAACTCAGGGCGCTTTACCAACGAACAAAAGGAAGGGATTTGTATGACCAATATCAAGCATTGACAAAAGTTGCTGATATAGATATAAAAAAAGTTATACAGTGTTATTATGCTTATATGCATCAATCTAATATATCAGTGCCTACCCGGGAATTGTACATGCAAAATATAACAGAAAAAATGAGCGACCCAGAGTTTATTGGAGATACAATAGCCTTAATACACACCAAAGAGGAATGGAATGCAGAGGAAGCATTCAAATTAATTAAAACAAAAATTCTACTCAATTTATAAAAAGATAAACTTATGATTCAAAAAAACATCTCAATAATAGTAGCCATTGCCGAGAATTTTGCAATAGGTAAAAACAACGATCTGCTTTTTCATCTGCCAAACGATTTAAAACATTTTAAAGAAATAACCAGCGGACACACAATAATTATGGGGCGCAATACTTTGCTTTCGTTGCCAAAATGGCCACTGCCAAATCGCAGGCACATTGTTATAACCGATAAAAAAGATGATGTTTTTGCGGGTTGCGAAACTGTTTTCTCCATAGACGAAGCCATCGAAAAAGTGAAAAACGAAGATGAAGCTTTTATTATTGGCGGTGGAATGATTTATAAACAGTTTTTTCCGATAGCCGGAAAACTCTATTTAACCTTGGTGCATAAGCCGTTTGATGCCGATGTTTTTTTTCCTGAAATACATTATTCTGAATGGAAAGAAATTTCGCGAAAAGATTTTAAGGACGAGAAGAATGGTTTTGAATATTCGTATTTGAATTTGGAACGGAAGTAAAAGTATATTTAATATTCGAAAGTGTTTATATTGCACAGTTGGCGGTCATTACAACAAGATACAATAGGCTGTAAATACAAAACAAAATTATCGTAAATTTGAACAAAAGATTATAGAGTGACGGAATAAACAACATTTAAATTATGAGTAATGCGAAAATATCCATACGTTTTTTTGACGACCGCGAAGTGCGTGCTGTTTGGGACGAAGAAAACGCCAAATGGTGGTTTTCAGTATTGGATATTGTAGCCGTGCTTACCGACCAAAACGACTACACCAAAACCCGCAACTATTGGAAATACCTTAAAGCCAAGTTAAAGAAAGAGAATAGTCAGTTGGTTAGTGCCACTACCCAACTGAAATTAACTGCGGCAGACGGCAAACAATATAAATCCGATATGCTTGACTACAACGGCATTATTACCTTAGGCAAAACATTTCCCGGAACAAAAGCCAACCGGTTTATTGAATGGTTTACCTACAGCGATGAAAGCATCGACGGAAAAAGTAAAACAAAAGCTTATGCACTGTTTGAAAGTTCATTTATCAACAGTATAGAAGTAGGAACAGCAAAAGGCTTACAACAGATACACGCCTATTTATTTGGCGGTTTGTATGATTTTGCTGGACAAATCAGACAAAAAAATATTTCAAAAGGTGGTTTTCAATTTGCTGTATCACACTTTTTGGGTAATACATTAAAGCAAATAGAAGCTATGCCCGAAACTACATTTGACGAAATTATAGATAAATACATAGAAATGAATATTGCTCACCCTTTTATGGAAGGTAATGGTAGAAGCACCAGGATATGGTTGGATTTGATACTGAAAAAACGCATCAAAAAATGCGTTGATTGGAGTAAGATAAGCAAGTCAGATTACATGAACGCAATGATGTTAAGTCCAACCAAAAGTGGTGTTCTTAAATCACTTTTAGAAAAAACACTCACTATCAAAATAAACGACCGAGAAATGTTTATGAAAGGGATTGACTATTCATATTACTACGAAGAAAATAAAAAGTAATAAACGGTAAAATCGAAAATAACGAACTGCCAACAAAAAAATAAATATCAGAATATGATTAAGTTCAAATTTACATTGGTTCTATTTCTTGCCATTTTTGCTGCTAAAGCTCAAAATCCTCTTCTAAATCTTAAATACGAGCAAAACTATACGCCCACTTATTCCGAGGTTATTAAGATGTACCAACTTCTCGATGCAAAATACGAGAATGCAAAGCTGGTTGAAAAAGGATTAACCGATGTTGGAAAACCACTTCATACATTTATTATAAACAGTGAGAACGAGTTTGATCCCGTAAAAATAAAGGCGCAAGGTAAAGCTGTTTTACTGATAAACAATGGTATTCATCCCGGCGAACCGGCAGGAATTGATGCCAGTCTGCAATTTGCCGACGATATTTTACGTGATAAAAACGGGCTCGCCTCGTTGTTAAAATCTTGTGTAATTGTAATTATTCCGGCATACAATATTGGCGGGCTTTTAAACCGGAGTGCCTATAATCGGTCGGGACAAACAACACCCTACGAAACTGGTTTTAGGGGAAATGCCGCCAATCTCGATTTGAATCGCGATTTTGTAAAATGCGACTCTGAAAATGCAAAGTCATTCACAAAGATATTTCAGGAATGGAATCCCGATATTTTTTTAGATACTCACACAACAAATGGCTCCGACCATCAATACAGTGTAACTTTAATTGCTCCACAACCCAATATGTTTCCACCAACTCAGGAAAAATTCCTACGCGAAAAGATGATTCCCGATTTGTTCAGCGAAATGAAAAAAGGGGAGTATGAACTAATTCCGTATGTTAGCTGGATGTTTCGCGACCCAAAACGAGGCATTAAAATGGATCAATTTAGCGGGCGATATTCATCGGGGTACGCAAGTATATTTAACAGCTATGGAATGATGACCGAGAACCACGTGTATAAAATTTATGCCGATCGTGTAAAATCGTGTTATCAGTTTATTAATGTACTTGCAAATTTTACTTCAGAAAATGCTGACGATATAATCGAAAGTAGAAAAAAGGGTTTCGAAGAGTCGATGTCGACAAAAGAATATGCAATTGATTCTGAAATAGATACAACTGTTTTTACCGAAATTGAATTCAAAGGTTACGAAGTTGATGCGAATCAAATTAGCCCGGTAACCGGACTTAAACGTTTTGGATACGATCGTTCGAAACCATACACAAACTCTATTAATTTTTACGATGTTCACAACGCAACCGAAATGGTTAGAATACCCGAGTTTTACATTTTACCACAAGCATGGAAAACTGTTATTGAGAGATTAGTTTTAAGTAAAGTTGAATTTCAAAGGCTTCAAAATGATACAATTTTGGAAGTTGATATTTATTATATCGAAGAGTTCTCAAACGCAAAACGACCTTCGAACGGACACTATTTCCACAATAAAGTTACTACCCGAAGCGAAACTCAGAAGATAAATTATTATGCGGGCGATTTGATTATTCCGGTAAGGCAAAAAAGAATTAAATACCTGATTGAAATGTTGGAACCAAAAGCAAAAGATTCATTTTTTAGATGGAACTTTTTCGATAATATCCTCGATAGTCGCGAGTATTTTTCGAGTTATGGATTCGAAGAAAATGCCTTGAAATATTTAGACCAACATCCTGAGTTCAAAAAGGAATTTCAGGAAAAACAAAAATTGGATCCCGAGTTTGCAAAGAATCACCGTGCACAACTCGCTTATATTTACTATAATACTGAATGGGCAGAAAAAACATACAAAAGGTATCCGGTTGGAAAACTATTTTAAACCTTTTGAAATAATGATAGTCTATTAACCGTTAAACAGTTCTAATCAGTAACTTAAAAATTATATGTTATGAATCTAAAAGTCTTATTTTCCGTATTATTTGTTACCCTTTTTCTTGCCATTTCGTGCGAAAAACAAACTCTACAAACCAATTCTCAGATTGATGCAGAAACGTTAGCACTTGTTGACGATGAAGTTTTGGCCGATATTAATTTTGCCGAACTTTTAGATGAAAGTGACGATGGCATTTTCTGGGGAGACATTGATTTCTTCTCGTTAAAATCTGCTGAAACAGTAGAAGGAACCTGCCCTGCCCGCGAGGTAGAAAAGGCAGATGGTAAAGTTAAGGTGACTTTAACTTTTTCGGGTGATGATTGTGGTAAAAGTGGTGTAATTATTATCGAATACCTCAGGGGAGATGCTAAAATTAGAAATAAGAAGAAGTCGATAACTTATGTTGATTTTACAAATAAAAAAGGTGTAACTTTTAACGGAACTAAAATTATTATTCGTGGAGACGACAACTACAATATTACTGCAGAATTAACTATTACGAAACAAAATGAAGATGGTGAGGCTGTTAAATTTGAACGAAACTATCACCGGCAAATAAGGTGGATTTGTGGTCTTAAAACACGAAAAAATCACGATGACAATATTAAGAAAATTACAGGCAAATCGGAAGTTGTAAAATATATTAATGATGTTGAAGTAAAATCGTACAGTCGCGAAATTTTAAGACCTCTTTTAATTGTAAAAGCCTGCGCATTACAAATTCAGGCAGGTTCGGTTAAAATTGAAAAGGGCGATGGAACTGAATTGAAAATTGATTATGGCAAAATGCCAAAAGAAATAAGTTGCGATGCTGACTTTGACTGTGATTCTGAAATTGAAGTTACAAAAGACGGTGAAACTTTTAAAGTAACTTTTGATGAAAATGGTAAAAGGGTTAAGCAGAATAAAGAAGATTAATAGAGAAAAGAGAGATAAAAAAAAGGAGGCTATTTTTAGCCTCCTTTTTTTATGCCAGTAAACTTCCCAGATTCGAAAATTTATCGTTATAATCTTCCACCGATGCCTGAATAACTTCGTAAGCTTCTTCAACTCCATAAGTTGCTGTAATCTCTGTATTACTTTCAACTCCCGGCATATCTTTGTAAGTTAAAAAATAGTGTTCCAGCCGTTGAATCACAATTTCAGGCACTTCCGAAATATCTTTAAAATGCCCGTACATCGTGTCGTTTCTCAATACAGCAATAATTTTATCGTCAGCCTGGTTTCCGTCAATCATTCGGAAACCTCCAATCGGACGTGCATTTACCAGCAAATCGCCATGTGCAATCGCTTTCTCTGTTAGTACACAAATATCAATTGGGTCGCCATCACCCATAATTCCTTTACGTTTGGTTTTATTGCTGCAAAAATCGCCCACTTTTTTACCACAATAAGTTTGCGGAATAAAACCGTAAAGTGCCGGAACCACATTCGAGAATTTCTGCGGACGGTCGATACGCAAATAACCACTGTCTTTATCAATTTCGTATTTAACCGTATCAGTTGAAACTACTTCGATAAAAGCTGTTAACTCTTCGGGTGATTTTTCACCGATAAAAACTCCGTGCCACGGATGCGATTTATATCTCAGTCCCATTAATCGCCCAATGGGGTCTGATATTCTGTCTGCCATATTAGTTTATTTTTAATTTTTCAATTCAAACGAATGGTAATGAATTTGGTTCAATTTAAAAATATATTTATATCTCACTACGTAACATTTTTAAATAAGCTCCGTAGGAGCGAGATATTATCTTCAATCCTCATTAAGTTGAATTACATCAATTTAAAATAAATTTATCGGATATAACGAAAAAGATACAATTTTAAATGATTTTCGATTCTGCACGGTTACCTGCATTGTCAACTGCGGCAACTAAAATCTCTCCACTACTGTTTTCTATATCAAACGAAAAAGGTTCACTTTTTAAAAGTTGTGGTTTATGATTTACTTTTCCCATAAATTTCCCATCAACCAAAATTTCGTAATGCGAAATTGGCTCATCGCCGGCATACGAACTTTGCCATGTTATTTTATTGTCGGTAACTTCTACTTCGCGTGGTGCACCCAAACCTGCATTTTTAATCTCCTGAAAATAATTACTGTCGGGTTTAATTTTTGCCGCTTGAATCTCAATCCTGTTTCGTTCATCACTACTCATTCCATCGGGTTTAATTTGAGCAGCATAAAAATTTTGCACCAACTGGCATTTCATTGGGTCGTCATCAATTTGCCCGATACCAATTATTAAAGTATGAACGCCGGGTGTGGTTAACGAATATTCAATTAACGGACGACTTGGTAATTCCGGTGTTCCCACTTTTCTGAAAACATCGTCGGGTGTTCTCGACCAGCGTGGCTCTTTATGATACATCGCAGCATCGGCAAAAACTTTCATCCCAATAATTCCCATTCCTTTTGCTTCGGCAACCGGAATTACATTGTGCTGAAAATTCATTTTAGTTTTATCGTTGGCATTAATTGCAATTAACAATCCATCTAAAATTCCAAATTCATCTCGCTGAATCATATCCATCATTGCAGGTGGATTTGCATGGCCGGAAAACCCGATGTGGCGAATTAGTTTCTCTTTTTTAGGATTCATTCCAGTAAGGTTTGTTCCGTCGCGTAAATCTCGCAAAGCTACCAACGCTCCAAAATTTTTATTTGGGTCGAGAGGAGTTTCCAAACCTTCGTACAACACATCAATTTCTGCTGTATTATGCAGAGTGTGAATCAGTACCATATCTAAATATGCACCCTCTGGATACGCACCTTCTCCATCGCCAAAAATTTGAGTAAGCGAGCGTTTTACATCGTCAACAGCACATTTTACATTTTCGCCGTTCGACCAGTTTATAACATCTTCCCTTTCTGCCCAACCCGGTTTTCCCCAGCGCATTGCAGTTTTACTTGTTAGCCAGATTGACTCCCGCAACTTTTCATTATAATTATCTTCACCTGGAATAAGATTTAGTTTTTTAAATGCTTTATTGAAATTAAGCTGACTTCCGGCATATAAATTTGAAGTGTCGTAGTAGTTTATTCCCAAGTCGAAAGCTTTTAGAATTATTGGAACCGGATCAACATCATCGGGTGTCCATTGTAACGAAGACTGACCTCCCAGAGCAATTGTAGTAACATCGAAACCAAGTTTCCCAAATTTACGTTTCATGGGAGTCGGAACTTTTTCAGTATTACAACCACCTAACGAAATTGTTGATAATGCCGCTGTTGAGGCAGCTGTAACTTTTATAAAGCTTCGTCGCGAAACGGGATATTTTTTATTTTTTTTCATTGCATTGAGTTTTTAATTTCTTTTAAAATTACATAATTTTTAAATAGTAAACAATTTGTATAGTTTTTCGTTTATTTGATAGAACATGAATTTATATTAAAAAAATAATTATGAAAAACAGAAGAGAATTTTTAAAAAGAAGTGCTTTAATTACTTCAGGATTAGCGGTTTCTGCTCCATTATTGGCAAACTCAAAATCTGCAAAAAGTAAAGACCTAAATGTACCTGGTATTATATTTACCGAAAATTCGCAGGGAAAATGGGATGGAAAAGCCGGAAGTCATGTCCCAATTGTAGCAGTTGATGGCAGTAAAGTTACTTTGTTAACTGCGCACGGTATGAGTGGAAGCCATTATATTGTAAGGCATACATTGGTTGACAAAGCCGGAAAAATGATTGGCTCAAAAACTTTTTCGGGCGATGATTTAAAAGCCGAATCAACTTATGAACTTCCGGCAGGTTTTAAAGGAAAACTTTTTGCTACCAGCTTTTGCAATAAGCACGATTTTTGGGTAAAAGAGTTTACTGTGTAGTTAATAACTCAAAACTGCTTGCTCCTCGTTATAAACAGGGAACAGTGGCATTTGAGTTCTAAAGTTTAATATGAATTTATTTTATAGGAAGCTGTGGCTATTTTATTATAAAATAAATTCAGATATCCTAGTCTTTTTACAATAAATGGAATTCTAAAAATGTACACTCCATTCTCCTTATTTCACTTGGCTCCTCTTCACAATCCCTTAGTGCTGAAAACTATTTGTATAGCAGTGCTGCTGACTATGCAGGAGAGCTGGGGATTTTGAATAATGTTATTTTTGTAAAGTAACCCACGCGATACAATCGCGAGGGGAGCGGTGGGGAAGTTATAAAAAGAACAAATTGTAAATAATCTTTAGATGCAGTCCTTAAAGCAGTATTTACAAATTATTCAAAACTGTCAAATAAATCAGCGAAACGAATAATTTTAGTATTCTTTATTTTTTCTAATACTAATAAATCCATATCTCCTGTTACCAGATAATCAGCCTTGCTGTCAATAGCCAAATTCAAGAGAAAATTATCTTTTAAATCCCGGCACTCTGTAACATTCGATTTTACTTTTATCAGTTTACCATAATCCTTAAATAAACGAAGTATATTTTTTATATCAGTATCAGAAAAATATCTGGAGAATTTTGGTCTTTTCGCAACGGTTATAAATTCCTCTATTAATTCATTTGAAAAAATCAATTTAATTTTTTCGGTTTCAAGCAAATAATCCAGTTTATCTAGCTTATGGGTTATCAAAAAGCTAATCCATAGATTCGTGTCCAGAATAACTTTTTTAATCCTCATATCTGGCTTTTCTAACCGCATCAACTTCGGTAGATATTTCATCAAGAGATGGTGTTTCATCCGAATTAATTCTCAACTTTTCAAGTAATTCAATAAATTCAGATTTTATCTTGACAGTTTTAATTCTAATTAAATCTAAATCAGCCAAATCTTTAAGAAGGCTTTTTGCTTTTGGGTTTATTATGTCTATTCGTAAAGATTCCATATCAATTTCTTTTTATCAAAGGTACAAATAATTACAAAGCTATCCTCCCCAATTTTCCCGATCCAAACTGCGGTAATGAATTGCTTCCGAAAGATGGTGTGATTGTACATTTTCCTCACCTTCTAAATCGGCAACTGTACGGGCAACTTTTAATATTCTGTCGTAGGCACGTGCCGAAAGTCCCAGTCTGTCCATTGCATTTTTAATCAACTCGTTGCTCTCTTCGTTTAACACAACATGTTGGCGAATTAACTTCGAAGTCATTTGTGCATTGGCATAAATTCCAATATCTGCTGCAAAACGGTCTTCCTGGATTTTACGGGCAGTCAGCACCCTTTTACGCACTGCCTCGCTATTTTCCGACAACTCCATTTCTGCCAGTTTTTTAAACGGAACAGGAACTACTTCTAAATGAATATCAATACGGTCTAAAAGCGGACCTGAAATTTTATTAAGGTATTTTTGCACCACTCCCGGACCACAAACACAATCTTTTGTTGGGTGGTTGTAATATCCGCACGGACATGGATTCATCGATGCTACCAACATAAAACTTGCAGGATATTCAACCGAAAATTTTGCCCGCGAAATTGTAATTGTTCTGTCTTCGAGTGGTTGACGCATAACTTCCAGAACGGTTCTTTTAAACTCGGGAAGTTCGTCTAAAAACAGAACGCCATTGTGTGCCAGAGATATTTCGCCCGGCTGAGGATAATTTCCTCCACCAACAAGTGCGACATCGGAAATTGTATGGTGTGGCGAACGGAAAGGACGTTGTGTCATTAGCGAAGTTTCCTTTTTTATATTCCCCGAAACCGAGTGTATTTTTGTGGTTTCCAAAGCTTCTTTCAGAGTGAACGGTGGCAAAATACCGGGAATTCGTTTTGCCAGCATTGTTTTTCCCGAACCTGGCGGACCCACAAGAATTATATTATGACTGCCGGCTGCTGCAATTTCGAGAGCACGTTTAACATTCTCCTGCCCTTTTACATCGGCAAAATCGAGTGAGTTATCGTTTACGCGGGCCGCAAATTCTGCGCGTGTATCAATAACAGTTTGCTCCAGATTATTTTCTCCATTCAAAAAATTAATTACATCAGTAATATTCTCGGCACCATAAACTTTTAGTTTATCAACTACTGCTGCTTCGCGTACATTTTGTTTGGGCAGAATAAAACCTTCAAATTCCTCTTCTCTTGCATTAATTGCAATGGGCAAAACTCCTTTTATTGGCTGTAAAGTTCCGTCTAACGAGAGCTCGCCCATCAAAATATATTTCGATAATTTATCAGAATTAATCTGATTCGATGCTGCTAAAACTGCGGCTGCCAAAGGTAAATCGTAAGCCGAACCTTCTTTTCTAATATCTGCCGGAGCCATATTAACAATGATTTTTTGCTTCGGCCATTTGAAACCATTTAAACGTAAGGCAGATTCAATTCGTTGCTGGCTCTCTTTTACTGCACTGTCGGGCAGGCCAACCAGCATAAATTTAATTCCTCTTGTAACATCAACTTCAATTGTAATTGTTGTGGCGTCGATACCAAAAACTGCACTTCCGAAGGTTTTAACTAACATAGTCGGGAATTTTATTTGTAAAATCTAAATTTAATGAATTTAGATGACAATAAAAAGATGAAGTAAAAATGAGATAAAGTATTGATATTTTATTTGAAATATTCAAATAAATCGTTGTCATAAATAATACTACCGGATAAATTAGCGTGAATTTGTCGAATTGAAGTTAGTGAGGGTAAAATAAAAAGCTAATACAATTTCTTCCTTTTCACCAAATACGAGAGGAGTACTTGCTGGAAATCGTCATTAATATCTGCCTCGGCGAGGTCTATTTTATACTGACCGCATTTTACTTTCAAATCGTCGAAATATGAATTTACCGTTGAAACGTAGTGTTTTTTGATTTCCCACGGATTGAATTTAATAGTCTGCCCGCTTTCCAAATCGACAAATTTATGCGGACGATTGCTAAAATCGAATTCACGTTCGAGTGTGTGGTCGGTAACATTAAATAGAATTACCTCGTGTTTGTTGTATCGTAAATGTTGGAGCGCAGAAAAAAGTTCGTCGGTATTCGAGCCATCCAACATGTCGCTAAAAATTATCACCAGCGAACGTTTATGAATATTCTCAGCAATTTGATGAAGTACCTGAGTTGTATTGGTTTTTTTGCGCAAATGCGCATTTTCGGGTTGAATTAAAGCAGACAATTTCCCGTACATAATTTCCGCATTTACCGATGAAATTCGCGGATTTGAGTGAAATTCAATTTCGTCGGAAAAGAGAGTTAGCCCAACAGAATCGCGCTGTTTTCGTAATAAATAAATTAATGCTGCGGCTGTATAAACCGAAAAAGCCAGTTTATTTTGAAGATGTTTTTTACCTTTTGAATAGGGAAATAACATCGACGAAGATGTGTCGATAACTATCTGGCATCGAAGATTTGTCTCCTCTTCGTACTGTTTTACAAAAAGTTTATCGGTGCGGGCAAATAGTTTCCAATCGACACGTTTAGTAGATTCTCCCTGATTGTACAACCGATGTTCGGCAAACTCCACAGAGAACCCGTGAAACGGACTTCGATGTAATCCGGTTATAAATCCTTCGACCACTTCGTGGGCAATTAGTCCCAGGTTGTCGAATTGATGAAACTGTTCTATGTCGAAAATATTTTTCAAAATGTTTTAATAAAAATAAGGTTGTCGCAGAAATTCTCGAAAACGTCACTCTCCGCATAGCGATTACTACCGAGAAATTTATTTCAGAATCTTAAAAACGAGTCCTCTCCAAAAAGTAAATAAATAGAGGCTTAGTCATCTGATGAACTTGTAACCAACTGATTGCCAGAGTTTAACCTCCTGTACTATTTACGGAATAATTCATCTGATGAATTTTCAGAGTGGACTCAAAAACTAAAATTTGATAATTTGCAGACCCTGAAATAAGTTCAGGGTGACGAACTCGAATTTTTGAGACAACCTTTAAATAGACTAATAATAAATTTTACAAAAGTGCATCTAATTTATCAGTAAAACTTTTCTTTGGAGCTGCTCCAACTTGCTTGTCAACTATTTCGCCACCTTTTACAAAAATCACAGTGGGAATATTTCTAATTCCGTATTTCATGGCAACGCCCGGGTTAGAGTCAACATCAACTTTCCCGATAATAGCCCGGTCTTCGTACTCGCCCGACATCTCTTCTACAATAGGTGCAATCATTCTACACGGGCCACACCAAACAGCCCAAAAGTCAATCATAACGGGTTTATCCGCTTTTATTACCAATTCTTCGAAATTGGCATCAGTAATTTCTACAGCCATAATATTATATTTTTAATTATTATTTATTTCAAAATTTGTGGTGCAAAATTAATTAATTAATTCTATATCCAATATTAATATCCTCGTCAAAGAAACTTAAAAAACCTTCCGATAAATCTACTTTAATAGTTCGCGAAAACATTTTAATTTGCATGTTGTTTTCCGGATCATAAACATTAAACTTTAACAATGCATTGCCGGTATTGTTCTCAATTAATGTTGTAATTTTCTCGATAACTGATTCATTTAACTTATCGAGCGGTAAATTAATGGTTACACTTTTTATGTAGTTTTTCTTTACTTCTGAAAGCAGTTCTATTTGTTGGATTTTAAACTCGTAATATTCGCTTTTCCAACGTTGCTGAACCATACCTTTTATCATAAGAAAAAGTCCGGGTTTACAGTACTTATGGAAGTTTACATAATCGTTTCCAAAGAAGAAAAATTCTTTTGTATCGTTATAGTCTGCGAGTGTCAGAGTGCTGTACGGATTTCCGTTTTTCGATGTTCCTTCGCGGGCTTCGGTTACCATGCCGCCAAAAGTAAAATCTTTACCAATGTACTTTTCTATGTCGTTGTTGAGGTCTTTTAAGGTGGCATCTTTAGAGCAGAAACTGTTAATTTCCAGACTGTAATCGTCTAATGGGTGCGCAGTTAAATAAATTCCAATCAGACTTTTTTCTTTGTCGAGAAGTACAAGTTTTGCCCACTCTTCTATGTCGGGAATTTCCGGCTTTTTAATATCCATGCTACTTTCCATTCCGCCAAACAAACTCTGCTGAGCACTCTGAGCTTCGAGCTGAATTCGGTTTCCATATTTTATCAGTTTCTCGATAAATGTGGTGTTGTCATTTTCATCTAAACCCGAAAAAAAACAACTTCTGTTTATGTTGCCCAAATTGTCGAAAGCACCGGCTATTGCAAGGGCTTCAAGGTTTTTTTTGTTAACTGACTGAAGGTTTACATTTTCAACCAAATCGTAAATAGTTTTAAACTCGCCATTTTTATCACGAGCCTTAATAATATCCTGAACTGCGCCGGCACCAACTCCTTTAATTGCTCCCATCCCAAAACGAAGATCGCCATTTTTATTGGCTGTAAACTTTATAAAACTTTCGTTAATATCGGGTCCCAAAACATTTAATTTCATGCGTTTACACTCGGTCATCAACTTAGTAATATCAGTAATATTACTAAGATTTCGGCTAAGGTTTGCAGCCATAAATTCTGCCGGATAATGTGCTTTTAAGTAGCCGGTTTGATAAGCAATGTGCGCATAGCAAACCGAGTGTGATTTGTTAAAAGCATATTCAGCAAATTTTTCCCAGTCTTTCCATATTTTTTCAATTACATCATCGGGCTTTTTCCAACAAGTGTACATTCATCAATAAATTGATAATTTGCTTTACAACCATCAATAAATTTCACTTTCAGTTTGTCCATTTCTGCAATTTTCTTTTTTCCCATTGCTTTCCGGAGAGTATCGGAGTCGCCTCGGGTAAAACCGCCAAGCAGTCGCGAGAGTAACATCACCTGCTCTTGAAAAACAGTAATTCCATAAGTTTCGCCAAGATATTTTTCCATCATTGGCAAGTCGTATTCAACTTTTTGTTTGCCATTTTTACGTGCAACATAATCAGGGATATATTGCATCGGACCGGGGCGATAAAGTGCATTCATTGCCACCAAATCTTCAAATCGATTTGGTTTCAGGTCGCGCAAATGTTTTCTCATCCCGTCAGATTCAAACTGAAAAACTGCTATCGATTCGCCATGACTAAACATTTCGTAGGTCTTTTTATCGTCCCACGGAATATTATCGATATCAACTTTAATACCTTTCGAAAGCCTGATATTTTCTAATGTTTCTTTTATAATTGAAAGGGTTTTCAATCCCAAAAAATCCATTTTAAGCAGGCCAATATCTTCCACAAAACGACCGTCGAACTGGGTCATCAAAAGATGTCCATCATCTTTTGTGGGCATCAACGGAATATGATCCGACAGTGGGTCGCGGCTAATAATAATACCACAAGCGTGCACTCCGGTTTGCCGAACAGAACCTTCGAGAGTTTCGGCAAATTTCATGGTTTGTACAACTAACGGAATATTAGAAGTTCTTTCTCTTCGGAGTTCGATACTCTCTTTAAATGCTTTTTCGAATGTCATTTTCGGAGTGTCGGGAACAAGTTTTGCCAGCCGGTTGGCTTCGGGCAGTGGTAATTTTAATACTCGTGCCACATCGCGAATTGCCAGTTTTGTTGCCATTGTACCAAAAGTACAGATGTGTGCAACTTTATCCTGTCCATACTTATCGGTTACATAATTGAGAACTAATTGCCGTCCATCATCATCAAAATCAATATCAACATCGGGTAGCGAAACCCGGTCGGGATTCAGGAAACGTTCAAAAAGTAAGTCGTATTTTATTGGGTCGATATTAGTAATTCCGGTACAGTACGAAACTGCTGCGCCGGCCGCCGAACCACGCCCCGGACCAACAACTACACCAAGTCTTTTTGCCTCGTTAATAAAATCCTGAGTAATAAGGAAATATCCGGGATATCCCATTGTTTTAATGGTGTCGAGCTCAAAATCCAATCGGTCTGAAATACTTTTTTCGAGAGGATCGCCGTAACGTTCTTTAGCTCCTTTGTATGTTAGATGCCGTAAAAATGTTGATTCTAATTTTACACGTAAAACTTTATCGTAGCCGCCCAGCCGTTCAAAAACTTTATCTCCAAATTCCTCCCGCAACTTATCTTCCGGGTATTTCTCGCGGAATTCTTCCTCAGTTCCAATTTCCTTCGGAATAGGAAATACAGGCATAATTGGGGCAGCATTCAATTCAAATTCTTCAACTTTTTCAGCAATTTCGGCAGTGTTTGTCAGGGCATCTGGTACGTCACTAAAAAGCTCATTCATTTCTGCCTGCGTTTTAAACCACTCCTGTTTGGTGTAACGCATTCGTGTTGGGTCGTCCAAATCTTTTCCTGTGTTCAGGCAAATTAACAGGTCGTGAGCATCAGCATCTTCGGCATTTGTAAAATGAACATCGTTGGTAGCAATAATTTTAACACCAAACTTTTTTGCAAGCGGAATAATTAGCTTATTTACATTTACCTGATTGTCGTAAACATTTTCGCGCTGTTCCTGCGATTCAGCAGGATGTAGCTGAAGTTCGAGATAAAAATCGTCGCCAAAAATATTTTTATACCATTGAATGGCAGCTTCCGCCTCTTTAATTCGGTTGTTCATTAACAAATTGGGAATTTCGCCTCCCAAACATGCCGAGGAAGCTATTAAACCCTCGCTGTATTTTTCGAGCAATTCTTTATCAATTCGTGGCTTGTAGTAAAATCCTTCGGTGCTGGCAATGGAAATTAATTTAACCAGATTTTTATATCCGGTTTTATTTTTAGCCAATAAAATAAGGTGATATCCCGAACGATCAATTTTATCTTTTTTGTTATTTATTGTTCGTGCTGCAACATAAGTTTCGCAGCCCAGAATAGGTTTTATTTTCTCTCTTTTACATGTTGCATGAAAATCTTTAATCCCGAACATTGTACCATGATCGGTAAGTGCAAGCGCACTCATTTTATCCTTTTTTGCTTTTGTAACAAGGGCTTTAACACTGGCAGCACCATCTAAAATTGAGTACTGCGAGTGAACATGTAAATGAGTAAATGGAATCATTATTTTTATTGACCGTTAGATTTATATATATGAGAAGTGAGATATAATACTATTAAGAATACCTACTATTAATTGGAATGAGTTTGTATTCCGCTGATAATCATGGTTGTAAAAAACAAACAACTTGAAGTATCAAAAATTTAGCAATAACCCCAACTTCACTTAAAAAGCTATAAAGTTATAGATTTTGATGGGGTAAAATTACGATGTTGATAAAAAATGATGGAAATATTTAAGATAAAAAATACCTGAATTCTATCAGGCTGCTAATCAATATTTTTTGAAATTAGTTCTGTAATTTCATTAAATTCTTCGGGTGTGAATTTCTTTTTTTTTGAAAAATTTAAGAGGTCACCTTCGTTTTGCATCGGAACCAAATGAATGTGTGCGTGTGGCACTTCCAACCCTAAAACCAAAACTCCAACTTTTTCGCAGGGGATTGCTTTTTTTAAACCAACTGCAATTTTTTTTGCAAATAGCTGGAGTCCGGCAAACAACTCATCCTCCATATCAAAAATATAATCGACCTCTTTTTTTGGAATTACCAGAACATGGCCTTTTGCAACCGGAAAGATATCGAGAAAAGCGAGATAGTTCTCGTCTTCAGCAACTTTGTATGCCGGTATTTCGCCATTCACTATTTTGGTAAAAATGGTTGCCATTTTTCTATTTTGAAATTTCGATAATTTCGAACGAAAGAACTCCTGACGGAACTGTAATCTCAACCGAGTCGCCAACTTTTTTCCCCATTAATCCTTTTGCAATTGGAGTTTCAATTGATATTCTACCCTGCTTTATGTTCGATTCACTCTCGGGAACCAAAGTATATTGCACTGTTACATTGTTCTTTTTATTCTTAATTGTTACTTTATTAAGAATTTGAACTTGCGAAGTATCTATTTTTGACTCGTCTAAAATACGTGCATTTGCAATTTTATTTTGGATGACTGACATTTTAGCCTCCAACATTCCTTGTGCATCTTTGGCTGCATCGTATTCTGCGTTTTCAGAAATATCTCCTTTTTCTATGGCTTCGCCAATTTGTTTTGAAATTGCCGGACGCTCTACTTTCATCAAATAGTCCAACTCTTCTCTCAGCTTTTTTAGCCCTTCCTTTGTTAAATATGTTACTCCAGACATTTTATACCTTCCTTATTATCTGTTATTATTACTAAAAAAATAGAAAGAACCCCGGATTTCCAGAACTCTTTCTGCCACAAAAATATATATTTTATTGAATATTAAGAATTATATGACTTAAAAAATATTAAAAACGAGATATTTATGTGTATTTCCTATTTATTATCTCGCTGTAAACCACAGCCTTTCGTAGCGAAAATCCTTTCATTGTTTCCGATCTGATTTTCTTTCTGACTGAAGTTTTTGTAGTATTATTTTTGTTGATTGATTGTTTCTCACTCGAAAAATTAATTTTATTATACGAGGTTTTAGGTGAAATAACCGGCTCTGCATTTTCTTCTTCCTCTATAGGAAACTCAGTTCCACCTTGAATTAAATCCCAAAAACTTTCAGGTTGTTTGGGTTGATTAGTTCCTGCTGCCGCTTGCTTTTTCTTTTTAAACTGACCGAGAATTCCGATGCCTGCAACTGCTAAAGTTAATATTACCACTAATAAATCATCCATGCTCATTATTCTTTAAATACAATAAAATATCTACTTTTGAAGTTTTCAGTAAAAATAAGAAAAATGAAGCAGTTGGTTTTAAAATATGGAAAGTATTTTATTTTTTCTTTTATTCTGATACTTTCATCGGTTTCGTGCGATAAAATTCAGGACTCGCAAGTTCCGAATGTACCGTTTACGTTTGAAATTAATTTGAATATTGCTAACGAGTTAACTATCCCTGGTAATTCTATGTATTTCCCCGGACCGGGTTATGGCGGTGTAATTGTATATTGCGAAATGCCGGATACTTATTATGCTTATGATGCAACTTGTACTTACGAAGTTAGCCAAACCTGTAAGGTTAAAAACGAGGGCGTTTTGGGAACTTGTTCGTGTTGTGGGTCAGAGTTTTTTCTAACTGGCGGAGGTTTTCCATCATCAGGCCCGGCGGCGGCAGCGTTAAGACAATACAATGTTTCGTTTGTTAATAATTTTACTTTACGGGTTTATAATAATTAAAAATGGGTTCCATTTCTGAAACCCATCTCAATATATATTAATTTTGATATTAATATCTGTAATGTTCTGCTTTAAACGGGCCCTCTTTTGCAACGCCCAGATATTCCGATTGCTCGTCGGTAAGTGTGGTTAGTTTCACTCCCAACTGTTCTAAATGTAAACGTGCCACCTCTTCGTCTAATTTTTTCGATAAAGTAAAAACACCAATTTCGTAATTGTTTTCCCACAAATCTATTTGCGCAAGACTCTGGTTTGTAAACGAGTTACTCATAACAAACGATGGATGCCCGGTTGCACAACCGAGATTTACTAAACGGCCTTCAGCAAGTAAGAAAATACTGTGTCCATCTTGGTAAGTATATTTATCGACTTGTGGTTTAATATTTATTTTTTGAATACCCTGCCATTTCTCCATTTGTGCCACCTGAATTTCGTTATCGAAATGCCCGATATTACAAACAATTGCCTGGTCTTTCATTTTCGACATGTGCTCTGCCGTAATAACATCTCTATTTCCGGTAGTTGTAACGTAGATGTTTCCTTCACCCAGCGCCTCTTCCATGGTTTTTACTTCGAATCCTTCCATGGCAGCTTGCAGTGCGCAAATAGGATCTATTTCAGTAACAATAACACGCGATCCATAACTTCGCATCGAGTGTGCACAGCCTTTCCCAACATCGCCATAACCTGCTACTACTACCACTTTTCCGGCAATCATTACATCGGTTGCACGTTTAATTCCATCGGCAAGCGATTCGCGACATCCGTATAAATTATCGAATTTCGATTTTGTAACCGAGTCGTTTACATTAATTGCAGGAATCAGCAATTCGCCTTTGTCAAACATTTGATATAAGCGATGAACTCCGGTTGTAGTTTCCTCCGAAACACCTTTCCACTCGGCAACTGTACGATGCCATTTCTGATTGTCTTCGGCAAGAGTATTTTTTAAGAGTTTTAAAACTTCACCCTCTTCAATGCTTTCTGGTTCTACATCTAAAACAGAAGCATCTTTTTCTGCTGCATAACCTTTATGAATTAAAAGAGTAGCATCGCCACCATCGTCAACAATAAGTTGCGGACCTTTTCCTCCGGGGAAACTCAGAGCTTTCTTTGTACACCACCAGTACTCCTCAAGAGTTTCGCCTTTCCATGCAAAAACAGGAACTCCGGCTGCTGCAATTGCTGCGGCAGCGTGGTCTTGAGTAGAGAATATATTACAACTTGCCCAGCGAACATCGGCACCAAGTTCTACTAAAGTTTCAATTAAAACTGCGGTTTGAATTGTCATGTGTAAACTACCCATTACTCTCGCACCCTTCAATGGTTTCGATGGACCGAATTTCGCACGGATCGACATTAAACCGGGCATCTCTTTCTCTGCAATATCCAGCTCTTTTCTACCAAAATCTGCCAATGTAATATCGGCAACTTTATAATCTGTCATATTTTTATTTTTCAAATTATTATCAATTTAAGCGATGCAAAAGTAATAATTTATACAATATATACAGGCATAAAAAAAGAACCAAGTTATTGGCTCTTTTGAAAAAATTAGTAAAATATTAACTAATTCCCCAAATCGGAAAAAAACTTAACTCGCATTAATCGAATATCATCTTCAGAATATTCATCTTCGCCGAGCTCGTCCAGTGCTTGCTGAACTGAATCGGTTTCCGCCTCTTTGAAATAGTCAAAAACTTCTTCCTGATGATCTTCGTCTAAAATATCGTCAACATAATAATCAACATTTAACCTTGTACCCGAATTTACAATAGCTTCTACTTCCGAAATTACATCTCTAACTTCAACTCCTTTTGAATTTGCAATGTCTTCAAACGAAATTTTCCTGTCGATACTTTGAATAATAAAAACTTTTAATTTTGATTTGTTGGCTACGGTTTTTACCACCAAATCTTCGGGGCGTTCTATCTCATTTTCGTCAACATATTTTTTAATTAGTGAAACAACCTCTTTCCCGTATCTGCGGGCTTTACCTTGTCCAACTCCCTGAATATGCTGAAGCTCTTCAACTGTAATCGGATACTGAATTGACATATCGGACAACGAAGGATCCTGAAAGATTACAAATGGTGGAAGTTTATGTTTTTTTGCTATCTGTTTCCTAAGGTCTTTTAATATCGAAAAAAGCTGAGGATCGCCACTAGCTCCTCCCGAAGGTGCGCCGCCAGATGAACCGCCCGAACCGTCTTCCTCTTCGTACTCATGGTTTTTTACCAACATAAAACTGGTTGGGTTGGCTAAAAAATCGTGTCCCTTTTGTGTAACTTTTAAAAGTCCGTAATTTTCAATGTCTTTATTAATTATACCGGCAACCATCGACTGGCGAAACACTGCATTCCAAAAACGTTCCTCGTGGTCTTTGCCACATCCAAAACACTTTAAAGTGTCGTGTTTAAACGATTTTATGGCTGCTGTTCTATTCCCAATTAATATGTTGGCAATGTGGTCTGCTTTATATCTTTCGTTTACCTCCAGAATCGTTCTTAATGCACGAGCCACTTCGTTCATTGCTTCAATTTGCTCTTTTGGATTTAAACAATTATCGCAATTGCCACAACTCTCCGATTTATATTTTTCGCCAAAATAGTCGAGCAAAATTATCCGTCGGCAAATTGCCGATTCTGCGTACGACACAGTGTCTAATAACAACTGTTTTCCAATTTCCTGTTCGGCGACCGGTTTGCCATGCATAAACTTTTCAAGTTTCTGAATGTCTTTATAGCTATAAAAAGTTATACATTTCCCTTCGCCTCCGTCGCGTCCTGCACGCCCGGTCTCCTGATAATAGCCTTCCAGACTTTTGGGAATATCGTAATGAATTACAAACCGAACATCGGGTTTGTCGATTCCCATACCAAATGCAATGGTAGCAACAATTACATCTACATCTTCCATCAAAAATTTATCCTGATTTCCTGAGCGTGTGACAGCATCCATTCCGGCGTGATATGCCAAGGCTTTAATCCCATTTACCTGCAATACTCCTGCAATCTCTTCAACCTTTTTACGGCTTAAACAGTAGATTATACCAGATTTGCCTTCATTATGTTTAATGAATTTTATAATCTGCGTTTCGGTTTTAACTTTTGGTTTAACCTCGTAATATAAATTACTTCGATTAAAAGAAGCCTTAAAAACTTCGGCATCTAGAATTCCAAGATTCTTTTGAATGTCGTGCTGAACTTTTGCGGTGGCAGTAGCAGTTAAAGCAACTACCGCCGAATGTCCAATCTCTTCAATAATTGGTCTGATTCTCCTGTATTCAGGTCTGAAATCGTGCCCCCATTCAGAAATACAATGTGCCTCGTCGATTGCATAAAACGAGATTTTAATTTTTTTAAGAAAGTCTATATTTTCTTGTTTTGTAAGCGACTCCGGTGCAACATACAGAAGTTTTGTTTTTCCGTTTATTACATCGGTTTTTACTTCCTGAATTGCTGTTTTTGAAAGCGACGAATTTAAAAAATGAGCCACATTATCTTCGGATTGTGCTCCCCGAAGAGAGTCAACTTGGTTTTTCATTAAAGCAATTAATGGCGAAATAACAATTGCAGTTCCGTCGAGAATTAGTGCCGGCAGTTGGTAAATTAATGATTTACCCCCACCGGTTGGCATTAATACGAATGTATTTTTACCCGCCATAACGCTCTTTATCGCATCTTCTTGTTTGCCCTTAAACCTGTCGAACCCAAAATGGTGTTGTAATTTATCTATCAATGAAATGTCCTTCATCACAAAAATTTCTTTTTTCAATCTCCCTATTTTTCTTTTTCACAAATTCTAAATTATTAAAAGTAAGTGAAATGACAATAGTTTTTTGCATTATTTTAGAATAAATATTAATTCTTTAAAAGAATTGAATGGTTGAAAAGCTACAAATATTAATAAGTATCTATATTTGTGAAGTTTTTTTAAAAATAAGAATCTTATGAGCGACGGCGAAAACAGGGAAGAGCAAACTACTAAAAAGAAAGTAAAGAAACCAAAGCAGGCAGAGATGTCTTTTTTAGATCATCTCGAGGAGTTGCGATGGCACATTGTACGTTCGGCAGGAGCGATATTTATATTTGCCATAGTTGCATTTGTAATGAAAGAATTCATTTTCGATACGATAATTTTAAAACCACGGTTGCCGGAATTCTGGACAAATAGGATGTTTTCAAAACTGGGTGATTTGGTTGGCTCCGAAGCGGTGAAAATTAATCAGATTCCACTAAAAATGCAGAGTATAAATATTGCAGGGCAGTTCTCTACGCATATATTGGTTTCAATAATTGCCGGATTTATTGTTGCATCGCCTGTTGTTTTTTACGAATTCTGGCGTTTTGTAAAACCGGCACTGTACGACAAAGAGAAAAAACATGCCGGAGGTGCTGTTTTTTTTACTTCTATACTTTTTCTTATGGGAGTACTTTTTGGGTACTTTCTCATTGTGCCTTTATCTATTCATTTCCTTGGAACTTATCAGGTAAGTGCCGATGTTGAGAATATGATTAATTTGAGATCATATATTGGTTCGGTTACTTCAATTTCGTTGGCTGCAGGAGTAGTTTTCCTGCTTCCAATATTTTCGTATTTCTTAAGTAAAGTTGGGCTAATTACGCCTAAGTTTATGAAAACATATCGAAAACATGCCTATGTAATTATGTTGCTTCTTTCGGCTGTAATTACGCCGCCCGATATTTTTAGCCAGATTATGGTGTGTTTCCCATTAGTAGTTTTGTACGAAATTGGAATTGTAATTTCGCGTCACGTAGTTAAAAAACGTGAAAAAGAGATGGATGAAATGTAATTGTTATAGAAAATAACGTTATTTGAACAAATGATTCTCAGAGCCGAAAATATTGTAAAAAAATACCGCAAACGAACTGTTGTAAAAGGAGTTAGTTTTAATGTAAAACAAGGTGAAATTGTTGGGCTGCTTGGTCCCAATGGCGCAGGAAAAACTACCTCTTTTTATATGATAGTTGGTTTGATTCAACCTTTTTCGGGAAAAATATTTCTCGATGATGAGAATATTACAAAACTACCAGTATATAAAAGAGCCAAAAAAGGAATTGGTTATTTGGCGCAGGAAGCTTCAGTTTTCAGGAAACTTAGTATCGAAGATAATTTGAAAGCAGTTTTGGAGATGACAAAATATTCGAAAAAACATCAAAGAGATAAAGTGGAAACACTCATCGAAGAGTTTGGGCTTCAACATATTCGAAAAAGCAAGGGTATTCAACTGTCGGGCGGAGAACGCCGTAGAACTGAAATTGCGCGTGCACTCGCTATCGATCCAAAGTTTATTTTATTAGACGAACCATTTGCTGGTGTCGACCCAATTGCAGTTGAAGACATCCAGAAAATTGTAATGAAACTGAAAGAGAAAAATATTGGAGTATTAATAACCGACCATAATGTACACGAGACTTTAAATATAACCGACCGTTCGTACCTTCTTTTCGAAGGAGCTATTTTAAAGGAAGGTACAGCAGAAGAGTTGGCAGCAGACGAAGATGTACGGCGGGTTTATCTGGGTGAAAACTTCGAGCTTCGTTAAGAAAACTTATTCATTTAGTTTTTTACTCAACTTAGGGTTGCATATTCAAAAAACATCATTTTCTTTGCATCGCTAAATTCAAAAAATAATCTATTTAACGAAAAAGGTTAGAGTTAAGTAAAAAAAATCTCATATTAATTTGGTGGATTACAAAAATGAAGTATTTTTGCAGTCCCTAAAAATAAGGGATAATAGATTGGCCCGTTCGTCTAGGGGTTAGGACGCCAGGTTTTCATCCTGGTAGCAGGGGTTCGAATCCCCTACGGGCTACCAATTTAATAAAAAGACAAAAATATAATGGCACATCACAAGTCAGCTTTAAAAAGAATACGACAGAACGAAAAGAAAAGAGTTCACAATAAGTATTACGCAAAAACAACTCGTAATGCAATCAAGGTTTTGCGCAGCACTTCTGATAAAGAAGAAGCAGCAAAATTGTACCCTGGTGTAATTTCTATGATTGACAAATTAGCAAAACACAATATCATTCATAAAAATAAAGCAGCAAATTTAAAATCTAAATTAGCTGTTCAGGTTAACGCATTGTAAGTAAAAAATATTACGATATATTAAACCTCTCCAGTTTTGGGGAGGTTTTTTTTATGCTCCAAAATAACGGCTGCCCTCTTTTTTTACCCGTTTTTTATGGTTACTTTTATGTTCAACTCCATAACCAATGAGTGAATACAAAAAATTAAACATTAAAGATTGGGCAGTTGAAGACCGACCACGCGAAAAAATGCTTCTTAAAGGCTCGCGCTCGGTAACAGATGCCGAGTTGATTGCAATTTTAATTGGCTCGGGCAACACCTCTGAAACTGCCGTAGAATTATCGAAACGAATTCTGTCGTCAACCAACAATAATTTGAATGAGTTAGGTAGAAAAGGAATCGACTTTTTGAAATCGTTTAATGGAATTGGCGAGGCAAAAGCAGTAACAATTGTTGCAGCACTCGAATTGGGAAAGCGCCGGAAAGAAGCCGAAGTTTTTAATAAAAGTAAAATTACCGGAAGTAAAGATGCCGCCGACTATTTTCAGCCACTACTGGGCGATTTGAATCACGAAGAGTTTTGGGTAATGCTTTTAAACCGGGGCAATAAAATTCTCGATACTTTTATGATCAGTCAGGGTGGAGTTTCCGGAACTGTTATTGACGTAAGGCTAATTCTGAAAAAAGCACTCGATAATCTGGCAAGTTCGTTAATTCTTTGCCACAATCATCCATCGGGAACAGTGGAAGCATCGGATGCCGATTTGAAAATTACCAGGAAAATAAGCGACGCAGCAAAATTAATGGACATATCGGTAATCGACCATATTATTATTGGGCAATACCAATACTTAAGTTTTGCCGACGAAGGAATGTTAAACTAACTAATATCCAAAATATGATTTTAATATTTTCAGAAGAAATTACCCCCCGCATTGAATATATTACCCAGTTAATATTTACTCAAATTCTTCAGATTGAAGTTGCATTTACTTCCAATTCATCTGATTTCAAGAATTCAACACTCCCAAAAATCAACTATTCATTCGAGAAATTTGGTGATGAGTTTTATATAAAACCGCACAAAATAATGCACTGTAAAGCATTAATTACACCAACAATTAATTCGGTTTGGTACAATGGCGAAAAATATTTTTTTGAAAGTTCCGAAGATTCAATTTTTCCATTCGACCCGTTGGCAGCCTCATTTTATTTGGTAACACGCCACGAAGAATATATGGAACCCAATCGTGATAAATTGAACCGTTACCCGGCAGAACAAAGTATTCTCACAAAATATAACCTTCTGAAAAAACCGATTGTAAATATCTGGGCAAATCTTCTTGCCGAAAAACTGAAAGAGAAATACCCCGATTTAAAATTCCCCAAAAGAAAATTTGAATTTCTATCTACAATTGATGTTGATAATGCCTGGGCATACAAACACAAAGGTTTTTTAAGAACTTCGGGAGCGTTAATAAAATCGATTGTAAAAGGTAATCTTTCGGAATTTAAATCGCGTTTAAAAGTACTGACCGGAAAAGAAAAAGACCCTTACAATTTGTATGAATATCTTGATTCTGTTTTTAAAGGCAACGAAGAGAAAGTGAAATTTTTCTTTTTGCTGGGAGATTACGGACGATATGATAAAAATCTGTCGCACAGAAATAAACACTATAAAAAACTGATTCAAAATACAAAAGATAAATATGATGTTGGAATTCATCCGTCGTTTGCCTCGGGTAAAAAAAGAGGCAAGAAAACAGTTAAGATGGAGAAAAGACGTTTGGTGAAAATTAACGACACGGAAGTTATTGAAAGTCGCCAGCATTTTCTACAATTGAGTTTTCCGAAAACTTATCGTCGATTAATTAAAGCCGGAATTACAAAAGATTATACAATGGGGTATCCGGCACAGCCGGGTTTTAGGGCAGGCATTTGTACTCCCTATTATTTTTACGATTTAAAAAAAGAAAAAACAACAAATCTTTTAATTGTTCCGTTTCAGGTAATGGATGGTACATTTTTGCATTATTTACGACTTTCGCCGGAAGAAGCTTCTGTTGAGATTGAAAATATTATGAGAGAAGTTAAAAATGTGGGCGGTACATTCGTTAGTATTTGGCACAACGAAACAGTAAATAACACAGGACTCTGGAAAGGTTACCAACAAGTTTTCGAAAAAATGAACCAACTTGGTTTTAAATGGGCAAACTCGGCAGAAAGCTAAATGAACAAATGGAAAAAAAATCTGAATTACATTATATAGAACATAAAAATATTGATTCTGAAAAATGGAACCGGTGTATCGATAATTCTGCAAATTGTAGAATTTATAGCTACGACTGGCATCTCGACCGCACAGCAATAATTTGGGATGCATTTGTTTGGGGCGATTACGAATTTATTATGCCTCTTCCATTTAGGAAAAAAATGGGAGTGAAATACTTGTTCCAGCCACTTTTTTCGCAGCAACTGGGAATTTTTCCAAATCCACCGGCAAAAATAAAAGAACAGTTTTATTCCGCGTTACTTAAAAAGTTTAGTTATTCCGACTTTCAAATTAACTCCGAAAATAGTGCAGTTTCGGTTGAAAAAGAGATTGAATTTACAGCTCGGGATAATTTTTTACTTCCCTTAAATCAAGATTATAGTCAGTTGTCGAAATCGTTTTCTAAAAATACAAAACGCAATTTGACGAAAGCAAATAAAAACAGTTTAAGTTTGGTTCAGGGAGTTGGGCTGGAAGAATATCTCGAATTTAAGCGAGAAAACCTAGTTGCTGGTTTGAGCAAAAAGGAGTTTGCAAGTTTGAAAAGTCTCATTGCTTTTGGGCAATACAAAGGTTTTGGCGAAATCTATGGAGTTTATACGCCCGAAAATAAATTGTGTGCTGCCGTATATTTTTGCCGCTGGAAAGAGAGGGTGATTTATATGAATGCCGCGTCGAACGAACAAGGGAGAGAACTTGGTGGAATGTATTTTTTGGTTGATAGTTTTATAAGAAACCATGCAAACAATAATATTACACTCGATTTCGAAGGCTCGATGATTCCGGGGGTTGCACGTTTTTATCATGGATTTGGAGCAGCACCCGAAACCTATTTCCAACTTAAATTTAATCGTTTACCTTTGCCATTTAAGTGGTTAAAACGTTAAAGTTAAAATGAACAAATTCCCGCGTTTTATTAGCAAACAAGTTGGCAGGTTACTTCCTGAAAAAATACTTTTTAAAACTGACACTCCGGTTTTTTTGCCTTTTTACCATGTTGTCAGCGATAAACATTTACCCTATATTTTAAACTATCCGTATAGATACCCATCTGAATTTGAAAAGGAATTAGATTACTATTTGAAATATTTCAAGCCGGTTACACTCGAATATTTATTGGAAAACCCTCGATCGAAAGAGAAAGTTTTTCATTTAAGTTTCGATGACGGACTAAAAGAGTGTGCCGATTTAGTCTCTCATGTTTTATTGAAAAAGGGAATTCCGGCAACTTTTTTTGTGAATTCAGGTTTCGCCAACAATAAAGCACTTTTCCACCGTTACAAAGCCAGTCTAATTTTATCGGAATTAATTACGAAGCCAAATTCGGAAGCTGAATTATTCTTAAATAATAATGGATTAAATAGACAAAACATTCTCCAGACTAACTTTTCTAAAGTCGATATTTTAGATAAAACAGCAAATATATTGGACATTAGTTTCTCTGATTTTTTAAAAAATAAAAATCCTTATTTGACAACAAATCAGATTTTTAAATTAAAAGAAAATGGGTTTTCTATTGGAGCACACAGCGAAAATCATCCCGAGTTCTGGACAATTTCGGAAGAGGAGCAATTTGCAGAAATAGCACAAAGTATGAGTTGGATAGTAGAAAAATTTAACCCGGCAATAAAAACTTTTGCATTTCCTTTTACCGATTCCGGAGTTTCATTAAACTTGCTACAAAAATTGAAATCGGAGAATATTTGTAATCTTACTTTTGGAACTGCCGGAGTAAAGTATGACCAATTTAAAACACATTTACAACGCTATCCGGCAGAACAACCGGGAGATTTCAGACTGAATTTAAAATCGGAGTTTGTCTATTATAAACTTAGGAATGTAGTTGGAAAATCAACAGTAAAACATTGAAATTAGAGATACAAAAAATACGATTGAATGAGTTGATGAGTTTTGTGCAAAGCGAAACTTTTAATGACTTTGCTACTGTTCCAATAACTTGTGAACGTGCCAAATCGTATATTCAAAATCCCAATGCAAAACCTAACGATGTAGTTTTAATTATGGGATTCATTGGGAATAAACTTGTTGCTTTTAGAACTCTTTTTGCGGGATTGGCAAATTCTGCAAGCCGGCAAATTCACTTTGGTTGGTGCAGTGGAAGCTGGGTGCATCCCGGTTTCAGACGAAAAGGTTTTTCTCAACAGCTTCTAAACGTGGCGTTTTCCGATTGGGATAAAAAGTTGATGTTTACTAATTATGCTCCAAACTCTGAGGAACTATATTTGAAAACAGGGTGGTTTAAACCAATTTATCAGTTTTCTGGAGTTCGGGCTTATCTTTTTCCAAAAACCAGAAAACTAATTGCAAAAGAGAATTCAAATAGACTATTAAAATTTATATTTTCAATTATAGACTTTTGTGTTTCAATTGTTTCAACTATTCTGGTTCGTTTTCTTTCGGTGTCAGTAAAAAATAATATCCGGTTCGAAACCATCTCAAATCCGGATGATGAGTGTTATTTGCTCAACAATGAGAAACAATCTGAATATCTCCTCAATCACAACACAAACATATTAAAATGGATCTTTCAATATCCATGGATTTCAAATTCAGAAAAAAGTTTTACAGGAAATTATCCTTTTTCTGCACACTCAAATTTATTCTATTATAAAACGGTTAAAATTTTTGTACAGAATAAATTTGCTGGATTCTTTATTTTTTCGGTTCGCGAAGGTCATTTAAAAACTTTACACTTTTGCTTTTCTCATAAAATTGAAAAGGAGATAGCAGGTTTTATAAAACAGTATTGTGTTACAAATAAAATTGAGTTTGTAACTATTTATAATTCTGAAATTGCAGAGCAGTTTTTTGCACGAAAATTCCCATTTTTGTATGCTAGAAAATATGGACAGAAAATTTACAGTTCATTCGAAATAAATAATAAAGAAAAATTATATTTCCAAGATGGCGATGGCGATGTATTTTTCACTTAAAATATAATTATGAATATTAAAGTTTTAGGAAACAACCAATCAATATTAGACCAGTATTTTGCGGAGATTAGAGATATTTCAATTCAAACCGACCCGCTTCGGTTTCGTGAGAATTTATACCGGATTGGCGAACTGTTTGCGTACGAAATAAGTAAGGAGTTGAATTTCGAAGTTACCGATGTTAAAACTCCACTGGGTATTGCCAAAGTTCCGAAAATGGTACAGCAACCGGTTTTGGCAACTATCTTACGAGCCGGACTGGCAATGCACAACGGGTTGCTGAAAATATTTGACCGTGCCGAAAATTGCTTTATTTCTGCCTATCGAAAATATACCGATAAAGGTGAGTTTGAGATTGAGTTTGAATATATGGCATCTCCCTCTTTAAAAGATAAAGTTGTGATTCTTTCGGATCCGATGCTCGCTTCCGGAAAGTCTATGGAGATTGGTTATCGGGCGCTATTTAGCAAAGGGAAACCGTCGCACGTTCATTTGGTGGCAATAATTTCGAGCCAGCAGGGAGTTGACTATATTGTTGATAATATAAAAGACGAAAATGTTACGCTTTGGTTGGGTGCGGTTGACGAAGGAATGACTTCAAAATCGTATATCACACCCGGACTCGGCGATGCCGGCGATTTGGCTTATGGAGAAAAAATAGACTCGAAATAGTACTTGCCAATAAATGGAATCCTGTAAGCAAATTCAAATAATGCATCAGTAATAAAATTTGACTTATTGATTTGTGTATCCTAACTGTTTATAAGGCATTAACTTGTCTGTTGACTTGTGGGTTGCACAATTATAATGTATAAGTAGAATACTGTTTTACCTGTTTGGCTAATTCGCGAGCTCTGTTTCCGGTAACTTCATTTAATTGTTCCCAAAACTTTGCACCGTGGTTTTTAATTTTTGTATGAATAAGTTCGTGTAGCAAAATATATTCTATCAATTCGTCGGGCAATTTCATCATTTGTAAATTTAAACTAATATTGTTTTTAGATGAACAACTTCCCCAGTTTCGTTTATTATTTCTGATTGTAACTCTTTGATATTTAAACCCATGTTTTTCGGCCAATTCAGCTAATTTGCCGGGCAGTATTTTTTTAGCCTCAAAACGATAAATCTGTATTAAAATATTTTCGATATAATCATGCGATTTGTCTGAATTTAAATCAGGGACAATAATTCGGATAACATCATTTTTTGTTTCAATATTATAATCTTCGCCTAAAATAAAAACTACACTGTGCAGCTTGGTTTTAATTTCTGAATTAATATCGATTTTGCTTCTGCGACTCTCCATTTTTCGCTGTTGTTGCCAAATCCACTCCTCGTTATTTTGAACAAATGCCAACACCTCTTCCGACGAGCAATAAAAAGGGAAAGAAACAAGTACCGATTTGTCGGGTTTTACACTTATCTTTATATTTTTAGAGCGTCTATTTTTCGAAAAAGTGACGATTCCTATATTTTTAAATTGAACTACTTTGCCTGACATTTGTTAAATAAATAAAATAAAAAAATCAAAGATACCAATTATGGGAAATAACAAAACAATGGAAGTATTTATAAACCTCACAAAAAATGATTCGGTGGTTGCCATCGACGAAAATATTTTATCCGGTAGTTTAGTATTCGACTCTTTAAATCCTTTCCCCGGTTATTATCACGAAACCCCGGTTAGCTCGGGGCAGGTATATATTTACATGGTTCTTAATCGTCAATATCCGCTTGAAGAAATTATTAGGGCAACGCAAAATATTGAGAAAGAGTACGGTTGGGATTTCGATGCAGGAAAAGGATATATGACAATTGGGTCAGAGTTTTTGAATGTTATCCGCATGAGACACCTACCGCAAATTGATATGGTTGAAAAGATACAAGACGCTTACCAAAAACAAGGTGTTAATTTTTTAATGAATAAAAAGTTAAAAGGGAAGTTGAATACAACTGTGAAAATTGTAAAGTTTTCAACTCTGAATGAGCATGGCGAAGGTATTTATATTAGTGCCGACGAACCAACATTTGGCTATATAGAAATACCAAAATACCTTAACGGAACAGTTTTTTCAAAAGTTTCGATGGATGTAAAATACAACTGGGAGGGTCATGAATTTGATGCTGCGGCCTGTTCTTTCTATAACAGTGGTAAACTTTACGAAGTCGTTCGTATTCGTTCAGATAAGATTGATACAGATTATTTAGCTGCAATAAGAAAGCTCTATTTGGAAAAAATAAGATAATTAGTTGAACTATTTTTAGTGCAAAAGACACCCCGGTTTTTATAAATCGGGGTGTTTTTTTTACATTAATTTTAACATCAAACACAAATCCACTAATTTACAAACGTTCTATTTTTGTTTTTACTAACTTAGCGGCTGATTCGTAAGAAACATTTTAAACCAACTATTTCCCATGGGAAACAAAAAGAATATATCAATAATTTTATTGACTGTTTTGGTTGTTGCAGGTTTGGCTGCTATCGCATATATTTCAGGTATTTTTATTCCTGATGAGCTTCAAACAGGTAATTTTAAAACCGAAACCGTGGAGCGCGGAAATATTATTTCGGGAGTAAAAGCCACCGGTGTAGTGGAGTCGGAGAATGAAGTTTTAATTTTAAGCCCTGCAAGTAGTTTAATTAAAAAGATTTATAAAGAACCCGGAAGTTGGATTAAAAAAGGAGAAATTATTTTACGGTTAGACGTGGAAAAAACCAGTGCCGAAATTGAAAAGATTTCAGATCAGTTGGAGATGAAAAGGAACTCTTTGGAAAAAACACGGTTGGCGGCTCAGAGTACTCGTTTAGATTTAGATTACAACGAAGAGGTGAAAAAATTGCGTATTACTTCTTTAAAATCTAAGTTGGCTGACCAGGAACAACTTTTGGAAGTTGGAGGAATTTCGCCGGCACGTATCGAGCAGACTAAACAGGAAATTACCCTTGCCGAAAAAGATATGAAAACTTTGTCGGAGAAAAACTCAATTAAACTAAAACAGTTAATTGCAGACGAAAAAGGTCTTTTGTTACAGATAAGAATTCAGGAGAAAACTTTGGTTGAGAATCAGGAATTGTATGAGAAATTAAATATTAAAGCACCCTCTTCGGGAATAATTCTGGCTATTTCGGGTAGTGAAGGACAGAGAGCAGAAAAGGATAAAATGCTGGTTCGGATGTCGGATCTTACATCGTTTAAAATTATTGGCTCAATTGACGAACAATATGCTAAAAAGATAAAAACCGGCAACCGTGTTATTGTTTATATTGATAACGAAGAGTTAGTTGGTAGAATTGGTATAATTACACCGGTTGTAGAAAATAAAAAAATACAGTTTAATATTCATCTAAAAGAAAAAAGTCATCCGAAACTTATTGCTAATCAAAATTTGGAGATACAAGTAATAAGCAACAAAAAAGATAGTGTGCTGCGCATTAAAAAGTATCCGATGTTCGAAAGTGGCCAGAAGCAATATGTTTTTGTGGTTAAAGATAATGTTGCGGTTAAAACTGAGATTTTGTTGGGAATAGTTGGAAACGATTCGTGCGAGATTATTTCAGGCTTAAAAGAAGGTGCCGAGGTTATTGTCGATGGTATTAGTATGCATCGGAATATGGATGAAATTAAGATTCGAAAATAGCAGAATATGAGAAAATCGATTTCATTATTGTTGTTAGGTTTTTTTATTACTACAAATTCACTGTTTGCTCAAAACGATACAATCAAATATGTTTTAAGTTTGGATGATGTAATTGCCATGGCTATTTCTCAGTCATCGGCAATTAAATATGTGCAAAACCGTAATGTTAATTACTATTGGCGATACCGAAATTTTAAAACACGTTTTCGTCCACAATTGGTTCTGTCGGGCGATGTTCCAAACTATTCTCATACAACCAGTCCCATAACTCAACCCGATGGTAGTATCGAATTTAAACAGATATCAAACCTTGCTGCCTCTGCCAGATTAGCGGTTAGCCAATCTATACCGCAATTAGGAACTTATGTTTGGGCAGGCACTTCGGTTTACGGTATTCGAAATCTTAAAAACGACCAAAATAGTTTTTCAGGTGCGCCTTTTTCAATCGGATTTCAACAGCCACTGTTTGCTTATAACTGGATGAAATGGTATCGGAAAACCGAACCGATGGTTTACGACGAATCTAAAAAACGCTTTGTTGAAGAGATTGAAGAAATAGCATTAAACTCAACATATCGTTATTTCAATTATCTGTCAGTTCAAACAAATTTTAATCTTGCTGAAAATAATTTGAAAAACAGTAGGGATAATATGCGGATATCTGAGACTAAAAAGAAGTTGGGGCAAATTTCGGAGAATGATCATTCAAGAATTCAACTCTCGGTTTTGAATGCACAAAAAGCTCTAAATCAAGCTCGGATGGATTTGAAAAATGCCGACTACGAATTAAAAAAGTACATTGGATTAGATCAGATGCGTGCAATAAAATTAACAATTCCTCTTAATATTACTTTGTTTGATATTGATCCGCAATTGGCTCTGTCAAAAGCAAAAGAGAACAGAAGAGAAACAACTTATTATAAACGTCGGTTAATTGATGCCGATCGTCGATTGGCTGAAGCAAAAAGCAAAACCGGAGTAAGTGCCACTTTACAAGGTAGTTTTGGATTGTCGAACAGCGCGGATAATTTTATGGGTGTTTACGATCAGCCTGAAAAAGACAGAATGTTACGCGTTTCAGTAAGTGTACCAATTCTCGACTGGGGGAGGTCTGCATCTACTGTTAAATTGGCCGAATCGGAAAGGGAGATTACAATTTACGACGTAAATAAAGATATTGAGGATTTCGACCGCAAAGTTATTGTACAGGTAGAACAGTTTCGCTTGTTAAAAGACCAGTTAAAAACGGCTAACGAAGCCGATAAAGTTGCCGGGAATGGATATTTAATTGCCTTAAGAAAATTCCAGAATGGCGAACTTAGTATTACTGATTTGAATATTGCTTTGCAAGAACGGGAAAAAGCCAAGCGCGATTATATTCGCTCAATTCAAAATTATTGGGTTGCCTTTTTTAAGTTGCGCGAACTTACACTCTACGATTTCGAAAATGGGCATAATATAACTTACGAAAACCCGATGCTGGATTAATCCAAATGAAAAACCTCTTCTAAATCGGCCCACCAAACTCCTTCTCCGGCCGATTTAACTGGCTCCTGGCAGGGATCGGTAAGTTTCCACCATTCGTTTGTAAGAGAATCGGCAGCCATTATTTTCATATCTGTATCAAAATCATTTCCGGTGTACTCAAGATAACTAAACAAAAGACCATCTCTATAAAATATTGAGTAATTCTGAATGTTAACTTCTTTGAGTTTCGCATTTACTCCCGGCCACGGATTTGCGTGTAATTTTTTGTACTCTTCCAACTTTTCGGGTTTAACTTTTATTACCCAGCCAATTCGTTTTATTTTTTGAGGATTTTTAACCGGTTCTTTTGTTGAACAAGAAATCAACAAACTAATACATAAAATTACAACTATTTTTTTCATTATGTTTTTTTATCTAAATATATAATACAAAACAGACATTACAATAATCAGAATTCCTGCCAGAATTCGTGGGTCGGAAATTCCCTGAACTTTACCATCAGTAATAAACGACAATGGATTTTTCATGGTCATTTTTTTTAGAACTTCGGAATTTGCTTTTGGAGTAAAGTAACTTACCAAATAATAAAAAACGGTACAAATTAAAAACAGATAAGTTGCTTTCAGCATAAAATGAATTCCCCAAACATCAGAAATGTAACGTTTTCCTGCAATCATTTCGAAGTCGATACAAAATGCAATTACAGCAAGTATAAAACCAAATATCAGAGTATAATGCCCTGCTTTTGGAGTTCCTCGTTTCGACATAATTCCGAAAATAAATACCACCGAAATTGGGGGAGAAAGAACAGCAAGCAAATCGTTTATTGCCTCAAATATACTCGGGAATTTGGCAATTAACGGCGACCATGCAATTGCAAATACAGTAACTGCAAGAATGGTTATTCGTCCGATAATTAATATATTTTTATCTGCAATATTTGGTCGGTCTCGTTTTACAATATCCATAGAAACAAGCGTGCCAGCACTATTTAGTGCCGATGCAATTGTGCTCATTAATGCTGCAAGCAGTGCCGCCGACATTAATCCTTTTAGTCCTACAGGTAAAATATTAAGTATTAAAACCGGTAGAGTTTGGTCGGCAATTTCAATTTTATCTTTTAAAATAATGTAGGCAAAAATTCCCGGAAATATCATAATAAAAACAGGGAGTATTTTTATGAATCCAGCGAAAATTGGTCCGCTCTGAGCATCTTTTAAAGTTTTTGCACCCAACACTTTTTGTACAATGGTTTGGTCGGCGCACCAGTAATTTAGCCCTAAAACAATATACCCCGGTACAAATATAAAAAACGGAAGTGCCGATTTTGATGAGGTTTGAATCATACTCAGTTGGTCGGGTTTTAAGGCAGCTTTCAAATCGGTAAAAGAGTGAATGCCATATTCGGGGAGGGCAAGCATGGCAAGAATTGTCATAATACTTGCACCAATAATTAATATCCCCGATTGTAAAGCCTCTGTCAAAACTACCGCTTTCAATCCTCCAACAATTGAATAAATTAGCGTGGCAATGGCGATTACAACAATTGCAGTGTATCTTTCAATACCAAAAAAGTTTTCGAAAACTAAAGCACCTGCATATAAACTAACTCCAATATGAAGGAAAAGTGCTGTAAAAAGTGAAATTACTGCCAGCATTGTTCGGGTGGGGCGGTTATAGCGCATTTCCAAAAATTCGGGAAGGGTAGAAATTTTTGTTTTGAAGTAGAAAGGTGCGAAAACCAAACCTAAAACAATTAGCATAAATGGTGCTGCCCACTCAAAATTTCCCCAAACTAAACCATCGGAAAACCCTTGCCCGGCTAATCCAACCATGTGAATTGTAGAAATATTGGCAGCAAACAGAGCAGTTCCAATCAATGGCCACTTTAACGAACGACCTGCAAGAAAAAATCCTTCGCTCGATTTTGATTTCCTTTTCACTCCCGAAAAAACGCCAATGCCAACAATTAGTAGCATGTAGGCAACTAATATTATGTAATCGATTGTTGATAGGTTCATAATTTAAAAATTGGACGGAAGACAAAAGATGGAAGTTGGAAGAAAGAATTTACATCTTGTTATCTTCTCATAAATAGTTATTAAAATTTAGAAGATATCTCCCCGTTAAATTCTTTAACAGCATTAAACATAGCAATAATATTTTCGGGTGGAACATCGGGTAAAATATTGTGTACAGTATTAAAAACATAACCTCCACCTTTCGAGAGAATTTCCAGCCGGGTTAAAACCTCGGTGCGAACCTGTTCCGGAGTTCCATTATTCAATGTCCCGACGGTTTCAATTCCACCTCCCCAAAAAGTTACATCCTTACCAAATTCATTTTTTAATTTTTCGGGTTGCATGTCGGCGCATTGAGTTTGCACCGGGTTGAGAACCTCAAAACCTGCATCAATTAAATCGGGGATGAGTTTATAAATTGAGCCGCAAGAGTGCAGGTAAGTGTGCATACTGCTGTGTTGTTTTGCAAAATCGCAGAGCTGTTTGTGGCGTGGTTTAAAAAACTGTCGGTAGGTTTCGGGATCCATAAACGGACCACTCATTGCACCCAAATCGTCCCCAAATTTCACAAAGTCAGCAATATCGCCAACGGCATTGCAAACTTTTGCCAAAGCAGAAAGATGGCGTTCCATCAACGCGTCGAGCAGTTTCTCGGTATTTGCCGGGTCGAGATATGGATCCATCAAAAAATTATCCATTCGCCTGATAAAAGTACCCCACTCAAACAGGTTGCAGCCCACGCCAATTATCAACGCCCTGTCCGATTCCTCTTTTAGTTTTATTGCCTTATTTCGCAGTTGCTCCCAAAAATCGGGTTCGGTCGAATTGTCCCACGGACTAAGTGCAAAAGCTGCCCACATTACTTTATCCATTGCATCGTCTAATCCGTCCATTGTTTGTGGATAACCATCTTCCCACGGGAATTTTATCTGGTCGAAAAAAGTAGCTCCGGCAGGCATTCTTGCAATTGGCTGCCCATCATTCCCTGATGCAATCCAGTCGCCATTTTTCTGCTTTTCAGTATTAAACCATTTCGGATAGAAAGCTTTTGCGCCATTTGCCAAAATGGTTGGCTGCCACTCTTCCGGCTTTTTATTAAAAGCTCGTCCAATGTCAACGGCATCAATTCCAAACAGTTCTAAAATTTCGTCGTGAGGCTGTGCCAGTTGCTGCACAACATCGTAAATTTGTACCGGTAAATGTTCCATTCCCAAGTGCTTCAGCAAATTTGAATAGGCAATTGCTGAGATTCCCGAACTCGGGGTTGCACCCAAATCAACAGGTACTTTGTCGGGCTCTTTGTGTGCTACTGCTGCTAAAACTCGTTCTCTTGAATTCATATTTTGTTTTTATAATTTTATTTTTTCCAACTCTTTTGTCAGCTCTTCTACAATTTCAGTATGAGAAGAGTATAAATTAATTTTTTCACTCGGGTCGTTGGCAAGATTGTACAACTGCCCCGGGGTTTTTATGCCGTAACCATTCGGATTATTAAAGTCGCTGAATCCGCCCGAACGGTCAGAAAGAATTAGTTTCCAGTTCTCTTTTCTGATTGCAAAAACACCGTTTAGCGAGTGATTTACAAGAATATTTCTCCCTTTTTTAACGTTTTTCATAAAAACAGTTAGAAGACTTTTTCCGTCTTCCGAGCTATTTTCAGAAAGATTAAAACCAACTACTTCGGCAATGGTTGCCATTAAATCCATCGAACAAACCAGTGCATCGGTTTTACTTCCCGGAGCAATATTATTTGCCCATTTTGCAATAAACGGAATGCGGTGTCCTCCTTCCCAAATGTCGCCTTTCATTCCCCTGAATTCACCACTTGGATTGTGCCCGTAATCGCGAATTACCGATTGTGTTGCTCCCCCATAGTTTTCTCCGTTTCGCGCCGGCGAACCGTTGTCACTTGTAAAAATAACGAGTGTATTTTTATCAACTCCACTGTTTTTCAGAGCTTTTGTAATTTCGCCAACAGCCCAGTCAACTTCAAAAACCCAGTCGCCGTACCGCCCGGCTTTGCTTTTGCCTTCGAATTTTGTAAGCGGTGCAATTGGCGTGTGCGGTGCGGTAAGTGCAAAATATAGAAAAAATGGTTTTGATTTGTCTTTCGATGCATCCTCAATAAATTCCACAGAGTGCTTTGTGATTTCCGGCATAACATTTTCCAGTTGCCAGCCGGCAGTCATTTTACCTTTTCTCCCGTACAACGAGTTGGGTTTATCCATTGTAGGAATTACAGTAACTTTTCTGTTTTCGATAAAAGTGTAGGGTGGGAAATTGGGAACATCGTCGCCAAAATAGTAGTCGAAACCCCGTTCGAGTGGACCGCTCTCAATATCTTTTGAATAGTCGATATTTTCACCGTTGTTTTTTTTCGCCGAAAGTGAATCGGATGTCGGCCAGTCCCAGCCGAGATGCCATTTCCCGATTGCCGCCGTGCGGTAGCCTCTCTGTTTTAACATGGCTGGCAACGTTAATCTGCCAGAATCAATCAGCGGCTCATCCCACGGCAAGAGCACTCCTTTTTTTAATCGTGTGCGCCACGAGTAACGTCCGGTTAAAATGCTGTAACGAGTGGGTGTACAAACTGCCGATTCGGAATGTGCATCGGTAAACAGCAATCCCTCTTTTGCAAGTTGGTCGATGTTTGGTGTCGGGATTTTTGAGTTGCTGTTGTAGCAGGTTGGGTCGCCGTAACCCAAATCATCGGCCAGAATAATTACGATATTTGGCAACGGATTATTTTCCGATTTCTTATTGCAACCATGAAAAATAAAGGGTAATAGAATTAGAATCAGGATTTTTTGTTTCATTCGTATATAAGGTAGTTTAATATTAAAATATCAGAAAATTATTACAATGTTACAGATTTCTCACTTTGTTGCCAATGACAGATTTGGTTTTAGACCCTGAAACAAGTTCAGGGTGACGTTCTAAAATAGTACACCGCTAACAAATAACGTCATGCTGAACTTGTTTCAGCATCTTTTTGCCAAATATCCATTATACCTAAACAAGATAGGTGAACTCTCACGCTGTTTTTTTATATCTCAATCGGTTCAATTTTCTCCGAATCGGAATCCAATTCCAATTCAATTGTTGTTACAACATCTTGTTTTTGTTCTTCGGGAATTTGAATAAATAACCCTTGTTTAGTCTGCTCAAATTTTAGTTTTTTACCTTTTAATACCGAACACCTTTTCACTTTTGCTTCTCCCGGGAGCGGTATTTTTAATTCGTTATTTTCGAGATTAAACAAGTGTAAATATATTTTATCTCCTTTTCGTGTTGATGAAATCCATTCGGTTGGTTTGTACGGTCCTCCGATTGTTCCGTAAACCGACTCTCCGAATTTATTCAGCCAGTAGCCCATCTCTTTTAGCCGGTCTATTTGTCGTTGTTCCATTCGCCCGTCCATCATTGGTCCCACGTTAAACAGAAGATTGCCGCCTCCGCCAACTGTTTTTAAAAGTGTTTGCATACACTGGTCGTAGCTTTTCATTTTATCGTTGGGTTTCCACGCCCACTGATTTGCAATTGTAATGCACGACTCCCACGGATTCTCAATATCGAAAGCTCCGACGCGTTGTTCCGGAGTTGCAAAATCTCCGGCAAATTCGTTGGAAATGGTAACTCCTTCCATCCCTTTTCGCCCTTTGTCAACACGATTATTAATTATTACATTTTCGTTTAGTTCCTTCAGATATTTGTAAAAATCCTGCCCGTATTCGTGTGTCCACGGCTCTTCCCACTCACCATCGAACCAAAGAATTTTGGTGTCGTATTTTTCAATCAACTCTTTTGTTTGATTTTTAAGGAAGGCGTAAAACTTATCCATGTCGGCATCGGGTTTTTCAACTCCTTTAATTCGCGAGAGCGGATAATTTGGATGACGCCAGTCGCAAATGGAGTAGTAGGTGCCGAACATTATTCCGTATTTGTCGCAGGCATTTTTCAGCTCCATCAAAACATCTTTTTTGTAGGGAGTGTTCATGATGTTGTAGTCGGAATATTTTGTATCCCACATCGAAAATCCATCGTGATGGCGGGTGGTAAAAACGAGGTATTTCATACCGGCATCTTTTAGAGTTTTCACCCATTTATCGGCATCGAAAAGCATGGGATTAAACTCTTTGTAAAGGTTGTCGTAATCTTCCATTTCAACCTGATGGCCGCGCGACCAGCCGATTTCGGTGCCACGCAAAGTTACCGGCCCCCAATGAATAAACATCCCGAATTTCATATCTTGAAACTCTTTAATCGTTTCAGTATTTGCCTGTTTCTGTTGTGCCGAAATGTTTAGTGCTAATAAGAAAATAACGAATGCAGCAAATAAAGTTTTCATAGTTGATTTTGTTTATTGATTTTAGTTGAGTCAAAACTACTGCAAATTGAGAGTTTAAAGAATGGCTTTTTTATGAAAAAAGATGGATAATACTCTACCTTATTAATAAAATGGTTAGTTTTGAATTGAGTTGAAAAAATATTCATAAATAGTTGTTTTAAAGCATTCAACAAAAATAAAAAAAAATAGATGGGTTACTCTTCTGAAATTGAATCTAAGAAAGATGGATTTATCGGTGAGCGGATGATTTATATTCCGGGAATTGTAAAAAGGAAAATACTAAATGATGCTCGTGTTTGCGATTTGTTTATTACACACATTGGAATTTTCCCGGAAGCGCAGGGGCATTTACGAAACCGGCCGTTGGGATGCAGTCAGTATATTCTTTTATATTGTGTTGAAGGGGAGGGCTGGGTTGAAGTTGATGGCAAACGACAAAAAATCTTGGCTAACCAACTGTTTATTATTGAGCCAAAAAAAATCTCGAGTTACGGAGCAAATTCCAAAAAGCCGTGGACAAATTATTGGATACATTACACGGGGGATAATGCTGCGATTTACTCACCTGCAATTAATCAGATTATCGATATTCAACCCTGTGCAAATTCAAGAAAAGAAGAGCGGCTGCTGCTGTTCGAGGAGATGTTGCAAAATGCCAGCGACTATTTTAACTTCGAACGGGTTGTTTATGCAAATATATGTTTAAAACAGTTTCTGACTTCAATAAAATATTTGAATGTTTACCGTGCTATAAACCGCGAGCCGGAGAGTGATTTGCTAAAGAATGTAATCTCATTCATGAAAAACAACCTGCACAAAAATATTCGCATCAGCGAAATTGCGGAGAGATTTAGCTGCTCAAACTCGAATATTTACAAGATTTTTAAAACCAATCTCGACAGTTCTCCACTCGATTTTTTTATTCATTTAAAAATGGAGCGCGCCAGGAAATACCTTATGCAAACCAATTTGAAAGTAAAAGAAATTGGGTTGAAACTTGGGTACGAAGACCCGTATTATTTCTCACGCGTTTTCGCGAAACATGTTGGGTTATCGCCGGGACATTTCAGGAGAGAGGAGCGGTGATAATATTTGGCTTTATGCCTGAATAAAAACTAAAACCCTAAAAAAAGGGGTCAGCATCAGCCGAAATGTCAGCCAATTTTAATTCCGAATCCGGGGGGGGGCAGCTTCGTCCGAAATATCCAGATGTTTAAACTGTTCAAATAATTTGTCCATAACTGTTTATTTCTCAGCAAAAAAATTAATATGCCCCAATAAAGTGCATATTGTGATAAAATTCGCACTATTAAAGTGCAAATTCTGTTTAGCCTTCTTCAAATTTTAAACCTTTGGAAAATTCTGTTTTTTAAAAAATATAAACCCGAAAAATATTGAGATTCTTAAGGTCTAACTAATTATTATCTTCAATAGTTGCTAAGTGTCGTTAAAAATAGCTATATTTATGAACTATAAATACGAATAAATAGTATGTTTAGTTCTCAAAACATAAAGAATAATATTGTATTAACTGTGTACAATGACATCCGAACAGTATTTCGGCTTAAGGACATTGCGCTAATGCTGGGTGAAACAAATTTTCAATCACTTAATAAAAAACTGAACTACTACGTCCGTACAGGCAAGTTGCAGAATCCGCGTAAAGGTATCTACACCAAACCGAATTACAATACTGAAGAACTTGCATGCACCATATATACACCATCCTACATATCGCTTGAATATGTACTGCAAAAAGCAGGTATCGTATTTCAATATGATTCAAGAATTACAGCTGTAAGTTATCTAAGTCGAACTATTGAAGTGTCAGACAGAGAATATATATTTCGCAAAGTTAAAGGAGAAATTCTTGTAAATCCAGCAGGAATTGACAAACAGGAAAATCAGATAAATATAGCCACTACTGAAAGGGCGTTTTTAGACTTGATATACCTGAACAAGAATTATTATTTTGACAATCTCAATCCGCTAAACAAACAACGTATTTATAAGTTATTGCCTCTGTACCAATCTAAAGCATTAACTGAAAGGGTAAATAAAATTCTAAGAAATGATTGACATAAACCGGCATAGATTCTTTCTGGTTCAAATTCTTAAAAATATTTATTCAGATATTGAACTTGCTAAATACCTGGGATTTAAAGGTGGTACTGCCTTGATGTTTTTTTATGACCTGCCCCGTTTTTCGGTAGATTTAGATTTCAACCTGATTGATACAGAAAAGGAAGATGTTGTTTATAGAAAAATACGTAAAATACTTCTCAAATACGGGAAAATATTTGATGAGGCAAGAAAATTCTACGGACCTTTAATTGTTCTGGATTATGGTTTCGAGGAACGTAAATTAAAAGTGGAGATTTCAAACCGTTTATTTGATAACCGTTACGAGATTAAAAATCTACTGGGGATCAACATGAAGGTAATGGTAAAGGAAGATATGTTTGCCCATAAACTTTGTGCTTTGTTAGACCGAAATACAATTACCAACCGTGATATTTTCGATTGTTGGTTCTTTATGCAGAAACAAACCCCAATTAATAAAAGTATTGTTGAGTTTCGGATGAAAATGTCGTTTGCTGACTACCTTCAAAAATGTATTGAGCACCTTGAAGTGATGAGCGATAAAGGATTATTACAAGGCATGGGTGAATTAATGGATGACAAGATGAAAACATTTATGCGTGTGAAAATGCGATCAGAGCTTATCAGTTTATTAAAGTTCTATAAAGACTTTCCAATTTTGTAATTTTAACTACCCCTTTTCGTTTGCAACGAGGGGTTAGCTTATATTAATCGAAAAGTATACCAGTATATCAAAGTGACCGCTATCTGCCCCTTGCAGCTTAATCGACTTAACGAGAATGCGGCTCTTTACTTGTGAAAACTGAAACAGGGAACTGTAGCATTAATTTATCTACTGATAGAAGGTTGTTTTTATAGGATATTTATAGGCTTTGCAAAAAACTCAAGATTGGGTTTTTACAACATCAAAGACAAAACTCTTAGAATTAACAACTTGAAAAAAAGACATCAAAAAATAGTGTTCTGGAAATTTGGATTACAACATAGAAGGGGGAGTGGGAGCATAGATAGTCTCAGCAAGAAAACTCTACAAAATTATAAATGTTTCTTTTGGCGATATTTTTATTTTTCTCAATTCACTGATGCTCAGGCATCACTTCATTTCAAAAAAGTAAAAATCTCATCCAAAATAATTCATTTCATAAAATT
>JAJRSD010000073.1 GCA_024278975.1 Bacteroidota bacterium
ATGGTTTCTGATGTGTTGTTGGGCTTTTTTTGCATTCACTTTGTAATTCGACAAGTATAAGGCTTTTTCTTGCCTGGCTTTATATTTCTTGTCTTTAGTGCTGAATATATGAGACTTACGCTCAACCAGTATTACTGTTTTAATTGCTGTTGCCCAAAATTTATCTTCTATAAAATCGCCATGATTGTAAAATACTTTAACAATCCTGTCTTCAATTCGGTTATAAGCCTTTGAAAGAGAGGTGTCTTATTTGTTTTCTCTTCTATTGTCTCGTGGGCTAAGATTAATCCCTGTCCTGTTTCAAAAAAACTTAAAACTTGAATTGCTTTTTTGTCTTCAAAATGATCATAGCTGCCCCTCAGCACCTTCCCATCTACGGCAATGCTCACATCTGCATTGATATTATTTCTGTTAACCGGGGCAGGTTGTATCGACAGTATTGTTGTTTATGCAACCCCGCGCGACACTACTGCCCGGGCATTTCCGTGGCACAGTAAAATAAACTGGAGTATCGACAATTATGGCCCGTTACAAATTCCGGGGAAAGGCAACACAATAGAACTTACCGAAAGAAACCGGATTTTGTACCGTACAATTCTGGAGCGATACGAAAAACTGGTCTGAGACAAAAATAAAAGTGTATTCTTTAAAAATGGCAAACCTGTAAAATCGCATACATTTGCACACAACTACTATTTTATGATGGGAGATAATCGTCATAATTCAGCCGACTCGCGTATATGGGGATTTGTACCCGATGAGTGTATTGTGGGGAAAGTGGCTTCAGTTCTCTTCTCTAAAAGCAATAAAAGGTTTAGGATAGAAAGAATTTTTAAAAAACTAAAATAATCTTCTAAAATGAAACATTTAATACTTGTTTTTATACTTATACTAATCTTTTTTTCATGTTCTCATTACTCTGATAATTTAAATAGAACATTATAACTTTCAGGCAAGAATAAATTAGAACTTAAAAAAGTATTGGATAAATATTCACGTAGTCCCAAGGACTCGTTGAAATATAAAGCCGCCTGTTTTTTAATCGAAAATATGCAATGGCACTTTGGTGGACAGGTTACCCCCTCGCCAATGTTGTGGGATTTATTTCTGCTCGAAGATTCGCTGGTAATTCCCATGATACAAAACCCGGAATACTGGAAAAACGAAAAAGCATTGTATGGCTATAAATACGGTGCGAATTATCGGAAGTCAACCGGATTCATTGGTATTTGATGGGGATATGCTAACCTACAACAGTAAAAAGTGGACAGGGTTAAATCTTGAGCAACCGCAACAAATAAACCGGGTGAGACTTGCTCCCCGAAATGCCGATAACGGAATAGTAACAGGCGACAATTATCAGCTGTACTACTGGGACAATAATTGGATTCAGGCATGGGTAAAAAAAGCCAAATATAATTTTGTTGAATTTGAAAATGTACCGGCAAATACATTGTATTGGCTTCAGAATTTAGACCATGGAACAGAAGAACAACCATTCTTTTATAGGGATGGGAAACAAGTTTTTTCTAATCAATAAGAGATTATTGCTTTTCCCTGAAAAACTATTGTTGTCATTTTTGTTGAATCATGTACCTTTATTTTTGCTGAGTAGTAACAATTAGTTAGTTTTGACAAACTCAATAAAAATAAATTTAAAGTGAAAAAATTAGAGATAAATCCAAACGCAAAAGCGCTGATTTTCGATTTAGATGGAACGCTTGCCGATACAATGCCGGTGCATTTTTGGGCGTATAAGAACATATTGGTCGATTATGGAATTGTTTTTACTCCCGAGCTTTTTGCAACTCTGGCAGGAGTTCCGGCAGTTGGTACAATCGAGAAGCTAAACGAGCAGTTTGGCACTAAAATGAATCCCGAGGAAGTTGGCCATTTTAAAGAGGCCGAGTACGAAAAAATAATGCATAAAATGAAGCCCATAATTCCGGTAGTCGATTTGGTGAAAAAATATCATGGCAAAATGCCAATGGCGGTTGGCACAGGAGGTTATCATCGGCTTGCATGGAAAACAATGGAGATTCTCGGACTGGATAAATATTTTGACATTCTGGTTTCGAGCAACGATGTTACTCACCCGAAACCTCACCCCGAAACATTTTTGAAGTGTGCTGAATTAATGGATGTCGAACCTGCCATTTGCGAAGTTTTCGAAGATGCAGATTTGGGAATTCAGGCCGCAAAATCTGGCGGAATGATGGCTACTTTGGTAACCGATTATTATGATGTGACAATTGGCGACAAAATTTAAAATTTTATGAAGCATTTTTTTAAACTTACCGTTTTTGTAACAATTGTTTTTGTTTTGTTTTCCTCGTGTTCAAAAGGCAAATACAAAAACAAACGAAATCTTACAATCACTTTCTATAATGTCGAAAATCTTTTTGATACCGTAAATGAGCCGGGGAAAAGAGATGGAGAGTTTACGCCCGATGGAAGTAAAAAATGGACTCCCGACCGTTATCAAAATAAGCTCGATACTTTGGCGAGAGTTTTAAGTTCGATAAACAAAAACGAGCTTCCCGAAATAATTGGATTGTGCGAAGTTGAAAATAGAAAAGTGGTTGTTGATTTGGCAAATTCAGGACAATTGGCAAAAGGAAATTACGAAGTCGTTCATTATGAAAGTCCCGATTTTAGGGGAATTGATTGTGCACTTTTATATCGTCCTGATGAATTTAAAGTGATAGAAAGTTTTCCGGTAAAAGTGAGTTTTAAAGACAATGCCGATTATATAACCCGCGATATTTTATATGTTAAAGGGAGAACGTTAAACCGTGAAGAGTTTCATATTTTCGTAAACCACTGGCCATCGCGAATTGGAGGTGTGGCTAAAACAGAATCCAAAAGAGTTGAAGTTGCACGTATTTTAAAAGGTAAAATAGATTCGGTTCTGGCAGCCGCGCCAAAAGCAAAAATTATTGTTTTGGGCGATATGAATGATGAACCGTCGAACAAAAGTTTAGTTGAAATTTTATCTGCTCAAAAACCCGGAAGTCAAAATGCGGAGCTTGTTAATTTGATGTACCCGATTCACGAAAATAACTTGGGTTCGTACAATTATCGTGGCAATTGGAATATGCTCGACAATATTGTTGTATCAACAAATTTACTCGACAAAAAAGGTTTTGAATGTATCGACAAAAAGGGTTTTGTTTTTAGCACAGAGTGGATGGAACACAAAAACAGAAGCGGACAAATTTCGCCATGCAGAACTTATGGAGGACCAAATTATTACGGTGGAATCAGCGACCACTTTCCGGTTTATTTTATGTTGAGAAGGTGATTTTAAGTATTGAGTAATCAGTATTGAGTAGTGAGTATCTGGCAACTACCAACCCATGTCATCACAAATATTTTGGCTGAAAGTTTTTTCAATATAAATCTGAATCCTTCCGTCATCCAGGATTTTAGACTCTATTTTAGCACCTGCCTCCGGAGTTCCAAGATACTTCCCATCTTTATCGAATTTGGTAAAATATGTTGAATATTCCCATTCGCCTTCCCACAATAAACGAAGTTCGTATTCCTGATCGGGTTTTCCTAAAACGTCAGTAATTCCGCCTGCCATTTCAACACCCTGCCACGAATCTCCGCTGTTTTTAATTTTAACTTCTGCACTGTAAGTTGGTACGATTCCAACAGTTGGATTGTCGGCACAAATCGCTTTCAAAACAATTTGATATTCAACAAAACCATCATTTACATCCACTTCAACTTCATAATTTCCCTGACATAAGTTTTCAATTTCCATTGGAGGAATTTGAGCAAAAGCAGGATTGTTATTTCTAAAAACCAATTTTACAGGCATTTGCGGAACATTCTCCAAAATGAATGTTTCGGGGAAATTTCCTTTAAAACTGAGCGACATAAGAAAATTATCATCGGTATCGTAAACATCGGCATCTATCGAGAAACTGGTTTTAGTATTCGAATTGAAAGTAATCTGTCCGCCAGTTTTACAAACCGAATCGTCGATAACTTTTGCAAGTGTGTAACTAAACCCGATACCGGTATAAACAACCTCTTTCCCCAGCATTGCCCAACTACTTTCTCCAAATTCGGCAAAGCCCCAAATTTCAGGTTCAGTACTTCCCAGATATTTACAAACCGAATTCATAACACCTCCGTTAAAGTCTGCAACAACCTTTCCGTCAATTGTTAAACTATTTAATTTCCCGGTTTCTAATTTTAAAAACAGTACACTTTTTGTCGCTCCTTCAACTTCCAGAAGCTCAATTCCCGGTTTATAATCGGCAAACGTATTAACCGATAACTTAATAAAATTATCGGGGTCGATATTGTGTGCTGCCATCAACTCCTCCGACGAATTAAAAAGCAAATTTCCGTTGGCATCTTTAAATTTAAGTAAATTACTAATGGTAATAGAGTAGTTAATTTCGTACTGTTTTGCAACTACCATAGCCGACTTTGTTGATGAATTTCCATTAAAATGAAAAGTAGTATCGTTGTTGCTGTAATCAATATCACCGGTTAAATCGGTCTCGTTTTCATCAGCAATTTTCGACAGATATAATTCATAAGTTTTTTTACCCTCATTCTGAATTTGAATTCCTTTGGCAAGGTTGTTATATCCTTCAATATCAACGTTTACAGCAAACTCAACAGTTGTGTTTGCCGAAATTGAGACATTCGGGTCGATGGTCAGTTCTAACTGTCCTTCTGACGTGAAATAATTATCTTTTTTCTCGCCTGCAAAAGTTACAATATCGTTTCCGTTTTGCCCAGTAAAATTAATTTTTGCCTCTTTGGTAATTTGAGTCCCATCCGTGGCATCTAATAATTTATAGGTCATACTTGTTTTAAAGAAATTAAAATCAAGAATCAGCAAATTTATATCTTCGCCGGTCTCTTTATCAATTAACGGATTGTCGAAATACTCGCCACAGCCCGATAAAAACACTATTATTAATACTGAAACAAATGATTTTAGATGAATAGTTTTGACTATATTTTTCATGACATTTTAATTTAAAATAATCTAACAGCTAAATTAATCTTTATTACCGGATAAAACTTATATTGACTTAATTGTCTCTCCATTAGTTCTTTTTGACCATGTGCCGGATCTGCAGTTGGAGCGAGTAACCCGGTTGCTTCAATCTCAATATTTGGTGCTCCTAAATAGTACATTCCTGTTTCGAAAGAGAAAGTAACTCGTTCTTTTGCTCCCATAAAACTTCTAAATCCAAGTCCCACATACGGAGAAATGTCCATACTTGGAGTTAAAGTAAACGTAAAATCACCAACCATCGAAGCCGGAATTGTTATATCGCCATATTGCATGTCGCTAACTGCAACTCCTTTTATTTCAGGGTTTAGCGAATTTATTGCAGCCCCTGCCGAAATATACAGATTCTTTGTATAATTAAAATCTACCAACAAAAACATACCACCGGTTTTGTAATTTAAGCTGGCCTCATAATCAATATCTCCTTCAGTAAAATCTAAACTGGTAGAGTAGTATAATCGTTCGAATCCCATTTTTACGGTAAAGGTTTTATTGAAAATATATCGTGCATCGAAACCCCAACCATTTGTAGAAGCCTGCGCACCGAGATAGAATCCTTTGTACACCAGGTTACTATTTTGCGGATTATCATTTTCTTGAGCGGCAACATTTACTGTTACTGCCAACAGAAATACCAACAAACTAAAAAAGTTAACTATCCTCATATTATTCAGTGTAAATTATTATTAGCGTCCAAACTAATGAACCTCAAAATTATAACTATTGTTTAAATAAACAATTCTATACAAATTTATGATTTTGCGATTTAAAATTCAATACCTAAAATTGAGTATATTTGGACGTTATAATTTGCTAACCTAAAAGCAAATAAAGTTTTGGAATGAGCAAAAATTTTAAAATAGTATCGGATTATAAACCCACCGGAGACCAGCCCGAAGCGATTAAACAGTTGACTGAAGGGATTGAGAACGGAGACCGTTTTCAGACACTGCTTGGCGTAACCGGCTCGGGAAAAACATTTACTGTTGCTAATGTTATCGAAAAGGTGCAGCGACCGACTTTGGTTTTAAGTCATAATAAAACCTTAGCAGCGCAATTATACAGCGAAATGAAACAGTTTTTTCCTGATAATGCGGTGGAATATTTTGTTTCGTATTACGATTATTACCAGCCCGAAGCATATTTGCCTTCAACAAATACTTACATCGAAAAAGACCTTTCGATAAATAAAGATATCGAAAAACTGAGGCTGAGTACAACTTCTGCCCTACTTTCCGGAAGGCGCGACATAATTGTTGTCTCATCGGTTTCGTGTTTGTATGGAATTGGTAATCCCGAGGATTTTCATGAAAATGTTTCAACAGTAAAAGTGGGAGAAACTGTGTCGCGAAATGCGTTTTTGCGCAAACTGGTTGATGCACTTTATTCACGTAGCGAAGTTGATTTTGAGCGAGGTAATTTTCGAGTGAAAGGAGATACGGTTGATATTTTTCCTGCTTATGCCGACGAAGGAATTCGTATAGTTTTTTGGGGCGATGAAATTGAGGAAATTACAGCATTCGATCCAGTTTCGGGGCAGACTTTGGAGCAGATGAGCGCTGCAATTATTTATCCGGCAAATATTTTTGTTACAACCAAAGATCGTATGAAATCGTCTATTCATCAGATTCAGGATGATTTGGTTGCTCACATCGATTTTTTTAAGGAGATTGGAAAACCGCTTGAAGCAAAACGAATTCAGGAGCGTGTTGAATACGATATGGAAATGATGCGCGAATTGGGATATTGTCCGGGCATAGAAAACTATTCACGATATTTTGATGGTCGTAAACCGGGCACTCGTCCCTTCTGTCTGCTCGACTATTTTCCCGATGATTTTTTAACAATAATCGACGAAAGCCATGTTACTATTTCGCAGGTGCGTGCAATGTACGGGGGCGATAATTCGCGGAAAATGAATTTGGTTGAATATGGTTTTCGATTGCCAGCCGCAATTGATAACCGCCCATTGAAATTTGAGGAGTTTGAAAGTCTTACTGAACAGGTAATTTATGTGAGTGCAACGCCTGCCGATTACGAGCTGGAGAAATGCGAGGGTGTGATTGTGGAGCAGATTATCAGACCAACCGGACTGTTAGATCCGATGATTGATGTGCGTCCCAGTACAAATCAGATTGATGATTTGATGCACGAAATAAATCTCAGGGAAGAAAAAAACGAGCGTGTTTTGGTAACAACTTTAACCAAACGAATGGCAGAAGAGTTGTCGAAATATTTGATAAATATGGGCGTAAAAACCCGGTATATTCACTCCGATGTTGATACGATGGAACGTGTTGAAATTTTGGAGCAACTACGAAAAGGAGAATTCGATGTGCTTGTGGGAATTAATCTTTTGCGCGAAGGATTAGATTTGCCGGAGGTTTCGCTGGTGGCAATTTTAGATGCCGATAAAGAGGGCTTTTTACGTTCGGAACGTTCGTTGACACAAACATCGGGGCGGGCTGCAAGAAACATTAACGGCCAGGTAATTATGTATGCCGATAAAATTACAAAGTCGATGCAAAAAACCATCGACTCCACAAATTACCGCCGCGAAAGGCAACTAAAATATAACATCGAAAACAACATCACACCAACACAAATTGTAAAACCTACACGCGAAATTATTGGCTATGAATATCGTAGCGATAAACAACCTGAATATTCGGGTGGAATGGGACAGCCCGATATTGCCGCCGATCCGGTTGTTCAATATATGAGTATTGACGGTTTGGAAAAGGCAATCGAAAAAACTAAGAAACAGATGAAAGCCGCTGCCAAAGAGTTGGATTTTATTGAAGCTGCACGTTTGCGCGATGAGATGTTTGCTTTGCAAAATTTGGTTAGCGAGAGGAAACAGAAACTTTAGAAGTAACAAATGAAAAAATACATATTAATCTTATTAGCTTTTTAACCTAAAATAATATCAGCATCAATCCCTAATTCGTTACGAAGTTGACGGGCAATTTTTAAAGTAGGTTCACTTTTACCATTTAAATATTCGCTTATTCTCGAGGGGCTGACATTTAACATTTGTGCTAATTTTTTTTGTGTAATTCCCAATTCCGCCATTCTTAATCTAATAATTTCAGCAAGCGAAGGTTTTACAATCGGATAATTTTTCTCTTCATATTCTGCCACCAAGTCAGAGAGTAAATCAAGCTCCACAAAATCTTTATTATATTCCGAAGTTTCGTTGTTTACTTTTGGAAGTAATTCCTCAATTCTTTCCAAAGATTTTTCGTATTGTCTTTCCGTTTTTATTTCAGCCATTTTAGTAATTCTAAATATTTCTACAATCTGTTTTATCATATTCCGAATGATTTCCAATAAATCTAATATATACCTTATGAGAAGCAAAAATTATTATTGCAACTAAACGATATTGATTCCCTTTAATATTAAAAACAAAACGATTATTACCCACATAATCAGCATGATTAAAAGTTTTTTTAATGTCTTTAAGGCTATTCCACGTAGCTTTAGATGTTTTATGATACCAATCTTGCAAGGCAACTTTTGAATCTTTGTGTTTATCAACAAAAAAATTTATTCGTTTAAATGAAACAATTCTCATGTTGCAAAATTAGGAAGATAATTCTATATTACAAAATAATTGGTGTGCTTGTATTAAATTATTTAATTGAAGAATTATACTGAATTGGTAATATAAATGTATTTTTGCGCAAAATTAAAATTGAATGAGGATTGTATTTTCAGATATTATAAATAATAGCAAGCAGGTAATAATAAACCCAAAGTTATTTTGGATTTCGAAGAAAGAGGATTTGGATAGTCCTGCAAAACTTCTGTTTGGATTTTTACTGCCCATATTAATTGTTGTTGCAATAGCCGTATTTTTGGGCGAATTTTTCAGGTGCAGCAATTTTTATGTGGGAACAGCATTATTGAAATCGCTGCGAATAATTGTACTGTTTTTACTTCAATATTTTATAGCAGCATTTTTTACCAACGAATTAATTAAAACTTTTGGCAGCGAAAAAAACATCGACATTTCGCGAAATCTTGTGGCTTATTCGTTAACTCCGTTTTTGCTGGTTTCAATTGTTACCGGGTTAATTCCGTTTTTTTATGTAATGGGAATTCTCGGGCTTTACAGTTTTTATATTTTTTGGGTGGGCGTAAAAGAGTTACTTGTTTTTCCCGAAAACAAACAATCGAGTTACACAATAATAACAATTGTAGTAACCTTTTTTGTTTTTAGTTTTTTAAGTATTATTCTATCGAAACTCGTTACAGCATATTATTAAAACAGAGTATCAAGACTAATAGATATGAGTATCAAGACTAAAAACAGTTTTATTAAATTATGTGAGTAGTAGTCTCATGTCTAAAATATTATCATCTAAATAATTTAAAGAGATGGCTTTTGCACAAACAAATATAAGTATTAAAAACCGTAAAGCAACCTACGAATACGAGTTGATAGAACGTTTTGTTGCCGGAATAATGCTGGTTGGCACCGAAATAAAATCAGTAAGAAACGGAAAAGTAAACTTAACCGATTCGTACGCACAATTTATAAATGGCGAAATGTATGTAAAAAACCTACACATTGCCGAATACGAAATGGGAACATGTAACAACCATATTGCCAAGCGCGACCGTAAACTTCTACTCAATAAAAAGGAACTTTTAAAGCTCGACAAAAAGGTAAAAGAGTCGGGGTTGACAATTATTTGTACTAAACTTTTTGTGAACAGCAAAGGTTTGGCAAAACTCGAAATTGCTCTGGCTCGCGGTAAAAAAACCTACGACAAGCGTGAGTCGCTAAAACTAAAAGATTCGAAACGCGAAATGGACAGAATGAAAAAATATTGAGGAATTGGGAATCTTTCAAATTCCAATTTATTGAAAAAAAAGAACCGTTCTAATCTACTAAAAATAGAAGGAACGGTTCTTTTCTTTTTAAATTCAAATTAATCGGATTTCAATTAATTTTTTGTAAGAATATAAATAGTTAAAGCAATTGCTAAAGCAGCAATAACAGCCAGTGTAATTTTTATCCAACTGTAAGGTCGTTCTCCTTGCACTTCGCCTGTTCTGCCATTTACCAAAAACTGATAAACTTTATTTTTGAACTTAAAAGCAGCAACATAAACCGGCAGCAATAAATGTTTAAAAGAGATATCTTTATAGCTTGTATTGAGGGCTGTAATCCGTTGTACATCGCCACCAATATCGCGCCTTACTAATTCTCTGATTTTTCTATCGGCAATCTCTTTAGCAATTTCGAAACCCTCTTTTAATTCAATCTGATATTTTTCGGCAATAAAACCACTTAAATAATTTTTATCAAACGGAACCAGATTTTCCAAATCCCAGGGTTCCAATTCGTAGATATAATGTTTGGGTAGCGATTTTGTTGCTACTGTTAAAATATCGTCGAAGAATTTTTTTACATGACCACTGGCAGGATACCATCTCGTTCTTTGAACTTGCCGGGTTTTTGAAACCGATTTACCATTTTCTGTTGTTGTGTACGACTCGGTTACGTAATAATGTTCGCCACGCTGCCCCACATAATTCGAACTGGTATCGGTATCGAAAGTCCAGTATGGAATATAAACACCTTTAAAATGCTCGAAATTGAGGGTTGCCTTTTTTAGAATATTTGGAGCAAACCAAAGTTTTTTCACCCATTTATCGAACTCCTTTTTGGCTGCATCTTTTGTTAATTTAAACGGTAGTAACGATTTTGGCTGAATAACACTTTCATCTTTTGCATCGCTAATTACCAGCGAATTTGCACAATACGGGCAACTTGCTGCCGTAATATTTGGCTCGAGTGTAGATGAAGCTCCGCAACTACTACACTTTACAAACTTACCGGTTATTGTCTCTTCAGCTTCAATTCTTTCCTCAACATATTTGTTGAAATCCAACTCTTCAATTTCGCCCCCCTCTAACTGAGGAATTTCGTTTACGTTTCCGCAATACTCGCAAGTAAGGTTTTCTGTGCCCGGTTTATATTTTAAGTCGGCTCCACATTTTGTACATGCAAATGTTCCAACACTTGCTTCTTTTTCTTCAATATTATCCATGATTATCCAGGTATTGGTGGTGGTACACTTCCAAAAATATTATTTAACTCGTTTACCTGTCCGGCAGCAGTCCAGGTTGCCATTCCTTCGCGCCAAACCAGAGTTTCTTTATTCAACTGATTTTGCGAAGCCATCTGTTTTAAAGTATTCAAATCGAACGGACCGGCTTGCTGACCGTTTATTACAGCAAAAAATGTTAATGCCGGTGGAATTGGTGGCGGTGGCGGCGGAGTTGCTGCACTTTGCTGTGGTGGATTTTGAGCAGGCTGTTGTTGCTGTTGCTGTCCGCCAAAAGCATTTCCCATTTGGTTTGCCATTGCAAATCCCATTCCCATTCCCATTCCTGCACCTGCTGTTCCACTTTGGTTTTCAGCAGCTTTTTCCATTGCTTTAGCAGCTTTCATTTTAGCCAGTTTATCGAGGTCGATGGCATTTAAACGACTAAGTTCGAATATCTCTTTTTTAATCTCTTCGGGCATCGAAACATTTTCGATGAGGAATTTAGTAACCTCAATTCCATATTTTTCGAACTCGGGACCAATAATAGAGTGAACAAGTTCTGAGACTTCGTTTACATTTGATGCATAATTTTCTACCGGAAGATTTGCTTCTCCAATGGCATCGGTAAAACGAGTAACAATCATCGAGCGAAGTTGCTCGGCAATTTCTTCGGTTGTAAAATGTCCGTCGGTACCAACAATTTCGCGGATAAAAACAGGGGCATCTTTTACACGAATTACATAAGTCCCGAAAGCTCTTATTTCTAACATTCCAAATCGCGGATCAGCGAGCGTGATTGCATTTTTTGTTCCCCACTTTTGGTCGGTAATATTTCGTGTGCTTACAAAATAAACTTCGGCTTTAAACGGACTGTTAAAACCATATTTCCATCCTTTTAGAGTTGAAAGCAGAGGTAGATTTTCGGTTGACAGTGTGTACATTCCGGGTTGAAAAACGTCGGCAAGTTGCCCTTCGTTTATAAACACTGCAATTTGCCCTTCGCGAACTGTTAATTTTGCACCGTTTTTTATTTCGTTTTGATACCTGTCGAAACGGTAAACCATGGTATTGTTCGAATCATCGAGCCATTCTATAATGTCGATAAATTCGTTTCTGAGTTTGTTAAAAAGTCCCATAAGAATATTTTTTTTGTTAAAAGTAATAAAGCAAATTCGAGATGCAAAAATAAATAAACTTTTGCTTTGTATTTTAAACTGAAGACCTAAGGGATTATGAAGAAATAAAGTAGTTTCATCATAAATGCCCAAAACATTTGTTAATCATTTATGTTAGTAAATTAGTAGAACTTAAAATAGAAAAGATGAAGACACAACTTACTCAATCACAAATTGACAAATACAGCGAGGATGGATTTTTAGTTATTGAAGATTTTCTTAGCACAGAAGAATTGCTGTATTGGAGAGAATCTGTTGAGAATGCAATAAAGAACAGAAATGGATTAAAAATACCCGGGCACACTACCAAATTGGGTGATGACGACGGTATAAACGAGGATGCCGAGTATTACAATAAGGTGTTTGACCAAATGATAAATCTTTGGCAAACCGATGAAAATATGAAAAAAATTATGCTGAACGAAGATTTGGGCAAAATGGCGGCACAGTTGGCAGGAGTCGATGGTATTAGAATCTGGCACGATCAGGCTCTGATAAAAAAGCCCTGGGCAAATCCCACAGCATGGCATTTAGATACGCCTTTTTGGTCATTTCACGATCGCAGAGCATTATCGGTTTGGGTAGCTTTAGATGATGCTACTTTAGAAAATGGATGTCTTTTCTTTATTCCCCGAAGTTATAAAGCAACTACATTCGAGAATCCGGGCATAACTAAAAATATGGGGGCCATTTTTGAAATGTATCCTCAGTTTGTTAAATCGAAAGCGGTGGTTGCTAATATGAAAGCGGGCAGCGCATCGTTTCACAACGGGTTAACAATTCATGGTGCACATGCTAATATGACTCCGGGATTGCGACGTGCAATGACTTGTGCGTACATGCCAGATGGAGCTACATTTAACGGACAACAAAATATTTTGACAGACGATCAGGTGGCCAAATTACAAGTTGGAGATGTTTTAAATGATGATGCTCAGAATCCACTTATTTACTCAAATAAAAATCTTAAATAGTATAATCTGCTCGGTTGCTAAAGTATGGAAATAGTATATTGTTGTGCGTGGTGGGGGTTAGACCATTTGGGAATGGAAGGAATGGTCAGTAAAATTAAATCGGGTGGATTTGACGGAATAGAAGTTGGGATTCCTTTTAACGACAAGGAGCAAACCCAACTTCGAAAATTACTAGATAAATTTGATCTTCAGGTTATTGCACATCAGTATCAGGCAGAAGGAACAACCTTTTCCGATTTTGTAAAATCATTTAAATATTCGTTGGAGCAGGCAGCCCGGTTTCAGCCTTTACTTATTAACTCTCATACCGGAAAAGACTTTTGGAGTATTGAGGAGAACGGAGTTTTAATTGAGATTGCACAGGAAATAAGTGATAAATATGAGATTACAGTTGCTCACGAAACACATCGGGGCAGGTGTCTTTTTAGTACGTTTGCAGCAAAGCAATATTTCGAAAAATTTCCCAACCTTAAAATTAATTTTGATATTTCTCACTGGTGTTGCGTTTCAGAATCTTTGTTAGAAGACCAACCACAAATAGTTGAAGAAGCAATAAAACGTACAGAACATATCCATGCAAGAGTTGGGCATGCACAAGGAGCTCAGATTACCGACCCGCGATTGCCTGAGTGGGAGACTGAAGTGAATACTTTTATTAACTGGTGGAACAGAATTGTACAACGATTTAGAGCCGAAGGCAGAGACTTTATTACAATAACTCCTGAATTTGGACCAACTCCTTACATGTGGAAAATACCGTTTACCCAACAACCAATTTCCAACCATTGGGATATTAATTGTTATATGAAAGATTTGTTAAAAGAGAGAATTCTTTGAAAATAGTAATACCCTCACTGGAAGAAGTGAGAGCATGACTCTGGGAAAAGTGAGAGTATGACTCGGCCTGAAAATTTAGCTGCGCCGCCGCGTTAGGGATTGAAGCGGTTATCCTTTTTGTTTTCGGATTGATTTGGGGAAGTTGCTTTTTGCAGGATATAATTAAATAGCGTGTTGTTTGCTGTTTGCAAGAAACAAAAAGATATGAGCGGAAAGCCCGACCCGACGCAGGAGGGAAACGCCCAAACATTTATTATTTATTACTGATTATTTGTTATTTAACCTTGTTTCTGTTTTAGCAACTTATTATAGTTATCGATTGCCACAAAATAATTTGGGTCTTCGAGTACGTTTACAACGCATATTTTTTCGGCTTTTTTAACCAGTTTGATACAGTCGCGGCTCAGATGACGGAGATGAATGGTTTTGCCGGCTTTTTGGTATCGCTCGGTCAGTTTATTTATTGCTTCGATTGCCGACTGATCCATAATCCGCGACTCTTTAAAATCTATGATTACCTCGTCGGGGTCGTTGTGAATGTCGAATTTGGATTGAAAAAGTGCGGTTGACCCAAAGAAAAGCGGGCCGAATATTTCGTAATGTTTTATGCCGTGTTCGTCGATTTTTTTACGTGCACGAATGCGGGTTGCATTCTCCCATGCAAATACCAGCGCCGATACGATTACGCCTGCAATAACGGCAATTGCGAGGTCGAAAATAACGGTTAACGTGGTTACCAAAATAATTACGAGCAGATCGGCAACCGGAATTTTATTGATGATTTTAAACGAGCTCCATGCAAAAGTGCCGATTACAACCATAAACATAACGCCAACCAGCGCAGCAATAGGAATCATTTCGATGTAAGTTGAGGCGAACAAAATAAATGCCAGCAGCGAAAGTGCGGCGACAATTCCCGACAAACGTCCGCGACCGCCCGATTTTATATTTATGATACTCTGCCCGATCATCGCGCAGCCGCCCATTCCTCCGAAAAAACCGTTTACAATGTTGGCAGCTCCCTGCGCAACACATTCGCGATTGCCGCTTCCGCGTGTTTCGGTAAGTTCGTCAACCAGACTCAATGTCATTAACGACTCGATTAAACCAACCGCAGCAAGAATTAACGAAAACGGGAGTATCAGTTTAAATGTTTCGAGATTAAAAGGAATAATTGGCACGTTGAAGTTTGGCAGTCCGGCTTTTATTCCGGTTCCTCCCCCCGAAAGAATAAAGCTTTTTACGGTTTCGGTTTCGATGTGCCCAAAGATTACGACAGCGGTTACAACCAAAATTCCAACGAGAGCTGCCGGAATTGCTTTGCTTAATTTGGGTAGCAGATACATAATCGCCATGGTGGTTGCAACCAGCGCGAGCATAATATACATTGAGGTTCCGCTTAGCCACTCGCCACCCGATTTAAACATATTTAGCTGCGAAAGAAAAATTACGATTGCCAGTCCGTTTACAAATCCCATCATTACCGAATGTGGAACCAGCCGGATGAATTTACCGAGTTTAAATACTCCGAACAGAAACTGAATTATGCCGGCAAGAATAAGCGCGGCAAACAGATATTGCAGTCCTGCAGATTCGCCATTTTGTCCCAGTGCATTTCCCTGCTGAATAAGACTTACCATAACAACTGCCATTGCTCCGGTTGCTCCGGAAATCATTCCCGGGCGACCGCCAAAAATTGAAGTTATCAGTCCCATCATAAATGCACCGTATAAACCAACAACCGGCGAAACTCCTGCTACAAATGCAAATGCAACTGCTTCGGGTACCAGTGCCAGCGACACTGTTAATCCTGACAGAATATCATCTTTTATACTTCCCTGTTTTTTATCTATAAATGAGAACTCAAACTTCATTCGCGTAATTTTTATTTAGCGCGCGAAAGTAGTTTATAATTAATGGATTGTGTTGTTGGGTTGGTTTTTACCGATAATATTAATGTTGGGGTAATTTGGATTTTTTGGGGTGATGCAGATTCCAATCTATGAAAAAGTCAAAAAGTAATACTCTCACCGGAAGGAGTGAGAGCATGACTTTAGCAAACGAAAGCTGCACCCAAGTATTCCATCTCTATAACTGCAAATTCTGCAGAAAAACATTAGTACTCAGGTTTGTCGTAAATTGTAGAGATGAAATCCTTTCTTATCATTAAAAAACTAACAATCCACTATAATTTGCTGGTTATTTCCAAATTGCTGTAACTTTGTTTTATGAAAACAATTTTTACAACTTTTTTCATACTTCTTATTTTTATTTTTGGTTGTACAAAAGATAATCAGACAAACGATAGTGTTACAACAAATCTCACCATATTTTTTGTAAACGATGTACATGGTCAAATAGAAAATTTCTCGAAAGTAAAACACATTGTCGATGCCGAACGAGAAAAAACAAATGTAATGGTTGTTAGCAGCGGCGACCTTTTTTCAGGTAATCCGGCAATCGATAATTATACACCAAAAGGCTACCCGATAATCGATATTATGAACCAAATTGGTTTTGATATTGCCGTTTTAGGAAACCATGAATTCGATTATGGTATCGAAATGCTTTCTGACAGAATTGAACAATCACAATTTCCGTGGGTTTGTGCAAATGTAAATACGAATAGCAGCCAGCTTACACAACCACCGCCGTTTGCAACTTTAACTATTGATAATTTAAAAATTACATTTTTAGGGTTGATTGAAACCGGTGGTTCGAATAGTAAGATTATTCCATCATCGCATCCCGGGAAAATAGACGAACTCACATTTTACCGTGCACAAAATATTGTAACCGATTTTAAAGATACTAAAACTCAGGAAGATGCCGATTTGTTTATCGCTCTATCGCACCTGGGAATAATTGGTTTTGAAGATAACATTGGCGATTTTGAACTTGCGCAGCAAAACTTCTTTTTTGATATGATTATTGGAGGACACACCCACGCAAAAGTTGATACTACAATTGCTAATATTCCAGTTTTTCAGGCGGGAAGTTATTTACACTCTCTTGGCAAAATTGAGTTGACAGTTAAAAACAGATCCATTCAATCTGTAAATTACAATTTAATAAATCTGGATAATTACACGCAGCACGACAATGAACTAAAAGCAACAATCGAAACTTATAACGATTTGCCCGAGTTAAAAGAGGTAATCGGTTATTCATATCGATATCATTCGCGTTGGCAATTGGGGTGTTTTTATACCGATGCCATGAGATTGAAAATGGATGTTGATGTTGCATTTCAAAATACGGGAGGTATTCGTACCGGTATTGACGAAGGGAATATAACCAAGCGTGAGATTTATGAAATATCGCCATTTAATAACGGAACAATTATTTTTAAAATGACAGTTGCCGAGATAAAACAATTTTTTATCGGTTCTCGATCGGGTTTTTACTATTCCGGAATTCAAATCAGAAAGGTCGATGGCAAAATTGAAATCAGGGATTTAAACAACCGTAAAATTCCTGATAATTACATTCTTACGGTCGGTATTAACGATTATATTCCGGCTGTTAACGATATGTATTTCCCCGACAATGGAGTAGTTCAGCCTTTAACTGCCGCCGAAACTTTAATAGCCTATTTAACAGATATAAATCGTGAAGTTGATTACCCCGGTTGCAATCGATATTTTCGATATTAAAACATTTCTTCCTCACCCAGTTGTTTAAAACAATAGAATAAAACTGTCGCCAATTATTAAGTTTGAAATAAAAACTTCAGTACTTTTATCCGTATTAAAATTATTTTAAAATATGAATCAGGAAGAGGCACAAAAAGCAATAACCACACTCAGCACCGAACTGGCAGAACATAATTACAACTACTATGTTTTGGCAAAACCCACAATCAGCGATTTCGATTTCGATATGAAACTGAAAGAGCTGGAAAAACTTGAAGCAGAATTCCCGGAGGTTGCCGACCCTAATTCGCCAACCCAACGAGTGGGAAGTGATATTAGTAAAGACTTCGAACAGGTTGAACACAAACATTCGATGTTGTCGCTTTCAAACGCTTATTCCGAAGGTGAGATTAAAGATTTCGACACCCGGGTTAAAAAGATAATTGAAACCGACTGCGACTATGTTTGCGAGTTAAAATTCGATGGCACATCGATAAGTTTAACCTACGAAAATGGGGAGTTAATTCGCGCAGTAACCCGTGGCGACGGTGTTAGAGGCGACGATGTAACAACAAATGTACGTACCATAAAATCGATTCCTTTGAAATTACGTGGCAACGATTATCCTGACAGTTTCGAAATGCGTGGCGAAATTGTAATGCCTTTTAAAGTTTTCGACGAGTTAAATGCAGAGCTCGAAAAAGCTGGAGAACAACTTCTGGCAAACCCCAGAAACACAGCAGCCGGCACACTAAAAATGAAAAACTCGAAAGTGGTTGCATCCCGAAAACTTGATGCCTATTTATATTATATTTTAGGAAAAGATTTACCAGAGGACGGCCATTTCGAAAATCTGCAAAAAGCATGCGAGTGGGGTTTTAAAATATCAGACGCCATGCAAATTTGTAAAAACCTCGATGAAGTTTTTGCATATATCAGGAAATGGGATGTGGAGCGGCACAAATTACCGGTTGCCACCGACGGAATTGTGATAAAAGTAAATTCGAAAAACCTACAGGAAAATCTGGGGTTTACAGCAAAATCGCCCCGCTGGGCAATTGCATATAAATTTAAAGCCGAAAATGTAGCCACAGTTTTAAAATCGGTTTCGTATCAGGTTGGGCGAACCGGCGCAGTTACTCCGGTGGCAAATCTGGAGCCGGTACAAATTGCCGGAACCATGGTAAAACGTGCATCGCTGCACAATGCCGATATTATTAACAACCTCGATTTACACATTGGCGATACAGTTTTTGTTGAAAAGGGCGGCGAAATAATTCCTAAAATTACCGGAGCAGATTCTACCAAACGACACCCGATGTTTCAATCGGTTGAATTTATAAAAACCTGCCCCGAGTGTAAAACACCACTCGTTAGAAAAGAGGGAGAATCTGCTCATTACTGTCCCAATGAAGATGGCTGCCCGCCACAGATTAAAGGAAAAATGGAGCACTTTGTTAGTCGCAAAGGAATGGATATTGACGGGCTGGGACAAGAGACAATCGAACTTTTGTATAACGAAAATCTGGCAAAAAATATTACCGATTTATATCATCTGAAAAAGGAGCAACTTGCAAACCTCGAACGGATGGGAGAAAAATCGGCACAAAGAATTCTCGATGGTTTAGAAGCTACAAAACAAGTTCCATTTGAGCGGGTTTTGTTCTCGCTCGGTATTCGTTTTGTGGGCGAAACAGTTGCAAAAATATTGGTAAAAAAATTGCATGCTATCGAAAAAATTCAAACTGCAACTTTAGAGGAGTTGATTGAAATTGACGAAATTGGGGAGAAAATAGCAGAAAGTGTTGTGGAATGGTTTTCAAACGAAAAACACCTTCAACTTATCGATATTTTAAAAGAACAAGGACTTCAGTTTAAAATTGATGAAAAGCAACTCGAAGGACAAACCGACAAATTAAACGGGTTAAATATTATTATTTCGGGAACATTCGAAACTCATTCGCGCGACGAGTTAAAAAAGATGATTGAGAAAAATGGTGGCAAAAATGTGGGGTCAATATCGAAAAAAACAAACTATCTGCTTGCCGGGAAAAATATCGGTCCCAGTAAATTGGAGAAAGCTAATAAACTTAAAATCCCTATTATTTCGGAGGAGGAGTTTTTAAAATTGTTGAATTAAATCTATTATGAGCGACAAGAAAAAAAACACTGGAATAAAGAATTTACCATAAAATAAGTTACCCTATTTGGTAACTTATTATATCTTTGTCAAATCAATGCGAATCATTAAAGAAAAAATATTAAACGATTTTATTGAAAAAGACAGATACCAACCGGCATCGGGTCAATTAAAAGCCTGGGTACAAGAAGTTAAACATTGTAACTGGCAAAATGCGAAGGAACTTAAAACAAAATATAAAAATGCCAGTATAATTAATTCAAAAAGAGTTGTTTTCAATATTAAAGGAAACGATTTCAGGTTGATTGTTGATATAGAATACAAAATAAAACTTGTGTTTATAGTTTGGTTTGGTACGCATAAAGAATACGACAATATTGATGCTAAAAAAATTACGTATGAATAATAAAATAATTAAAACAGAAGAAGAATATAATATGGCGTGCGAACGGGTTTACGAAATTATTCACAGTTCGAACAAACCAATTAATCCTAACAGTGAAACGGGAGAAGAATTGGAACTCATTTCGTTATTAATTGAGAACTTCGAAAAAGAACATTACAGTATAGAACCACCTTCGCCGATTGATGCAATTAAGTTTAGAATGGAACAGATGAATTTAAAGCAATCTGATATTGCCCCGCTATTTGGGGGGAAAACCAGAGTGTCGGAAGTGTTAAATGGCAAAAGACATTTAACGCTAAAAATGATTACTCTGATTCATAAATATCTTGAAATTCCACTTGAGTCACTGATAAATGGAAATACGAACTACAAACTTTCAACCGAAAACAGAAGACAATTATTACAAATTAATTCTATTAGTGCGTCACTTAATAAAAATATAAATACTGCAATTGTATAAATTATTACTTAGGTAAAACCAATGAAACTAAAACAAAAATACGCGCAATATAAACTTCGGAAACTTGCCGAAAAGCAAAAACACACTCCGGTTTTACCCGATTTAGATTCGGCTAAACTGATTGGTGTAATCTGGCACCCCACGCAAAGAGAGGCATTTCATTATCTGAAGAATTACTTTAACAAAGAGCAGGTAATTTTTCGTGGGTTTTGTGTTTTCGAGGAGGGGGTAAATCCGCAGGCAAATTCGAATACACTTACCTCGGCAGATGTTACCTGGCTGGGGTTTCCAAAACCCGATAAAATAATTGATTTTACAAGTGTAAATTTCGATGTACTTATAAATATTACATTAAGTCAGAATTTGGTGCTCGATACTATTACTTTGCTATCGAAAGCAAAATTTAAGGTGGGCAGCTCGGCTGATGAATCAAATTATTTCGACCTGAATATTAATATTGGCGAAAACGACGATTCAATGTATTTAGCCGAACAACAAATTTTTTATCTTGCGCAACTAAATAAAAAACAGAAGTAAATGAGCCAATTATTTACAGGAGCAGGTGTAGCGCTAATAACTCCTTTTACAAAAAATAACCAGATAGATTATAATTCACTGGAGACAATTATTACAAATCAGATTGAGGGTGGAATGGATTATTTGGTTGCTTTGGGAACCACTGCCGAAACTCCAACTTTAACCTCTGAAGAAAAGCTGAATGTTGTTGAATTAATAAAAGAAAAATCGGGTGATTTACCTGTGGTTGTAGGAATGGGAGGAAACGACACCCGAACAATTATCAAACAAATAGATAAATTTAATTTTAACGGCGTTGACGGATTACTGATTGTAACCCCATTTTACAATAAACCTTCGCAAGAGGGAATGTTTTTACATTATACCGAAATTGCAAAGGCGAGTCCGGTTCCAATTATTTTATATAACGTTCCTTCGCGCACCGGCATAAATCTGGAGGCAGAAACAGTGATTCGTCTGTCAGAAGCATCCAATAAATTTGTTGCTGTAAAAGAGGCATCCGGAATATTATCTCAGATTACCAAAATAGGAAAATATACACGCGATGATTTTTCCATTATTTCGGGTGATGATTTATTGGCACTGCCCATTATTTCGATTGGAGGGAAAGGAGTTATTTCGGTAATTGCCAATGCTTTACCCGGCAAACTCAGCCAGCTTATAAAATTGGCAAACAGCAAAAACTACGACAAGGCACGTGAGTTGCATTTTGAATTGATAGACTTGCTACAACTTATTTTTAAGGAGGGAAATCCGGGTGGAATTAAGGCGTTAATGAATTATCAGGGAACTATTGAAAATATTTTACGTTCGCCACTTTATAAAATCAGCGATTCGACCTATAACGAAATTAAAGATGCTTATTTGAAATTGAATTTGTAAAATACGTCTCTATTTATTCTGTTCGGGTAGTGAAAAATCTGCTTCTTTAATATCAGACTGATAATTAATTCTCATCACTTCAATGTCAGTCCTTTTTTGCTTTTTCAAATCTTTACTTACAATATGTTTTGGGTGTATTTTATTATGCAAATTAGCAATTGGCTCATAGTCCGACATATTAACTTCGGTAGTTTGTTTTCCCTTATTATCAAAAATATTTATTTGTAAAATCTGAAAAGTATTTTCTTCAATAAAAAATACTCCTTTCGATTGTCCCTTCTTTTCTTTGTCCTTTGCTTCAATTATATGACAAATTTTGCCCTCTATTTTCTCTTGTCCTAAATAATTAAAAGTTAGATTCTCTTCTTTTCCCATATCCATATTCATCAGACTAAACTCCGAGCCCACCATATTCATATTTTCTTCGGTGGCTTTAAGTTTACGCACCTTTCCGTTGGAAGGAGTATAAACTTCAATTACGCCAATATCGTTTGGAGGAGTTGTAATAATTACGGTTATTCCTTTAGCTCGTTCTGGTTTTTCCCAGCTAACTTTCATTTTTTCTATTTCACCTAATTTTGCAAGTAACACAACAAATTCTTTCTTTTTTACTCTTCCTTTTTTGTCAGTAGAATTAATTCTCATTCCTATTTCTAAATTTTTTGAAACGAGTTGCTTTGTTGCATTCAAAAAAATATCTTTTGCATTTTGGGCAGACAAGAATAAACTTGAGATAAATAAAACATTAAAAAATACTATTGCTTTTATTGATAATTTCATTGCTATTTACTCTTTTCAAGAAACTTTGGTTTAACAATTATTACAATTGACGGGACAAGAATTAATGCACTTAACAAACATGTTGCAATAGATATTACTACTAAAGCCCCAAAGAAACGTAGCGGTGCAAAATTAGAAAAAGTTAATGCAAGAAACCCAATAATTACTGAGAGAGCATTAAAAATTATCCCTCTCCCGGTTGTAGTAAGTGTTATATTAGCTGCTTTCTTATAATTGTTTCCCAATGCAATTTCTTCTTTGAAACGCCATAAAAAGTGAATTGTATAATCTATTCCAACGCCAATCATTATCGACGAAAGGAGTGCTGTGGCAATATCGATTGCAATTCCTAAAAATCCCATGATACCAAATAAAAGTAATATTGCCAGTGTAAGTGGCAGAGCCGATAAAACACCTGCTTTATAAGTTTTAAAAATAATACTGAGGATTACAAAAACAACAAATATGGCAAGAATTAGCGACTTTATTTGCCCCTTTACAACCATGTCGGCTAAGGTAATTTTAGTGAAAATTGTTCCTGCAATAAATTCTAAATTCGGCTCATTTTGCATTAACTCTTGTAACTTCTTTAGCAATCTTTTACCCTCGCTGTTGCTCCCATCTTTTAAACTGATAAGCATTCGTGAGTATTCGTAGTTATAATCTATAAATTGTTCCACAACTTCTTCATTTCCTCCCATTGTAAAAATCTCAATAAATTGAAATACTTCATCTTCAGTTGCTGGAATTTGATTGTATCCCCTCTCATTTTTTGTGTAAAACCCTTTGCTCAGTTCTTTTATCAAAGTTATAGGAGAACTGACTGTTCCAACTGCGGGATCGTCTAATAACTCTTTTTCGTAGTTCTCTATTCTGTTTAAAAAAACAGGCGATAACACGTCGCCCTTAAAAAGGACACTAACATATTGAGCACCACCAAATTTATTATTGATAAGTTCAATGCTCTGACTTACTTCTGAATTACCTAAAAAATACCCTTCAATATTAGTATCCACCCTCAATAGAAAGAGACCAAAAAATCCTAAAATTCCAATAAGTCCCGATACAACTATTACACGTTTTGGGAAATTGGTAACTAGGTAACTAAATTTATTTAACCATTTATTTGTAGTAGATTTTTTTGAACTTTTATTTAATCGATTAAAACTAATTGGTTTGTGATATGATAATAGTGCTGGCAAAAACCAAATGCTTAATAATAACGAAAAAGCAATTCCAATTGCAGTTAAAACACCAAGTTGAGCAGCCGGAATCATTGTATGTGTGAGCAACCCAAGAACGCCTCCAATTGTTGTTAAAGCAGTAATAATAATGGGACGTTTTAAATCGTTGTAGATTTGCTGACAAATCTCTACCATCGGTTTTTGTTGATTGTTTTGTACTAACTCCTGATATCGGGCCATCATGTGTATGCCATAATCATTGGCAATTGCTATAAGCATTATTGGAAGTAAAATTGTAATTAATGAAATTTGCCATCCCAATAATGCCATCACTCCAAAGGAGAGAATCATGCTCATTATTACAATTAAAAATGGCAGGTAAACACCTTTCCATTCCCGAAATGCAAAAAAAAGTACAAGTATCATCAAAACTAATGCAATTGGTAAAAGGTAAACAATGTCTTTTTTTATATTTCCTGATATGGCATATCTAATAAAAGGTTGTCCGCCTATTAAAACTTTCTCGGATCCCGGATTTTTTTGAATGATACTTTTTATCTCCTCAATTAGTAATTTATCAGAAATATCAGACTCTTTGATAACAATTATAGAGGCCACGCTAAAATCTGAATCAAAAAACCGCGAAGCCATTTTGTTTGTGCTAATTTTTATTTTTAACTCTTTAAACTCTTCTTCTGTTTCAGGAATTTCATCAAGAAGTGGTACCATTTTCATAAATCCATCTTCAATGCTAATATCCTGTGCATCAAAAGCTGAGATACAACGACCAACACCTTTTAAATCTGATAATTCTTCCGATATAGATTGTACTCTTTTTAGTGTTGAAGAGTTTAAAACTTCTTCTGTCTGAAACATTAGCAGAATCATTTCACTACCTCCAAAAATACTATCGAGTTTTCTAAGATGCTGCTGATTATCAGTCCCTTTTGGCATGTAGCTATCCAGATCAGAATTGATTTTCAGTTTTGGGAAAAGTAAAAGAGATAAAATAGTAATTCCACTAAATAGCAGAATTATTGTTAACCTGTATTTAATTATCCAATGGGTTGAGTTCATTCGTGATTAAAATTTACAAGGCATAAAGATAATAGGATCAACAAGTTTAGAAATTATTTTGCTGATAAAATGGAAATATAAATAATTTTAAAATTTGGGAAAGCTTAGTTTTTATATCTCAACCATTTAATCAACTCTTTAATATTCACCTTTTTACCGTACATTAAAAGTCCGACCCGATAAATTTTGGCAGCCGCGAAAATTGCTCCCACAGTAGTAATAATCAATAAAAACATCGAGAGTAAAAGCTCCCATGTTGGAATTCCGTAAGGTACACGAGCCAGCATTGCAACCGGTGAGGTAAACGGAATTATTGAAGCCCAAAAAGCAACCGGGCCTTCAGGATTTCTTGCAATGGGAAACAGCAGCATTATAGATAAAATAAGAGGGAAAGTAACCGGCAAAACCATTTGCTGCGAATCTTCCTCGCTGTCAACCGCTGCACCAACTGCGCCTAAAAGCGAACTGTACAATAGATAACCGGCTAAGAAATAGAATACAAATGCGAACAAAATAAGTGGTAAATTCAGATTACCAATCAACTCCATAACTTCCATTACTTTGTTTTGGTCGGCGGCTTGTGCCATTGCCGGGTTCATTTGTTGCTGGGTTTCCATTATACTTTGTCCCATTTGTTGTGCAGTTTCGGGTGTAAAAACTCCCTGAACTACAACCAGCGTAACAATGCCCAAAACAATCCAAATCGCTACTTGTGTAAGTCCTACCAATGCAGTGCCAATTATTTTACCTGCCATTAATTCGCTTGGTTTTACCGACGAAATTATCACCTCGATAATACGGCTTTTTTTCTCTTCCATGACACTGCGCATAACCATTGCACCGTACATAAACACGAAAAAGTAGATAATAAATCCCATGGCATAACTTGCAATAAATGCAATCGTCGATGAGCTTTTTGTAGTTTCACCGGTTTCCGAAATTTTTAAAGTATTTAAACTAATTCGTGTTTTCGTATTTGCAAGTTGCTTTTCCAAATCAGGAATACCCGACTCTTCCACTACTTTTTTACGTTTGTCGTTTTCGATAAACCTACTTAGTTTTCGTTCAATCTGCTCGGTTAATTCAATAGGTAACTGTTTGTCGGAAACTAACTGGGCAGAATTTGTTGTATAAATATTTTTGGGAATGTACAAAAGTGCGTAATAATCACTGTTTTTTAAACCTTTTTTTAATTCTGCATATTCTTCGTTTTGGATAAAATTATATTTTGTATAACCTTCTTCTCCAAACTCGCCAAGGAACATGGTCGATTCATCGAAAACAGCTATTGTACGCTCTTTTTTGTCGTCGTTAACCGATAGGAATACTATCAATGCAAACATTCCGGCAAACAAAAATGGTACCAATAAAGTGAGTATTATAAACGATTTTTTCTTTACCCGTTTCAGATATTCGTTCTTTAAAATTAGAATTGTATTGTTCATATTTTGTTTGATTTTTCAACAGCTTTAATAAATACATCGTTCATACTCGGAATTATCTCTTCGAAAGCAATTATTTTTGAAACCGGAATTATACTTTGTAGCAACTCGTTATTCGAGTTTCCGTTGAGAAACTGAACTTTCAGGTCATTCTCTTTTTCTGATTCGGAGTGTTCGATAATTTTAAATTGATTTCCCAAAGCCTGATTTATTTTTTCGAATTCGCCCCGGTATTTAATTTTGTAGATATTAGATTTGTATTTATTACGAATTTCGTCGGTTGCTCCATCTTCAATTTTTACCGATTTATTTATAAGCGCAATATTGTCGCAAAGCTCTTCTACTGAACCCATGTTATGAGTTGAAAAAATTACGGTTGCGCCATCGTCGCGAAGTTTTAGAATCTCCTGTTTTATCAGCTCTGTGTTTATTGGGTCGAAACCGCTAAAAGGTTCATCGAAAATAAGCAGTTCGGGTTTGTGAACAATGGTTGTAACAAACTGAACTTTTTGCTGCATCCCTTTCGATAACTCTTCAACTTTTTTATTCCACCACGGCATTATTTCAAACTTCTCGAACCACTGTTTCAGGTTCCTAATAGCTTCCTGCCTGCTCAATCCTTTTAACTGTGCAAGGTAAATTGCCTGTTCGCCAATCTTCATTTTTTATAAAGCCCACGTTCTTCAGGAAGGTATCCAATTTTTGTAATATCCTTGCGGGTAAGTTTTTTGCCATTCAGAAATATTTCACCACGGTCGGGTGCAGTAATCTGATTTATAATTCTGATTAATGTGGTTTTGCCGGCTCCGTTTGGTCCCAGCAACCCGAAAATACTTTGCTCTTTTACCGAAATACTTACATCGGTAAGTGCTTGCGTTGTGGCAAAAACCTTGTCTATATTTTTCGCTTCAAATAATTCCATTCAAATTGTTTTGTTAATGGGTAATAATTACTTCGTGCAAATTACAAGTTTCGTTTTAATTCGTTACGAAAAAAAACATAAAAGTTATTTTTGAAATATTTGCCCTGACTTTATTACGAGGAAATCTCTAAACTGGGTTGACTTTGTTACAAGATTGTTGCCAAACTGGGTTGACTTTGTTACAAAATGTTTGTATATTTGCCCTGACTTTGTTACAAAAAGACATTACAAATGAGCTTTAATCGACATATTACAAGAAGTTTACACGTATGGAAAGAAAGTGTTTTCAGGAAGCCACTTGTGCTGAGAGGTGCGAGGCAGGTTGGAAAGACAACTTTAATACAGCAATTTGCGTCAAAATATAAATTCAGCATACTCTTAAATTTAGAAAAAAAAGCTGACAGGTTTTATTTTGAAGAGTACGATGATGTAAAAACAATTGTGGAAATGCTTTTTATTGCCAAGAATATTGCATTTAAATCTCTTGGTGAAACGCTGCTGTTTATTGATGAAATTCAGGAATCGCCAAAAGCTATTGGGTTGTTGCGTTATTTTTATGAAGAACTGCCTGATTTGCACATAATTTCTGCGGGTTCGCTTTTGGAGTTTGCAATGAAAAAAGTAAAAAGCTTTCCTGTTGGGAGAGTTGAGTTTTTATATCTGTACCCGTTAAATTTTGGTGAATACTTGGAAGCAATTGAGCACAAAGTCGCAGTTGAGCAATTTCATAAAGTTCCGATAAACCCTGCTGCCCATCAAACATTGATGAAATTATTTAATAATTATGCCATTTCGGGTGGAATGCCGGAGGTAATAAAAGTATATATGCAAAACAGAAGCATGGCAGATTTACCCCGTATTTACGAGAGTATTTGGGGTACTTACAAAAATGATGTGGAGAAATATACAACCAATGATACCGAAAGAAAGGTAATTAAACACATTATAAATACCGCTCCATTTTATATTGACCAACGTATCAAATTTCAAAATTTTGGCAACTCAAATTACAGGTCGAGGGAAGTGGGTGAGTCGATGCGGAATCTTGATGATGCAAAAATAATGCGATTAATTTATCCGACTACCGATATTGAAATTCCTGCAAAACCTGATTTAAGAAAATCGCCCCGAATGCAATTTTTAGATACGGGAATTCTAAATCACTCGTTAGGAATTCAGGGACAAATGCTTGGAATTGAAGATTTAAGCAGAGCTTTTAAAGGAGCAATTATTCCACACTTAATTACGCAGGAACTAATTTCGCTAAACATATTTAATGATAAAAAACCCAATTTTTGGGTGAGGGATAAAAAGCAGGCATCATCGGAAGTCGATTTGGTTTTTACTTATAAAGATAAACTTATTCCAATTGAGATAAAGTCGGGAAGTTCGGGTAGCTTAAAGTCACTTCATCAGTTTATTGAGCAAGCCAGCCATCCGTTTGCTGTGCGAATTTATGCAGGCGAATTTCGTATTGAGAAAAATATTACACCAAAAGGAACTCCTTATTTATTAATGAATTTACCGTACTATCTGGGACTAAAAATACCAGAATATATTGAGTATTTTATTGAAAATAACTCACTTCATATTAAGGCGTAAATTAAAACTCTATTTTCAAAATGCCCTACGAAATTTTCATCGGATTATCCACTTTTGTTTTAAGCAGTGCAATATCCAGAACATCTAAAACAGTTTTTACAAAGTGAAATTTTAGCCCTTTTAAGTATGCCTCTTTTATCTCTTCGAGGTTCTTTTTGTTTTGTTCTGAAATGATAATTTCTGTAATTCCGGCACGTTTGGCAGCAAGGATTTTCTCTTTTATTCCACCCACCGGCAGCACTTTTCCACGCAGTGTAATCTCACCTGTCATTGCCAGGTTCTTTTTTACTTTACGTTGTGTAAATGCCGATGCCAGCGAAGTAACCATCGTAACTCCGGCTGACGGACCATCTTTTGGAATTGCACCTTCCGGGACATGAACATGCACATTCCAGTTAGAAAAAACTTCCGGTTTGAGATTCAGTTTCTCGGCATGAGATTTAAGATATTCGTGTGCCAGCATCGCCGACTCTTTCATAACATCACCAAGGTTTCCTGTTAAAGTCAGTCCACCTTTTCCTTTGCTCAGACTTGTTTCAACATAAAGAATCTCGCCACCAACGGCTGTCCATGCAAGTCCGGTAACAACCCCGGCAAAATCATTTCCCTGATAACGCTCTTTCGAAAATTCAGTAACTCCGAGATATTCGCGAATATCAGTTTTCGATAGTTTTTTATTGTAACTCTCTTCAAAAGCTATTTTTTTAGCAATTCGGCGAATTACTTTTGCAATTTTCTTATCTAATTCGCGCACTCCCGATTCACGCGAATAGCCATCAATAATCAGTTCGATTACATCTTTTGAGAATGTGACATCACCTTTTTTAAGTCCATGATTTTCTAACTGTTTTGGAATAAGATGACGCTTGGCAATTTCAATTTTCTCTTCAACAAGGTAGCCACTCACTTCAATCAACTCTAAACGGTCGCGCAGTGCGGGTGCAATTGTGCTAAGTGTATTTGCTGTTGCAATAAACATCACTCTCGAAAGGTCGTAGTCTTGCTCCACATAATTGTCGTGAAACTCTGAGTTCTGCTCCGGGTCTAAAACTTCCAAAAGTGCCGAGGCAGGGTCGCCATGAAAATGTTTCGATACTTTGTCTATTTCATCGAGCATAAAAACCGGATTCGATGATTTTGCTTTTTTTATATTCTGAATAATTCGTCCGGGCATTGCGCCAATATACGTTTTACGGTGTCCGCGGATTTCTGACTCATCACTTAAACCACCCAAACTTACCCGTGCATAATTTCGTCCCAGTGCTTTGGCAACCGATTTACCCAACGAAGTTTTCCCAACTCCGGGAGGGCCGTATAAACATAGAATCGGCGATTTCATATCGTTTTTCAACTTTAAAACGGCGAGGTGTTCAAGTATTCTCTCCTTTACTTTTTCCAGTCCGTAGTGCTCTTCGTCTAAAACTTTTGTTGCATTTTTCAGGTCGAAATTATCATCTGTATATTCATTCCACGGTAAATCAAGCAGAGTCTGACAAAAAGTAAACTGCACCGAATATTCTCCCGCAGCCGGATTTAAACGTGCAAGTTTCTCAACTTCCTTATTGAAAAAATCAGCAACTTCTTTATTCCACTTTTTCTTTTTGGCTTTCTCTTTAAGTTCATTAATTTCTTGCTCAACCGGATTTCCTCCCAATTCGTCCTGAATGGTTTTCATCTGCTGGTTCAACATAAACTCGCGTTGCTGTTTGTCCATATCAGTTTTTACTTTCGACTGAATATCATGTTTCAGCTCAAGCATCTGCACCTCTTTCACCAAAAAACTGATTGCCTGAATACCACGGTCTTTTAGGCTTTCAATCTCCAGAAGTTTCTGTTTATCTTCAACACTAATATCGGTATTCGAGCAAATAAAGTTGATTAGGAAAGTAGAGTTCTCGATATTTTTTACTGCAAAAGTTGCTTCGGGCGGAACATTTGCAGTGAACTGTGCAATCTTTATCGATAGGTCTTTTAACGACCCTACAATGGCATTAAATTCATTATCATTTTGCGAAGTAACATCGGTTAACGGTTCTACTTTGGCTTTAAAATATGGTTCTTCCGAGATAAATTCGCGAATTGAATATCGCCTTTTCCCCTGAATAATTACCGAGGTTGAACCGTCTGGCATTTCCAGTATTTTAAGTATTTCTGCTACCGTGCCAATTGAATATAAATCATCAGGTTTGGGATGATCAACAGTATAATCTTTTTGTGCAATTGTACCCAAAAATTTACTGCCACTGTTTACATCGCGTATCAAATCCAACGACCGTTTTCTGCCAACAGTAATTGGCAAAACAACTCCCGGAAAAAGAACAGTGTTGCGCAAAGGAAGAATTGGAAGTACATCGGGCACTTCAATATTTTTTAAATCTTTATCATCACCATCGGCTATAATCGGTAGAAATTCCGATTCGTTGTCCATTAATCCCGAACCAAATATATTTTGAATTGATGTTCTTCTAACTTTTCCCATTTTATACTAATTTGTGACAATCTGGCGTAACCAGATATTTTTTATAACAAGCAGGTTGTTTTGCAATTGCTGTGCCATTCAATGAAAATGCAGATAATTGCTTTTTGTTCATTTAACAAACGAGAAATTACGACAAAATTACCTGATTAGGCAAAAAAAAACATCCGCCAACTGACGAATGTTTTAAATATCGTAACGAAAAAAAATTATTTTTTTCTATTTTCCATGTGTTTTCCGTAGCGGCTCATGAATTTATCAACACGTCCGGCAGTATCAACCAATTTAACTTTACCTGTGTAAAATGGGTGCGAAGTGTTAGAAATTTCGAGTTTGTACAATGGGTATTCAACACCGTCAACAGTCTCCATCTCTTTTGTGGTTACAGTAGATTTGGTTAAGAAAGTATGTCCGTTCGACATATCTTTAAAGGCAACTACTCTGTATTCTTTCGGATGTATTCCTTGTCTCATTTCTTTTAGTTTTATATCGAATGGTTACATTTTTAAACTGTAATCCATTCTGTTATTGTTATTAATCCTTTTTAATTTGGGCTGCAAAGATAAATATTGTTCGTTACAAACCAAAAAAGTATTTGCTTTTTGTGTTAAAAATAACCTGCATTTCAATTCAAAGAAGATTAGTCAATAATCGGTGCACGTTTAAATGGTTTGTTTCGGTCGAACAGATACCGCATTGTGTAATGTGTTTTAGCTTTTTTGCCACCCACCGATTTGTATAACGCAAGAATTTTAGGATTAAAGTCGCCAGCCCACGATAGCTCGACCTCAGTATATTGAGGCTTTTTTTTCATCAACTTATCCTGGTGCCAGAAAATTGCAGATTCAATTCCGTAACGCTGATATTTTTCATCAACTCCCATCAACAAAATTCGTGTGCGGGTCATTATTTTTTTTCTCTTGTAATATAGAAATTTGGCAATTCCCAATAAATTTAGTTTTCCGTTTAGTTTTTGCAGAATTTGATTGATATCCGGAATCATCGCAAACATTGCAATTGGCTTATTTTCGTGGTATGCAAACCAAATCATTTCGGGGTCGAGAATTGGTTTTGAATCATTAATAAAGTCGTACAAATCTTCGGGATCGAGTGGTTTAAAATGCTCGTGCATCGACCAGGCTGCTTCGTAAACCGTGCAAATATCATCAACAAATTTATCTATCTCTTTGAAGTTAAGATGTTTAAAAGTATAGCCAGGTTTTTGGGCAATCCATCCTGCAATTTTCCAAAAACGCTCTGGAAATGGTACCGAATAATCCATGTGAAAAGTGTATTGTTCAAAGTAAACTTCGAACCCAAACTCGCGAAAAAGTTTTTCGTAGTATTTAGGATTGTACGGCATTCCGTAACCTTGTGGCATAAATCCATCAGCAAGTAATCCCCAGTTCATAAAGTTTTCACCAAAATTTATGGGGCCGTCCATGGCTTCCATGCCATTTTTTTTATTCCAGTTAACAGCTGCATTAAAAAGTATATTTGCCGCATCCTGACTGTCGATACATTCAAAAAAACCACATCCGCCGGTGGGTTGGTCATAAGTTTTCGATAGGTTAAAATTGATAAATGCGGCAATTCGTCCCAAAAGGGTTCCATCGTCATCAACCAAAACCCAGCGAATTGCTTTGCCATTTTTAAAGGTTTTATTTTTTGAGGGGTCGAAAATATTTTCGACCATTCCCTGTATTGGCGCAGCCCAATTTGGGTCGTTCTTATAAATAAGATGAGGGATTTTATGAAACTGCTTTCGGCTTTTATTGTTATTTACTTCAATTAACTGCATTCTTACTATTTTGAATGAACAAGTAGCAAATATAGTAAATGGGTGTAAAACTATTTGAAAATTTTACTGAAAAGGTACTCCTTGTTTTTAAAAAGATGGAATCCCTTCTTTCTGTAAACAGAGACTGAGACTGCTAACTTTCTTAATTTCGACTCGCCAGTTTCGACAGCAATCTCAATATTTCGAGATAAAGCCAGATTAGAGTTACCATCAATCCGAATGCACCGTACCATTCCATATATTTTGGGGCGCCTGAATTTGAAGCTTTTTCGATAAAAGAAAAATCGAGCACTAAATTTAGTGCTGCAATTCCCACAACAACCAGACTGAAGCCGATGCTCATATTACTATTTCCATGGAGAAAAGACATTGGCGCACCAAACATACTACCAATAAAACTCACAAAATAAATAATTGCAATTCCGGCAGTTGCTGCAAAAATTCCCATTTTAAATTTTTCGGTAACTTTGATAATTCCTGAGCGGAATAAAAACAGCATTATAAAAAACACTGCCAGCGTTAAAGCAACAGCACGCATTACAACTCCGGGGTACATCATTTCGAACATTGCCGATAATCCTCCCAGAAGCAACCCTTCAAAAGCGGCGTAAACAGGTGCCGAAATCCCGGAATGTTGTGGTCGGAAAATTGTAACCAAGGCAGTAATTAATCCGCCAATTCCTCCAACTATCAGCCACGGCAACACCGCTGCTGTACCAGCTTCGGGATTTACTGCAATTGCATTAAAAAACTTACCCCACGTATAAACTGCACCGGCAACCACAATTAACAACATCAGTGCGGTTTTATTAATTGTACCGTTTACTGTCATCACATCGGTTGCAGAGGTGTATCCTTTGCTAAAAACCTGTTCCTTAAAAATAGGATTCGAAGATTTTGTAATATTCATCATAATTAAAAAGTTGCGAATTTCGAGTTCAATGTTCCGGGTACAACGTTTAAAGTTCTGTGTTTATTTAAACTGCTGAACCAACGAGTTTGCAAAGAAACAATTTTCCTGCCACTCGAATTTGCATGACAGGTTTGCAGTTGAAGGGTGATTAGTTGCAGTGCCCAGTCAGAGTTGGCAGAAAAAAACAGTAGTAACCTGAGTTCGATATAAGATTTCCGTTTTAAACTGTAAACTGCGACTGCGACTGAAAACTATTTATACTATCCACGGTCGTTTTCGTTTTACTCCGCCCATTAAAATATCGTTGACAATATTTACATCTTCTACCATTTGGAAATCGTACATTCCGGCACAAATAAAATCGGCACCATTCTGGAAAGCATAGTTAAATGCCTCTTTGGGCTGAATTGCACCGGCTGCCATAACTTTAAAAGCAATCCATGGTTGTGGCAACGACTCCATGTATTTAATAGTTTCCGATGGCTTAAAACAGTACATATTGTCATGCCACTCGGGGTGTCTTGCCGACCAGTAATTGTGGTCGTGCAAAGTTTTCATCCAGAAATCGGGATTATACCCATTTTCAACGCAGGTCTGAATTGTTTCAATCCGGTGTGCTCCAATTCCTAAAGAGACATTTCTGTCTGTTACATATTGCATGGCTTTTTCTAAATCATCTCTTTTACCATTTTGCAAATAGTAGTCGGCAGTTTCGCCCTGTATATAACACGCTGCTGCACCAGAGTCGATGGCAAGTTTTATCCTGTCTAAAAAAACATCAAACTGAGATGCATGTGCTCCTTTATCATCGTAATCGAGCCCGGCACAATCTGAAATAAACTGAATATCTCCAATTCCGCGTTTCCAGTATTCAGTAATTAACGAACAAAGAACGGGGTTTGTAAGTAGTGTATTTATTCCACATTTTTCGGCAAGCAGCAGAGTCGAAAAAATCCGGTCTTTATTATGATATGCTTTTACCAACTGCGAAACATAAAGTAAATCGCGCGAATGTGCCCACCCCGAAAGTAAATTTCCGCCTAAAATAAGCCGGCTGTATTCGTGCCCTGCAACTGTTGTGGTTGGTATTTTCTGTTTCAATTGTTTTAGGGCAACCGAATTGAAACTCTTTGTTGATGCGCTGGTTTTGGCATCCACAAGGTTTTTATCCTCCCAGCTATCCCATTTTCGCTGTCGGTATAAAGCTACGCCAAAAACTCCTAAAACTGGAATTGTTGCCAACCCTTTTAACAGTTCCCTTCTTTTTAAATGCTCCGACTCTTTTGCCGTAGGTTCTGTTTTAGGTTCATTTTCTGTTCGGTCGGTTTTATTTACCAAAGGCATTATTTTTGGCTCTTTTTTTCTGGAAATAAATTTATCTATGCCAATATATTTGCTGGTAGGTATCACCCAAAATATTAGGAGAGCGAAAACCTCTATCATATTTTTATTAACTATCAGATAGTTACCTTCGGTTTGAACACCAAAATCGTTACCAACAAATGGTGGGTTTGCAAAATAATACATTATTAAAAGTGCAACCCCCGAAATAACCGCAACTCGTTCGAACAAACCAATAAACAGTGCGAGCCCGATAAGAATTAAACCCCACACATTTAGGAAATCGGCAACTGCCAAAACCGTAGGAGTTTCTGCTATCCAATGGTAAAACGGGGCAAACCACCAATTCGATAAAAATAAAAACTCGGCAGACGACCAACCGGGTGTAAATAATTTCGACAACCCTTCGTATAAAAAATGCCATCCTACGACAACGCGTAAAACAACTACAAAGTTGAGCTGTTTATTTGATAAATTTTTCATATCCAGAATATTTAAATGTCAAATGTACAATAAGTTATTTATAAAGCATCCTGTACATACCCACTATTTAGTTCTTCGTACAACTCTTCGCCAAGTTTTACTGCAATTTCAGAGTTGCTTAATTGTAGATTTTTCGTTAATTCAATACAGCTTTCGTTCAGATATTTAGAGCGTGTTCCGAGCGCAATTATTGTTCGGTACAAAACGGTATAAAGTTTTTTGTCTTTTGCCAGAGTTGGAAATTCATCGAAATAGGCTTCGAACATTTCGTCGATGGCTTGTTTCTCTGTAATTGCCAGCCTGCCAATCAGATGGATTCCGGTAAAACGAACGAGATGTTTTTTACCCCGGCACCACTCCAGTGCTTTTACAAAAGCAAATTTACTTTTCACCCATAAATGTGTTGACGCAATTTCTGCAATTTCGATACTCTCGAAACTCTTTGTCCAGAAATCCATCTGCTCTTCGGTAACTTTTTGGGGTTCGTCTAACAGCATTGCTAAAATCATTGTTTCGCGCCACTGTTTATTCCAGAGTTTTAGGGCGAGAACGTGGTCGGGCTCAAACTCTTTTGCCATTTGCCTGAGTATAACCAGCGAAACGCCCCAGTTCATTTTATAATGAGCGCCGGTACGTTTCATCGCATCAGCAATATCGCCGTTTCTAAGCAGTTTTATTTTTGATAGAAGTGATTGGTAGTACTTTTCAGAGTTATTGTTATCGAGAATAAAATCCATATTATTTGATAATAAGTTCAACAAAAATAAATATTACAACTGTTCCAACAGAATATAATGTGTAAATATTTACAGGAATGTAATCTGCAATAGCAATATTTAATTTCGATTTTACAATTATAGCGAGATATATTTTTTCGAAAAGATAGGCAACAAAAGTGGCTATTGCAATTCCTGCAATTCCTAAAAACTGAACTAAAATTAAGCTGAGTGCAACATTTATAACAAGTTCGAAAAGTGCCGCATACATTATTGGTTTTGTAATTTTCAAGCCGTTTAAAATGGTTTGCGGCATCAGCAATCTACTAATTATAAGTAGTAAATAAACATTGAAAATAGTTGCACTCCCGGCAAACTGGGCATTAAAAATAACCGGAAAAGCAGAGTGCGAAATCAGTAATAAAACAGCAGTAACCGGAAAAAGAAAGTGCATAAGTTTTGAAACGCTGCTTTTTAATTTTGCCAGATTTTGTTTTAAGTTCTCTTTTATCGCAAAATCAGAAAGCAGAGCGTTGCTTAAAGCGTTTGCCAGTAACATTGCCAGTGGCAGCTCGCGGGCACCGTAACGAAAAACTGCAAAAGTTTCGTCGTTAAATTTCGATGTTACAATAAACCCATCGACAAATTGTGCCGAGCCACTTAAAAAAGTTGCAGCAACAAGCGGCCCGCCAAGTTTTAAATGTTCTTTTACAAAGGCAAGCGAAAAATGAATTTCGGAATTTGAAATCAATAAAACCCAAAGCCAAAGCCAACGCAGCACCGATGAAATCACCAATCCTTTTAGCGCAATTGTAATTCCGTAACCCAAGACAGGCGGTAAAACTACCAATACAAATTGTATTAAAAACGAGATAGTTGCATATATAATTATTGCGCTGTTTTGCTTTTTTATGAGATAAAAATATTCGACTAAATATGCCGGGATACCAAAAACTAAAAATAGAAGTAACAATCCAATTTCCGGTATTTCTTTGTTATTCAGTAAAAAACCGGAAAAGAGAGGTTGTAGTAAAAATAGCAGCAATGCAGCAATCAAACTAAACAACTGAATAACCACAAATGCACTAAATATATTCGATTTATCTTTTTGTGCCGAAAGAGGAAGCAGTGCTTTCAGCAAACCATTCAACCAAAAAAAACTTACTGCACCGGCAATAAACACAAAAGTTTCGTACTCGCCAATTGAGTTTTGAGTTAACGCAGTTTTGGTAAAAACAACGCCAATTAATATTAACGTGGCGTACTTTACCAACTGGTAAAACTGAAATGCAGAGATGGTGTTTATATATCGTTTCACTTAAATTATAAGAATTACAACACGCTAAAAATATAAAACTTGACTGAGATACTCGGACACTGTTTATAAATTATTAATTTCGGAAGTCTAAAAAAACTACAATGAGGCGAAATTATGGTTTAAACAGAGATTTTTAGCTTGCATCGTATTTTATTTATAAAAGGTTGAATTCATTAAAACTTAAATATCAGACAGCTTTTATTTTGAATATTAAAATTATGCCTTAAGATTGCAATATGGCTAAATATTTGAGAGTAATTAAGAACAAAGATGTGAAGCCAAAGTATTTCACATATAACGAGAAATCTATTATTTTTTCTCCTCTGGCACATTTCAGTCAGGAAGAATTATACTTTGTAAGGGGAAATTAAAAGGTAATTAAAATCCAATAAACAGCAATTCCGAAAGTAGTTTTTTTTAAAACTTTTTCAATTCACTTTGTTTTTAAGACATAGCAATGCCACTCTATACGAATATAGAAGTTTGTAATTTCACAAAAAAGTTATGTCATATTATTAAGTGATTTAACTTC